>NC_022571.1:5052500-5107814 GCF_000473995.1 Clostridium saccharobutylicum DSM 13864 | reverse complement strand
GTATATAAATATATCAACATGTCAATAATTATGTTGATATATTTATTAAAAAAAAATAATAAGAATTATATTTCGAAAGTTATAAACAACAGTAAAGTCAAGTAAAATCATTTAAGTAGCGTATAATAATAAAAAAAGATAAACAAGTTATACACAATTTTATCCACAGTTGTGGATAAAATTTAATATTAATAAGTTATTCACAATATATTACTTATGATAACACAAGTAAACACTTATATTCAATAAGTTATCCACAAAAAAATATATATAAATATAATTATCAACAATATATTACCAACTTGACAGGTAATTAGTATCTATATATAATAGTAAAGTAAAATTTAAAATCACAAAGTATAGTTTTTGCTATAAATAATAATTTTAAGGGGGTGCATGTATAATGTTCATGACTTATCAACCTAAAAAGAGACAAAGAAAAAAGGAACATGGCTTCAGAAAAAGAATGAGCACTCAATCAGGAAGAAACATTCTTAAGAGCAGAAGACAAAAAGGAAGAAAAAAATTAACAGCTTAAGGGCCGCACTAAGTGGCCTTTTTTCTGCAAATGCAGGAAAAAAGGAGTTTAGAAATCTATGATTTATAGATTAAAGAAAAATTTTGAATTTACAACTGTATATAGACGAGGAAAGTCATCTGCTAATGATATTCTAGTTATGTACATATTAAAAAATAAAAAAAATAAAGACGAAAATTTAAATTTTTATAATAAATTAGGTGTTTCTGTAAGCAAAAAAGTAGGAAATAGCGTTGTTAGAAGCAGATGCAAAAGATTAATAAGTGAAAGCTTTAGATTAAATTATGATAATATGGTAAAAGGATATGATTTTGTTTTTATAGCAAGAAATCCAATTAAAAGTAAAAACTACTTTGAAGTAGAAAGAGCAATGAATAATTTAATAAAAAAGGCAGGCTTATATAATAATGAAGAAACTTCTAATAAATCTAATTAATTTTTATAGAAAATACATTTCACCAAGAAGACCTTCATGCTGTAGATTTATACCAACTTGTTCACAATATGCTTTAGATGCGATTAATAAATATGGAGTGTTTAAGGGTAGTATGATGGCAATCTACAGGATATTAAGATGTAATCCTTTTTGCAAGGGTGGTTATGATCCAGTAAAGTAATGTATAGGAGGTAAAACATTAATGTTTCAATCGATAGTTGACTTTATGCGAAACATATTTGATTCCCTACATAATTTAATAGTTAATATAGGGGTATCTGATACTGGAGTATCTTATGTTTTGGCAATATTTTTATTTACATTAATTATAAGAATATTAATATTACCATTTAACATTAAAGCTGCAAAATCAACACGAGGAATGCAGAAGATTCAACCGGAATTAAAGAAAATTCAAGAAAAGTACAAAAATGAACCAGAAAAGTTAAATGCAGAAACAATGAAACTATATAAGGATAATAATGTTAATATAGCAGGAGGATGTATTCCTTCAATATTGCCATTACCTATATTAATGGCTCTTTATTGGGTATTTATGGGGATACATGGGGTGAGTGGAGCTTCATTCTTATGGATTAAAGATTTATTTTCACCAGATCCATATTACATATTAGCAATAATTGCTGCATTATCAACTTACGTACCATCATATTTAATGACTAAAGCTGCACCAAGTCAACCTAATGGAATGAATATGGGAACTATGAATATAGCGATGGCAGGAATGATGGGAGTTATGTCATTAAGATTTAGTGCAATATTAGTTTTATATTGGATTATTGGAAACATAATTCAAACTATACAAACTTATTTCTTAAATTATAGACCTGCAATTCAAGAAATTAAAGAAAAAGAAAATAAAGCAGATTCAGAAAAGTTTGTTATAACAACCAATGAATCTAAAAATTCAGCTAATAAAAAGAAGAAAAAGAAAAAATAATTTAAATTTGCTTTGATATTAGAGGTGGTGAATTAACAGATGAAATCAATAGAAGTAGAAGGAAAAACTGTTGAAGAAGCCTTAAGTAATGCTTTAACCCAGTTAGGTTTAGAAAGAAGCATGGTAAATGTTGAAGTTTTAGATCATGGTTCAAAGGGATTATTTAAAGTTATAGGAGTTAAGCCAGCTAAAATAAGAGTTTCTAAGAAATATGATTATATTGAAGAGGCTAGAAGATTTATAGCAAATATACTTAGTTGCATGGAAATAGATGCTGATATAGATATCACTGAAGAAGATGATATTGTTGAAATAAATTTATCAGGAAAAAAGATGGGGCTAATTATTGGCTACAGAGGAGAAACTCTAGATTCCATACAATATTTAGTTTCATTAATAGTTAATAAGGTACACGAACTTCCTCATAAAAAAGTTATATTAGATACTGAAAATTATAGAAGCAAAAGAGAGGAAACTCTTAAGAGTGTTGCTATAAAAACAGCTAACAAGGTTAGGAAAACTGGAAAAGTGTTTAAGTTGGAACCAATGAATCCTTATGAGAGAAGGATTATTCATTCTTCACTTCAGGGAAATGCTTTTATTAATACATATAGTGAAGGCGAAGAACCTTTTAGAAGAGTGGTTGTTGAATTAAAGAAAGATTTGTAGAAGAAAGCCTTAATGGCTTTCTTTTTAAGTTTAAAGATAAAAGTTTGTACTTTTTATGAAAATTTAAATAAAGATAACTTTGACTAATTAAATTTTCTTATGTAAAATTGATATTAGTTTAAATTGGATATACTAATAATAGGAATGCTTCTTTGTAGAGGAGGATAATTAATGAAGGAATTTGATACGATTTGTGCAATAGCGACACCAATTGGAGAAGGTGGTGTTGCTATTGTTAGAATTTCAGGAGAAAAAGCTTTAGATATTGCTGCTAAGATATTTTTAGCTAAGAATAAACAAGATATTAAGCAAATGCAAACATATACTATGAGATACGGAAACGTTATAGATTTAGATAATAATGAAATAGTTGATGATGTTATTTTAAGTTATATGAAGGGACCGCATAGTTACACTGGAGAGAATGTAGTAGAAGTTAACTGTCATGGTGGAGTTGTGGCAACTAATAGAGTTTTAAATCAAATAGTTAAAGCTGGAGCAAGACTTGCAGAACCAGGTGAATTTACAAAACGAGCCTTTTTAAATGGAAGAATAGATTTAAGTCAAGCAGAAGCTATAATGGATATAATTAAAGCAAAAACAGATTTGTCGATGAAATCTGCTATGATGCAAAGTAACGGATCACTTTCTAAGGAGATAGCTGAACTTAGAAAATATTTATTAAACGTATTAGCTTTAATTGAATATGCTGTAGATTTTACTGAAGATGATGAAGATGTTGTTGATGATAATTTAATAATTCAAATTAAAGATGGAATTAATAAGACTCTTTTACGAGTGAAAAATTTATTGAAGAATGCAGATGAAGGAAAGATTATAAGAGATGGACTTAATGTAGTTATTGTTGGTAAACCTAATGTTGGTAAGTCTTCACTTCTGAATGCATTACTAAAGGAAAAAAGAGCAATTGTAACAGATATTGCAGGTACAACTAGAGATGTAATAGAAGAATATATAAATTTAGATGGTATTCCTATTCGAATAACTGATACTGCGGGTATAAGAGATACAGAAGATGCAGTAGAAAAAATAGGAGTTCAGAAATCAAAGGAAAAGATTGAAGAAGCAGATTTGATAATATTGATGCTTGATACATCTAGGGAGATTGATAACGAAGATAAGGCAATAACAGATTTTATAAAGAATAAGAAGTATATAACATTATTAAATAAAGTAGATTTAAATGGAAAGTTACCTGAAGATTTAGCTGAAAGTTTAGATAATAAAATTGAAATATCAGCTAAAACTGGATTTGGACTTGATACATTAAAAGAAGAAATTAAGAAATTGTTCTTTGATGGAAAAATAGATTCAGAAAGCTTGATTATTTCTAATACACGACACAAGCAAGCATTGTACAGAGCTTTAGAAAATTGTGATATAGCTCTGGATAGAGTTAATGCAAATGAATATCTTGATTTAATATCAATTCATATAACAACAGCAATGAAAGCATTAGGTGAAATAACAGGTGATGAATTGGAAGAAGATCTATTAAATAAAATATTTAGTGAATTTTGCGTAGGAAAGTAGGTAATGGAAATGGCTATAAATTACGAAGCTGGGGAATTTGATGTTATTGTAGTTGGGGCAGGGCATGCAGGATGTGAAGCAGCTCTAGCTTCAGCTAGATTAGGTCTTAATACTTTAGTTTGCACTATTAATTTGGATTCAATAGCTTTAATGCCTTGTAATCCTAATATAGGAGGTACTGCAAAGGGTCATTTAGTTAGAGAAATTGATGCGCTGGGTGGAGAAATGGGAGTTAATATTGACCATACATTCATACAGTCGAGAATGCTTAATACTTCAAAGGGACCTGCTGTTCATTCATTAAGGGCACAAGCAGATAAAAAGGATTATCAATTTAGAATGAAAAGAGTCTTAGAAGAGCAGGAAAATCTTAAAATAAGACAAATTGAAGTTACCGAGTTAAAAGTTGAAGATGGAAAGATAACTGGCGTAGTTACTAAAAACGGCGCTATTTTTAAATGTAAGGCGGTAGTGCTTGCAACAGGTACATATTTAAAGGGAAAAATAATTATTGGAGAAGTATCATATAGTGGAGGCCCTAATGGATTATTTCCAGCCAATGATTTATCACAATCATTATTAGAACTAGGAATTGCATTAAGAAGATTTAAAACTGGTACACCAGCTAGAATAAATAGAAAATCTGTAGATTTTTCAAAAATGATAGAACAAAATGGAGATGATAAAATAGTTCCATTTTCGTTTATGAGTGGTGATTTGCAAAAAGAACAGGTACCATGCTATTTAACTTATACTAATGAAACTACTCATAATATAATTAGAGAGAATATAAATAGATCACCAATTTATAATGGAAGTATAAAAGGTGTAGGCCCTAGATATTGTCCATCTATAGAAGATAAGGTTATGAGATTTCCAGATAAAACTCAACATCAAATATTTATTGAACCAGAAGGAACAGACACTTTAGAAATGTATATAGGAGGTTTTTCTTCATCATTACCTGAAGAGGTTCAAGTTAAAATGCTTAAAACTTTACCTGGACTAGAAAATGTTGAAATGATGAGAACTGCTTATGCTATAGAATATGATTCAATAGATCCAACTCAATTAAAGCCTACATTAGAATTTAAAACAGTTGAAGGATTATATGGTGCAGGGCAGCTTAATGGAAGTTCGGGATATGAAGAAGCAGGAGCACAAGGATTAGTTGCAGGTATAAATGCTGCACTGAAAATTAAGAATGAAGAACCTTTAGTATTAACTCGTTCGGACGCTTATATAGGAGTTCTTATTGATGATTTAGTTACTAAAGGAACTAATGAACCATATAGAATGATGACATCGAGAGCAGAATATAGATTATTATTAAGGCAAGATAATGCTGATTTCAGATTAACTGGAATAGGCCATAGAGTTGGATTAGTAACAGAAGAAAGATATAATAAGTTTCTGACAAGAAAGAAAAATGTTGAAGACGAATTGAACAGAGTAAAAAATTTAAAGGTTACAAATAAAAAAGAAGTAAATGAATTTTTGGTTTCATTAAATTCAACTGAGTTAAGAAAGCCTATTACTTTTTATGAATTAATGCAAAGACCAGAATTAGATTACTTTGAATTGGAAGAATTAGATCCTGAAAGACCAGATTTACCATATGATGTTGGAGAACAAATTAATATTCATGCAAAGTATGAAGGATATATTCAAAGTCAACTTGAGCAAGTTGCTCAATTTAAGAAATTTGAAAAGAAGATATTACCTAAAGATATTAATTATAGTGAAGTAAGTGGATTAAGAACAGAAGCTGAACAAAAGTTAAATAATATAAGGCCAATTAGTATAGGGCAAGCATCACGTATTTCTGGAGTATCACCAGCAGATATATCAGTGTTACTTATTTACCTTGAACATCATTATAATAAGCAATCTTAATTGCCAGGGAGGAATTTATGGAATTTTATGATTTGATGCATAAATGTGCAGAAGATGTCGGTTTAGAGTTATCGAAAGATCAATATGAGAAATTTATAAAATATATGAGACTTCTTCAGGAATGGAATGAAAAAATTAATTTAACAGCTATAGTAGAAGATGAAGAAGTTATAAAAAAACATTTTATGGATTGTATAAAAGCTTTTAAAAGAGATGAATTTAAAAAGGCTAAAACATTGATAGATGTTGGAACTGGAGCTGGATTTCCAGGATTGCCAATTGCAATTATGAGAAAAGATTTAAATATAACATTATTAGATTCTTTAAATAAAAGAGTTAATTTTTTAAATACTGTTATTAGTGAATTAGAATTAACTAATGTAAATACAATTCACTCCAGAGCGGAAGATGGAGCAAGAGATGCAAAATTAAGAGAAAAATTTGATATAGCAACATCTAGAGCTGTTGCTAATATGAGCGTATTATCTGAATTTTGTCTTCCATATGTGAAAGTTGGAGGTAATTTTATTGCATTAAAAGGACCTTCAGTTGAGCAGGAAATTAATGATAGTAAGAATGCAATTAAGATTCTTGGTGGGGAATTAGTAGATATATGCGAAGTTACTATTGAGGATACTGAATTAAAGCATAATTTAGTTGTTGTAAAAAAGGTGAAAGAATGTGCTAAGACTTATCCAAGAAAAGCGGGATCTATAACTAAAAAGCCACTTAAATAATATAGTATTAAATTTTAATTGAATACTTAAAATAGAAGAAAATAAGAATAATTTAAATACAGGGTAACTATGTTACACTAATTTTAATAAAGGGATGGGTTGGAAAACATGAATAATGAAATAGTAAAGATTAGCGTAGATAAAGTTGTTCCCAATATTTATCAACCACGAAAATGCTTCAATGAAGATTCAATTGATGAATTATCAAAATCAATTAGACAATATGGAATAATTCAACCACTTACAGTAAGAAAAATGGGAGAAGTTTTTGAATTAGTAGCAGGAGAAAGAAGACTTAGAGCAGCTAAATTAGCTGATTTAGAAACAGTTCCTTGCAATGTAATTGATATAACGGATTCTGAATCAGCTGAAATAGCTTTATTAGAGAACTTGCAGAGAGAAGATTTAAACTACATTGAAGAGGCAGAAGCATATTATAATTTAATTAATGAACATAACTTTACACAAGATGAATTAGCAAAAAGGATGGGGAAGAAGCAATCTACTATTGCTAATAAATTAAGGCTGTTAAAACTTAGTTCTAAAGTTAGAGAAATATGTTTACAAAATAAATTAACTGAAAGACATTCTAGAGCATTACTTACTATTCCTAATGAAGAACTGCAATTAAAAGTCGTTCAGAAAGTAATAAAAGATGGGTTAAATGTAAAGAAGACAGAAGAACTTATTAATAAGGAATTACTTAAATTAGCAGGAAAACAATTGAAAGATAAAAGAAAAAGAAATATAAAAAGTGCGTTACCTGCAAAATTATATGTAAATACAATTAAACAAGTTTTACAAAAGTTTGATATACCAGCGGAATACGGATATAAAGATGAAGAAGATTTCATAGAAGTAACAGTAAAAATCCCTAAAGTAAAAAAATAAAAATTTAATATTATTTTGAATGAGGGCAAAATATTAATGCTCTCATTTTTTTACAATCATTTTGATACATATTTGAATACTATTTGTGTTTTTTACAACATAATTCTTTTATTATCGAATAAAAATATATATAATATTAATATGGGAAAGGGGGGACGCTCTTTTAGGGCTTATATATGAAAACAATTTGTATTTTTAATCAAAAAGGTGGAGTAGGAAAAACGACTACTAACATAAACTTATGTGCATATCTTGCGATGGAAGGTTATAAGGTTTTAACTATAGATATAGATCCTCAAGGTAATACAACAAGTGGACTAGGGTTAGATAAAAATAACTTAGATTGCTCTATTTATGATGTACTAGTTTCTGATAATACAATGAAAGAATCAATAGTTGGAAGTGATTTGGTTCAGAATCTATTTATATCACCATCTACTATGGAACTTGCAGGTGCAGAAGTAGAATTAATAAATAGAGATGACAAACAGAATATTATGAAGAATAAATTGAAGGAAGTTGAGGATGAATATGACTATGTATTTATAGATTGTCCACCATCTTTAGGTGTATTAACAATAAACGCATTGACTTGTGCAGATTCTGTTTTAATTCCAATTCAATGTGAATTTTATGCATTAGAGGGTGTAAGTCAGTTAATGAGTACTATACAGTTAGTAAAAAAGTCTCTTAATAAGAAATTGGAGATTGAAGGTGTAGTAATGACTATGTTTGATTATAGAACTAATCTTAGCAATGAAGTTTTAAAAGAAGTTCAAAAATTCTTTAAAGATAAAGTATATAAATCAACCATATCAAGAAACATAAGACTAGCAGAAGCACCAAGTTTTGGACTACCAATTATGTTATATGATGAAAAGTGTAAAGGGGCAGAAGCCTACGTTAAATTAACAAAAGAATTTTTAAAAAGGCAGTAGGTGAATGAAATGGGAAAAAAATTTGCTTTAGGAAAAGGATTAAGTGCGCTTATACCAGATGATACGCAAGAAAATATTGAGGGAAACAACAAAATGTTAATTCCAATAAACAAAATTAAAGGAGATAAAGATCAACCAAGAAAAACATTTGATTCTGAAAAGATAGCAGAGTTAACGGAATCAATAAAAGCTCATGGTATAATTCAACCTTTAATTTTAAGGAAAGAAACAGATGAACAATATATTATAGTAGCAGGTGAAAGAAGATGGAGAGCTGCTAAATTGGCTGGAGTGAAGGATGTACCTGCCATTGTTATGGAATTAAGCGGAAGAGATATTTTAGAAATTTCTCTAATTGAAAATATTCAAAGACAAGATTTAAATCCAATTGAAGAAGCTTTGGCTTATAAAAATTTAATCAATGATTTTAAAATAACTCAAGAAGAACTGAGTAAGAGAATTGGAAAATCAAGAGTTGCAATTGCTAATACAATGAGATTAATTAATTTAGATAAGAGAGTTCAACAATACATAATTGAAGGTATTATTACAGAAGGTCATGGAAGAGCTCTGCTAGCTATAAGTGATGAACAAATTCAATATGAATTGGCACAACAAATAATAGATGAAAAGTTATCAGTTCGAGATCTGGAAAGATTAATAAAAAGGATTAAGGATAAAGAGAATAATATATCTCCTGAAGAAGATAAGAATGATGAATTAAATCCATATTATAAAGATATAAAAAATCAATTACAAAACTATTTTGGTACAAAAGTAAATATATCAAATAAAAAAAATAGAGGAAAAATAGAAATAGAATATTATTCTGAAGATGATTTACAAAGAATACTAGATATTATTAATATGTAATGTTTCACGTGAAACAATTATGAAAGGAATGACAATAAATTGGAAGCATTAATTAGTTCAGTTAATGAATTTATACCATATATAATGATAGGGATGGCAGTAATAATTATATTATTATTTATTATGATAATAGTTTTATTTAAGGCTGTAGGAAGAGTTGAAAGTAGATATAGAAAGTTAATGAAAGGCACTAATAATAAGAATCTGGAAGAAATGCTATTAGAACGATTGGATAGTATCGAAGATGCGAAGGAAATATCTAAAAAAGTATTGAGTGAATGCGAAAAACTAGAAATTAAAATGAAGGAATGTATTCAAAAAGTAGCTATTATGAGATATAAGGCATTTGAAAATGTTGGTAGTGACTTGAGTTTCTCTATTGCAATGCTAGATGATAATAATGATGGAGTAATATTAACTGGTATTTATGGAAGACAAGAAAGTACTACTTACGCAAAGCCAATTGATAAGGGAATATCGAGATATGATTTATCAGAAGAAGAACTATATGTTTTAAATGAAGCATCAAATAAAAATAGTAATGTAGAAAAGTAAGTACTTAATGTACTTACTTTTCTATTTTTTTATTTAATGTTATTAAAAACAGGAGCTTTTTAATAGCTTATTTACAAAGAAATGTTTCACGTGAAACATTTTTAACCTAATTGAGATTAATATAAATTTATAAGAGTAAGTTTGCGTTTATTAAAGAAACTAAATTATATCATTAACATTGGAATTATTTCTTTTTATAGATTTTAAAGTAAAGTGATATATCCCCCTAGAAATTGTATCAGCAAGACTCATTACAGTATATAATCTAGTATTTTGCAAAACTAAAAATTCAAAGTTACCAGAAATATTAACAATACCAGTTATGCTCATTTCTCCAACAGGAGGAAGAGATTTATTGAGTGCTAATCCAGGTAAAAGAGGCTTCTTTTGTATAAATATTTTACCTATATTATTTAAACAGCCCAAGCAAGAGTCAATAGCAACTATATATGGATCATTGAAGTTAAATTTAATTTTTTCTAATATTGTAATTATGTTTTTGGCATGAATGGGATTTTCCAAAGTACCATAAATATGGATTTTATCCTTTGATATAAATTTTAGTTTATGTCCAACTAAGGGTCCCAAAGAATCACCAGTAGAACGGTCACTACCAATGCAAATAAAAATGATAGGTCTATTATTATCAAGAACAGGTTGTAATTCAGTTAATAGGTAATCTTTAATCTTAACATAGGCAAAAGGGGAAAAAGCATCTATAGAAAAATTTTCATTCATAAAAAAACCTCCTTATATTAGATTTATTTCCAATAAGGGAGGTTTTATTCATAATATATAATTATTGATATATTATACAAGTTATATAATGTAACATATAAATTAAAGTTTATATTCTATCGAGGAAATTTAAGAAGTTACATAAATGTATAATTACAGTTTGTAATTTGTTACTTATATTAAAAATCTTGATTATTACAAATTTTATTTAAAACCATAAGTGCATAGTCAATCTCTTGCTTAGTTGTAAAATAACTAATACTCAATCTTACGGTGCCATTAGGATAAGTACCTATAGACTTATGAGCTAATGGCGCACAATGTAGCCCACAACGGGTTTTTATACCGTGACATTCTAAACTATATCCAACCTCGGAAGCATCTAATGAATTTATATTTATAGATATACAGGTAGTTATATTTTTACCAGATAAATCTCCATAAACAGTCAATCCTTTTATATTTAATAATCCATTTAAAAAATAATTTATTAAATCGTGGTTATGTTGATATATTGAATTTAAACCAATAGAATTTATGTATTTAATACCTTCGGATAAACCAATTATACCAGGAAGATTATGAGTTCCGCATTCGAATTTATCAGGTAAAAAATCAGGCTGATTTAATGAGTAAGACATACTTCCTGTACCACCTTGAAATATACTACAACAAGAGTTATTTAATTCATCATCTAATATAAAGCCGCCGATACCTTGAGGTCCTAATAAACTTTTATGTCCGGTAAATGCAATAGCATTAGCTCCAATGCTTTTCATATTAATATCTAATACGCCTGCACCTTGAGAGGAATCTATAATAAAAAATATATTATTTTCTCTACATATTTTTCCTATAGATAATATATCTTGGATTGAGCCAGTAACATTAGAGGCTTGAGTTATAATAACTAATTTTGTTTTTTGATTAATTTTATTTTTTAAATCATCTATATTGATAAATCCGGATGAATCTGCTTGCACAATATCTAAATCGATATTTAATAAATTTTTGCATGAAAAAAGTGGTCTTATCACAGAATTATGTTCCATTGAAGAAGTTATAACATGATCTCCGTTTTTTAATAGTCCTTTAATCAACATATTTAAAGAAGTAGTTACGTTATTAGTGAATATTACGTTACTTGGAGAATCAAAACCAAAAAAATCACAGACAGTTTCTCTTGCTTCATATAGATACCTGTTGCTTTTGAGAGAATTACTATAATTTCCACGTCCGGCATTTCCACCTACATTAATCATATAATTATACATACCATCTATAACTTGTTTAGGTTTAGGAAAAGTTGTTGATGAATTATCTAAATAAACTTCCATGTACTCACCTCTAAAAAATAAATTTATAAATTCCAGCAATAATAAATATAGCACCTAAAATAGTAAGAAAATAATTTAACAAATTTGAAGTTTTATCTGCATAATTTGATTTTACTTTTTTAAATCCTTTACTTACTAATATATTGAGAAGACAAAACCAAGTTATACTTCCAACTATCATTGAAGAAATTGCAAAAATAAAAAATAATCGGCCATGAACTCTCCAAACACTTAGAACAGTTCCACTTAATGCAATCCACATTGATGGAGTTGTTGGATTGAGAAAAGTTATCAAAAATCCAGCTAGAAATCCATTTGAATTAGTTGAATAGTTAAGTTTTTTGGAATTAGAATCATGTGTTTTTGATTTAAGCGATATTCGGTTAAATAGAATTAAAATAATTCCTGATATAATCCAAAAGATACTTTGGAAATGGTGATGATTACTTAGTAGTGTAAATAAGCCTAAATTTATAATTATTATGTATACAATATCAGCAGATACAGCACCTACAGATACCTTAAATCCCTCCTTAAATCCTTTAGATATAGAACGACTTACAGATTCAATACCAGAAGGTCCAATTGGAATTGAGGCTACAAAGCCAGTAAAAAAACCTACTAATATAGCCTTAAATATATTGTATATTGAAAACATGATATTCTCCTTTTAATTGCATTTGTATATAATTATAAAATAAAAGAAAAGTTTTTTCATTAAATTTGCAAAGTTTTTAGACTTTATATATATTATACCTTTATAAAGTAAAAAAAATATATATAATATAAATTATAATACAAAAGGTGGTGTGAATATGACATATTATATAATAGTATTTAAAAATACATATGATGCAATGTCAGCAGAAAAAAAATTAAATGAACTTAAGTATAATTTTAAAATAATGCCTACGCCTACATCAATTACAATGAGTTGTGGTATATGTGTGAGAATTGATTCAGAAGATGAAATTAAATCAATATTAAATCAAGAAATATTAGAGTATAAAAATATATATTTAAGAGAAAACGGTGAATATATTTTAATTAACGAATAGAGGTGAGGATGTTTAGGTGTTTCATGGAGTTTTACAAGGAATATTAGAAAAAAGTGAGTTCTTACAAACGGTATTAGGCGAAGGACAAGTAAAATTCGTGGAAAATTGCATAGAAAAAACTCTAAGTATTATATTTGTTTTTATATTAATGTATTTTTCTATAAAGATGGGAGAATCTTTAATTAAAAGGTTTGTACAAAAACAAGTAGAAAGCAATGCAACGCTTTCACTAGATACTCAAAGAGCAAAAACACTAGGAGAAGTACTGAAGAGTGTTTTAAAATATTCAGTATATGTTATGGGAATAACAATTATATTATCAATTTTATTTGGTCAAATATCCTTTACTTTTGCAAGCATAGGTGGAGTTGCAGTTGGTCTTGGAGCACAAAGCCTTATAAAGGATTTAATTAATGGATTTTTTATTTTATTTGAAAATCAATTTGGAGTTGGAGATCATGTAACTATAGGTAACTTTAATGGAATTGTTAAGAGTATAGGCATTAGAACAACAGTAATTATAGATTTTAATGGAGATATACATTCAATTCCAAATGGTTCTATAATAGGAGTAACTAATCATTCAAGAAATGATATTAGATTTATAGTGGATGTAAATATTGCTTATGAAGAAGATATAGAAAAAGTAATTAATGTTATTAAGAACACTTGTGATGAGTTTAAGGCTAAAAACTCAGAGTATATAAATGAAACTATAGAAGTAAAAGGAATAATAGCACTTGGAGTTTCAAATGTTACAATAAGAATGGCTGGTAAAGCAAAGCCACTTAGTCAATGGAAAATGGAAAATGATCTTAGAAAAGCAGTAAAATTAGCATTAGATAAGAATAAAATACAAATGACTTGTCAAAACTCACAATTAGTTAATGAAAATTTAGAGAAAGGTGATAAATAGTGATAGAAAATTTTAATCTTGGAGACATAGTACAAATGAAAAAACAGCATCCTTGTGGATCAAGTGAATTTGAAATAATAAGGGTAGGCGCAGATATAAAAATAAAATGTACTGGCTGTGGAAGAATCGTGATGATTCCTAGAAGTAAGTTTCAAAAAGAAGCAAAAAAAATAATAGTTCCTGTAGAAGAAAGTTAATTAAAATACTTGAAGTTTCTTTATTTAGGTGATATAATCATAAATTGTAATCCCTGCTGTGCAAAGCACAGCCGTTAGTCCGAGGGGAGGAGGTGAAATTAATGAAAAAGTACGAAACTATATTTATATTAAACCCATCATTCGATGAAGAAACTGTTAAAGCAAACATCGAAAAGTTTAAGGGTGTTATAGAAAATGGTGGAGGAACAGTAGAAAATGTTGATTTCTGGGGTAAGAGAAAACTTGCTTATGAAATTGCAAAAGTTAGTGAAGGTTACTATACTTTAGTTAACTTTACAGCTGGCCCTGAATTACCAAGAGAGTTAGATAGAATATTCAGAATCACTGATGGTGTTATCAGACATATCATTGTTAACGAACAAGCGTAAGGTGGTGTTGTAAAATGAATAAAGTAGTTCTAATTGGAAGATTAACCAAAGATCCAGAACTAAGATTTACTCCAGGAAGTGGAGCAGCAGTAACAACCTTAACATTAGCAGTTGATAAATATAACACTAAGACTGGTCAAAGAGAAGCGGATTTTGTACCTGTAGTTGTATGGGGCAAACAAGCTGAAAGTACTGCTAATTACATGAGTAAAGGTAGCCAAATGGCTATTAGTGGTAGAATTCAAACCAGGAATTATGAAGCAAAAGATGGTACTAGAAGATATGTTACTGAAGTAGTTGCTACAGAAGTACAATTCTTAAGTAAAGGAAATGCTTCAGGTAATGCTGGGTCAAGTTTTGGCAACAGCAATGAATATTCAGCACCAGCCAATGATGTATTTGGTGGTGGAAACTTTGAGGAAGATATAACTCCAGTAGATGATGGAGATATGCCTTTCTAATAATTTAGGTAAGGAGGGAAAATGATGAGCAGAGAAGAAAACAACAACAGAAGACCAGGCGGTAGAATGAGAAGATCTAGAAAAAAAGTTTGTGCTTTTTGTGTAGATAAAGCTGAATTCATCGACTACAAAGACATAAATAAGCTTAGAAAATATGTTACAGAAAGAGGAAAGATACTTCCAAGAAGAATTTCTGGAACTTGTGCTAAGCATCAAAGAGAATTAACTTCTGCTATTAAGAGAGCAAGAAATATAGCATTATTACCTTTCACAACTGAGTAAAAGAAATAATGTTTAACTCCTGAGAAATCAGGGGTTTTTTTTTATAAAAATTAATTTGTAAAAAAATAGAAAATAATTATAAATTCTTGCAATACGTATAAAAAAAATTTAAAATAAGAATACAAGGGTTAAAGTTGAATGAGAGGTGGTATTGCTATGAAAAAGGATAATTTTAATATAATGACCAATATTAAAATTATAGAAGACTTGAAAGCACAACTTCTTTGTATAATAGGAGAGTTTTTTAGGCTTTTAACAAAAGGAAATAATGTAGCACGAGACGCCATATTAGATTGTATTTCAGGTGCTATAATCATATTATATGTTTTAGGTGAAAAGTTAGGATATGAGTTTAGTGATATTGACCATGTAGCAAAATCAAAATTAGATTTAGGAATAAGAGCTGAAGATTGTGTTGAAAAGGAAGGAAGAAGCTTAAGTAAGCTAAAGCGTTACATTGATACAAGAAGAGATTAGATGTATACCTTAGGAGGCTTTTTATGAATGAGATTACTGCGATTAAACGTTTGCTTAAGCCTGGATTATTAATTATAACTTCAATAATATTATTTTTATTTAATTATAAATGGATAAGTATATTTATTCTTATAGTTTATTTTTTAGTAGATAATTTTTATCAGTTAATATCATATTTAAAAAAGCAAAATGAGGACAAAGAATTTATAAAAGCTATTAACAATGGAATTTCAGATAATTTATTGCGGTTTGTATATCCATTAGCTTTAATAAATGAAAATGGAGATTTAGTATGGTATAATAAGTTATTTAATTCTTTAAAGTCTGAGCAAGAAATTTCAGAAACAAATATTTTAAACATTGCTAAAGGATTAAATTTAGAAAATGTTTTAAAATATGAAGATAAACTACATCAAAGACTAAACATTAATAGTAGATTATATGATGTTTACGCTACACCAATTGAAAAGACAGATAAAGGTTCCACATATTTATTATCTTTTAATGATATAACAAAGTTTGTAGATTATGAAACAACTCAAGAAGGTATCATGCTAATGGAGGTAGACAACTTCACTGAAGCTTTGGATAAAACTGATGAAAATAACAGACCTCTTTTAGTTGCTGAAATCGAAAGGACAATAAATTCGTATGCTAATAATTTAAAAGCAATGATTAAAAAATATGATACCAATAAATATGTATTATCTGTTCAAAATAAATATATAGATGATCAGATAAAGCAAAAATTCAATATAATAGAAGATATATCTAAGATTAATAAAGGAAATGCATTAGAAGTCACATTAAGCATAGGAGTAGGAATAGGTGGAATGTCACCACTTGATAACTATAATAATGCCAATATAGCAAAGGAATTAGCATTAGGTAGAGGTGGAGATCAAGTTGCTGTAAAGCATAATAATGATATAAAGTTTTTTGGTGGAAATACAAAAGAAATAGAAAAAAGAACTAAAGTAAAGGCTAGAGTTATTGCTAGGGCTTTAGCGGAACTAATTTATGAAAGTAGTAATGTATATATTATAGGTCATAAGAATCCGGATATGGATTGTTTTGGGTCGGCAGTAGGATTAGCGAGTGCTGTTAAACAGTTGGGAAGCAAATGTAATATAGTATTAAACAAAGATATAAATGCAATTGATTATTATTTTAACAAATTGAGTAAAGAACCTAAATATGATGGATTATTTATATCAACTGAAGATGCAAAGAATGCTATTGATGATCAAACATTAATTATTATAGTAGATGTTCATAATAAAAGTTATATTGAAGATCTTTCTTTAGTGGAAAAGGCAAAAAGAAAAGTCATAATAGATCATCATAGAAGAAGTCCAGATATGATAGAAAATGATATGTTAAATTACATAGAAGTATATGCTTCTTCAACATCCGAAATGGTAACTGAAATTATTCAATATATGGTTGAAAAACCTAACTTAACAAGAACAGAGGCTGAAGGATTACTGGCAGGCATATTTATGGATACTAAAGGTTTTTCCTTCAAAACTGGAGTTAGAACATTTGAAGCAGCATCATTTTTAAAATCTTTAGGAGCCGATACAATTGAGATTAAAAAGATGTTTACTGATGATTTAGATGATTACTTACTTATTGCTGAAACAATAAAGTCTTCAGAAGTAAATGATAATATAGCTATTGCAATAACACCTAAAAACGTAGATACTGTAATTATAGCAAAAGCTGCAGATGAGTTACTAAATATTTCGGGAATATCTGTGAGCTTTGTATTAGGTGAAGTAAATAATGATATATACATTAGTGGAAGATCTATTGGAGATATAAACATTCAAATTGTGCTAGAAGCATTAGGTGGTGGCGGACATATGAATATTGCTGGAACTAAAATGTCCAACATTACAATGGAAGAAGTAATTAATAAATTAAGAGAAGCAATTAAAAAATACTTAAGGATAGGTGAATAGAAATGAAAGTTATTTTATTACAAGATGTAAAAAAGATAGGTAAAAAGGGTGATGTTATTGAAGCATCAGATGGATATGCAAGAAACTTTTTATTTCCTAGGAAATTAGCTCAAGAAGCTAGTGAAGCTAATATGCATATATTAAATAATAAAAAGGAAAATGAAAGAAAACAAAAGCTAGCGGAACTTGAAGCAGCACAAAAATTAGCTGGAGAGTTAAAGGGCAAGGAAGTAACAATAAAAGCTAAGACAGGAGAAAATGGAAAGTTATTTGGAGCTATAACTAGTAAAGATGTTGCAGAATTAATTAATCAACAATACAAAATTGAAATAGATAAAAAGAAAATTGTTATGGATACAATAAAATTAGCCGGAGGATATGAAATAGAAGTTAAATTATATCCAGAAGTCAGCACTAAAATGAAGGTGATTATTGTTCCACAATAATAAGGAGGACTAATTTTGAATTCACATGATGACCAAAATTTATTGCAAGATGTTATTTCAGGAAATTTATCAGAAGAATCACAAATTGATGCATTATTTGAAATGACAAAAAATGTTCTTGATAAAGGTGCATTTAAATCTAGAAGTATTAGATTTAAATTGAATAAATTTATACAATCATTAAATCTTTGTGAAAGAATTTTTGCATTGAACACCATTTTAGCAGAAGGTAAGGATTTGAATAGTGTACCTAAACAAGAGGAATTAAAATCAGCTATAGATAGAACTGTAAAATTACTTTCAAATGAGATAGCTAAAAGATATGTTCAAAGCAAGATAGAATCTCAAGTTGAACAATCTATTATGGAGAAGCAGGAAAAATATATAGATGAAGTAAGACTTTCTGTTATAAATAAGCAAAAAGGTGTTGAAAATAAAAAAACACTTAGTAAATTAAATAATTTAATTGAATTGGATAGCAAAGTTACAAGCAAGAATATAATGAGTTTTTTAAGACCTAAGGATTTTAGTCAAGTAGTAGGTCAAGAAAGAGCTATTAAATCATTAATATCAAAACTTTCATCTCCATATCCACAACACATAATATTATATGGACCTCCTGGGGTTGGAAAAACTACAGCTGCAAGACTTGCACTTGATGAAGTTAGAAAACTTTCGTTTACTCCTTTTGATGAAAAATCAAAATTTGTTGAAGTAGATGGAACTACATTAAGATGGGATCCAAGAGAAATAACTAATCCACTACTTGGTTCAGTTCATGATCCAATATATCAAGGAAGTAAGAGGGATTTAGCTGAAGTTGGTATACCAGAACCAAAACCAGGTTTGGTTACAGAAGCGCATGGAGGAGTTTTATTTATCGATGAAATAGGTGAGTTAGATTCTATGCTTCAAAATAAATTATTAAAGGTATTAGAAGATAAGAGAGTTGAATTTTCATCATCATATTATGATCCAGATGACGAAATGATTCCTAAATATATTAAATATCTTTTTGATAATGGAGCACCAGCAGATTTTGTTTTAATTGGGGCTACAACTAAGAGTCCTAGTGAGATTAACCCAGCGTTAAGATCAAGATGTACAGAAGTTTATTTTGAACCACTTTCTTCAGAGGACATAGTGCTTATCGTAGAAGTTGCAGCAAGAAAGTTAAATGTAAGACTAGAAGAAGGGGTAGCACAAAAGATTAGCAATTATACGTTTGAAGGAAGAAAAGCTGTAAATATATTAACGGATGCATATGGATATGCGTTACACTGTAATAATAAATTAATAGATAATTTAGAAATAAACATGTCACATCTAGATGAAATAATATCAATTGGAAGATATACACCTTTTGAAAGATTGACAGATACTAATAAAAGTCAAATAGGGCATGTTTATGGATTAGGCGTAAGTGGATTCTTAGGTTCTACAATAGAAATTGAAGCTGCAGCATTTCCAGCAAAGAAAAAAGGGGCTGGAATAGTTAGATTTAATGATACTGCTGGATCTATGGCCAAAGATTCTGTATTTAATGCTGCATCAGTTATAAGAAATATAACTGATAAAGACATTAAAGATTATGATATTCATGTTAATGTTATTGGTGGAGGAAAAATAGATGGACCTTCAGCAGGAGCTGCTATTACAATATGTATAATGAGTGCACTGTTAAATAAGCCAATAAGACAAGATATAGCAATTACAGGAGAAATATCTCTTCAAGGTAAGGTTAAACCAGTAGGAGGAATATTCGAAAAAATATATGGAGCTGGAAGAATGGGAATAAAGCTTGTTTTAGTTCCAAAGGATAATGAAAAAGAAATTCCTTTAAATATTAAAAATATAGATGTAAAAACTATAGATTCAATAGAAAAACTTATGGATATCGCATTTAATTAATTAAATAAGTCTCCTTAATAATAGGAGACTTTTTTACTTGCAAATGATGAATTTTATAATATAATTTTTATTATTATAAAAATATACAGAAAGGAGAAATAAGATTTGGATGCACCGGTTATGAGAAGTTTACCTCAAAGTATAGAAGCGGAACAATCAGTAATTGGTTCTATGATTATTGATAAAAATGCTATTGCTAAAGTATTGGAATCTTTACAGGAAGAGGATTTTTATAGAGATGGTCATAAGGCGATATATAAAGCTATATTAGAAATGTTTAGAAATGATATAGCCGTTGATTTGGTTACTCTTTTAGAATATTTAAAGAGTACTGATATGCTTGAAAGAGCTGGCGGAGTTACATATATAACAGAAGTTAGTTCTTCTGTACCAACTACTGCAAATTTAAGTGCATACATAAAAATAGTATCTGATAAGTCTACTTTAAGAAAGCTTATCAAAGCATCAACAACTATAATTGAAGAAAGCTATAATAATCAAAGTCAAGTTGAGAATGTTGTTGATCTAGCAGAAAAAAAGATATTTAATATTGCAGAAAATAGAACTTCAAAAGACTTTGAAGTTTTAAGCGATGTATTAGAAAGAGGATTTGTACAAATCGAAAAACTTTTTAATAATAAAGGTGAAGTTACAGGAGTTCCATCTGGGTTTACAGATTTAGATGCTAAAACATCAGGATTTCAAAGTGGGGATATGATACTAATAGCAGCTAGACCATCAATGGGAAAAACAACATTTGCACTTAACATTGCAGAGAATGCAGCACTTCGTGAACATAAAAGTGTTGTAATATTTTCTCTTGAAATGTCTAAAGAACAATTAGCATATAAATTGCTATGTTCTGAAGCAAATGTTGATATGTTAAAACTTAGAACAGGAGCGCTGGAGGATAAGGACTGGGAAAACATTGCAAGAGCAACAGGACCGCTCTCTAAAGCAAAAATTTATATAGATGACACTGCTGGTGTTACTGTAATGGAAATGAGATCAAAATGTAGAAGATTAAAAATGGAATATGGTATAGATTTGATTGTTATAGACTATTTACAGCTTATGTCTGGAGGGGGATCTTCTGGTGATAATAGACAGCAGGAAGTATCAGAAATATCTAGATCAATTAAAGCTTTAGCAAAAGAAATGGAGTGCCCAGTAATAGCACTGTCACAATTATCGCGTGCACCTGAGCAAAGAGCAGATCATAGACCTATGTTATCTGACCTTAGAGAATCTGGATCTATAGAGCAAGATGCGGATATAGTTATGTTCCTTTATAGAGATGAGTATTATAATAAAGAAACGGAAGAGAAAAATATTGGTGAATGCATAATGGCTAAGCAAAGAAATGGTCCAGTAGGAACAGTTAAGCTTGCGTGGCTTGGACAGTACAGTAAGTTTGGTAATTTAGATGTAATTCATAAAGAATAAAAACTTAATTTATAGATAAACTAATTTAAACTTTATTTATATCAATGTAGAAGTGCGATTAACAATTAAGAATAAGATTTTTTAGAATGATAAAAATATATATTAACTAAACTATAAAATTTTATTTAGCAATTGTTAACGGAAATAAAAATGTATATATAAACTAAGATTAAATTTTGTTTATCTATAAAATTTGTTTAAAATAAAGCAGTTTTAAGATTTATTAAATCTTAGTTAACGTATATTTTTGGAATTTTTATCTTTACCTCATCTTTATAGTAAGTATGAGAGATTTTATTTAGTTTTATATTAGTTAGATAAAACATTCTAGTAAGTAAAGCTTTTTGATTACAATTTCTGAACTGTATTTGTAAAATCAAAAAGTTATTTTTATAATATACTTTAAAAGTATGTTTATTTTTATAAAAAAACTTAAAAGTAATATAATAGGAGTTTGAGGTTTCTTCAAATTTACATAAGGAAACTTGATTTTGTAACATTTTAGTATATAAAATACTGTCAATAAAATCTTCTACTGTAATTAAAGAGTTATTATAGACTAAAGAATTACAAGTCATATACATTCCTCCCTTCATATTATTTATAGTTTGTGAATTATGATACAGGCTATTCTATGAAGGTAATGGATTAAATTTAAAATCTTTATATAAAATCATAATAAATCAATTTATAACAATAAAATTTTTAAATGGGGGCTAAAGAATGAGTAAAAAAATAGGTTTTATAGGTTGTGGAAACATGGGAAGTTCAATGGTAGGAGGATTAATTAATTCTGGTTTTTTAAAGGCTGAGAATATAATCATTTCTACTAAAACTGAAGATTCTGCAAAAGAGTTAGAAAATAAATTTAAAATAGCAACAACTTTAGATAGTAAAATTGTTGCTAAGGAAGCGGATGTTTTAATTTTAGCGATTAAACCTTTTATGTATAAAAATATACTAGATGAAATCAAGCCATTATTGACTAAGGATAAACTAATTATTAGCATAGCAGCAGGAATCACTATTGGTAATATGGAAGAATGGATTGGTGCGGATGCTAAGATAATTAGAACAATGCCAAATACTCCTGCACTTGTAGGAGAAGCGATGTCAGCGGTATGTCCAAATCAAAATGTAACTCAGGAAGAACTTAATTATTGTATTAATGTTTTTGAAAGTTTTGGGGAATGTGTTCAATTAGAAGAAAAAGATTTTCATGGTTTCACAGCTTTATGTGGTTCATCACCTGCCTATGTATTTATGTTTATAGAAGCCATGGCAGATGCAGCTGTAAAATTAGGAATACCTAGAGCTAAGTCTTATAGAATGGCAGCACAAAGTGTTTTAGGTTCAGCTAAGATGGTGTTGGATACAGAAAAACATCCAGGAGAGTTAAAAGATATGGTTTGTTCACCAGCAGGAACTACAATTGATGCAGTTGTTGAATTGGAGCGTTTAGGATTTAGAAATAGTGTTATACAAGCTATTGACAAGTGTGCAGAAAAATCTAAAAATATGTAAAGTGACTAATGAAATTGTAAAGAAAATTCAAACTTACAATTAAATAAAAAAGATATATATAATTAAATTCTATATAAAATATAATTTATAGAATTTAATTTTTTTATTTTGTTTAACTGAATATAATTGCTCCATCTGTTTTTTGAGTCAAAATTCAAAAAAATATTTGTGGAATAAAATTTGGATTTAAGCTGTGTATAAATTTTGAAATTTATATTTGTGGATAATTTTTTAGATAAGCTTTGTGGATAAAATAATTTTTTTTATTTGTGGATAATTTAAAAATAAAATTATAATAATATTTTTAGTATCTATAAAATTATAAATAAAGAATTAATAAATAATAGTTTTTTAAAGTTTGGATTAATTTTATAAATATTCATAGAAAATATTCTACAATAGCTTAAATGTCATGAATTTAACTAAAATTTAATATAAAATTCATGAATATACGAATTATTTATAAAAAAATAAAAAAAATATTCGATTTTAGTTGACCGTATAAAGGTACTTTGCTACTATTTAAAAGGAGAGATTAAAATAATTTAATGAAACTCCAGATTAATAATTAAAATTAAAGCTAAATAAGCTTATGAATTTAAGGGAGGCAAGATTAAATGTCAGCATTTATTGTTTTAGGAGCTCAATGGGGCGATGAAGGAAAAGGAAAGATGACAGATTATTTAGCAGAAGAGGCTAATGTTGTTGTTAGATTCCAAGGAGGAAATAATGCTGGTCACACTGTAGTGGTTGGTGATAAAGAATATAAATTGCACTTAATACCATCAGGAATTTTATATGAAGATAAGTTAAACGTAATAGGTAATGGCGTAGTTGTGGATCCAAAAGCTCTATTTGAAGAAATAGAATATTTAGAAGGTGTTGGAGTTAAAGTTACACCTGAAAAATTAATAGTAAGTGACAGAGCTCAACTTATAATGCCATATCATAAAACATTAGATAGATTAAAAGAAAAAGCTAGAGGCAAAAATGACATAGGAACTACAGGAAAAGGAATAGGACCTTGTTATACAGATAAATTTGAAAGATGCGGAATCAGAGTATGTGATTTAATGCATGAAGATGTTTTCTCAGAGAAATTAAAGGAAAATATAGAAATGAAGAATGCCTATATAGAAAAAGTATTAGGCGGAGAAGCATTAAATTTTGATGAAATATTAAAGGAATACTTAGAATTTGGTAGAAGATTAAGACCATTTGTTCAAGATACATCAGTTAGAGTATATAATGATATTAAAGCAAATAAAACAGTTTTATTTGAAGGTGCACAAGGTATGTTATTAGATATTGATTATGGAACATATCCTTATGTAACATCATCTAATACAACAGCAGGTGGAGTTGCTAGTGGTGTTGGTATAGGACCAAACATGATTACTAATTGTGTAGGAATAACAAAAGCATACACTACAAGAGTTGGTAAAGGACCATTTCCAACTGAATTACTTGATGAAACTGGAGATTGGATTAGAGAAAAGGGACACGAATACGGTGTAACTACAGGTAGATCAAGAAGATGTGGATGGTTAGATTTAGTTATTGTTAAGACTGCTGCAAGAGTAAGTGGCTTAACATCATTATCTATTACTAAAATTGATACATTAGCAGGATTAGAAAAGATTAAAGTATGTGTTGGATATAAATTCGATGATAAAGTTATAGATTATTTCCCAGCAAGCTTAGAAGATTTAGCTAAATGTGAACCAATTTATGAAGAATTTGATGGTTGGGGTGAAGAAGTAGCGAATGCTAGAAGCTATGATGAATTACCTGAAAATGCTAAGAAGTATCTTAAGAGAATAGAAGAATTTACTGATACACCTATTTCAATAGTTTCAGTTGGTCCTAAGAGAGATCAAACTATGAGAGTAAAAGGTATTTAGTAGGTTACTTTTAGGATACTTACTAACTTATTTGTTAGTTATTGACTTTCATTTTGGGATAAAATATAATTTTTTGTAGATAATAATTTTTAGATTATATTCAAAAGAAGGTGAAGAAATGGTAACTAAGGATATGACAATTGGTGAGGTTGTTAATACAGATTCATCTAAAGCAGAAGTTTTAATGAGCTTTGGAATGGGATGTGTTGGATGCCCATCAGCTCAAGCTGAAACTATAGCAGAAGCTGCAACAGTTCACGGTATAAATTTAGACGATTTATTAGAAGCATTAAATAGATAATAGTACTTACAGAAGAGGATTTTCTTTTTTAGAAAGTCCTCTTCTTAAATATATACAAATATCAGCTTATAATTAATAACTAGTATGTATATTAAGTTGCAATTTTTAATTTTTTATCAAAATTCAATGTTATTATTATTTATTTTGGTGCAAATTATTTTTTATAACATGTAAAATAGAAATTAATTAATTTTATTATTTAAAATTGAATTAATGTATGAGGGGAGAGGTATATTGTAAATTTCTAATAATATTTTAATATTGCTTTTAGAAATTTATAGTAGGAATTTATGGTTAAAAGTTTTACTAAAAAATATGAAATACATTATTATGAAGTAGATTATAAATTAAGATGTAAACTATCATCAATAATTGATTTTATTTGTGATGTAGGTACTAGGCAGTCAGAAATAATTGGTGGTGGACTAGAATATTGTGCAAAAAATAATTGTGCATGGGTATTTTATAAATATGATATAAATATGTATAGATATCCGGTATTTGGAGAAAACATAGAAATAACTACTACCCCTGTAGGATTTAAAAAATTCTATGGATTAAGGAAATATGTAATAAGGGATGAAGAAGATAAAATAATTGGAGAAGCACGTGCATTATTTTTCTTAATTAATATTGATAAAAGAAGGCCTATGAGAATACAAAAGGAACAGTATGAATTTTATGGTGTAGATGGTGATGTCGATTATGATATAAGTATGGAAAAGCTAGAATGTGTAGACGAAGAGCAATACAATAAAGAATTTAATATAAGATATAGTGATATTGATTCAAATAAGCATGTTAACAATGTTAAATATGTTGAATGGGCAATTGAAGCTGTTCCGATTGATGTAATTAAGGATTACCAATTAAAAAGAATTAAAGTTAACTTTGAAAGAGAAACTAAATATGGAGAAAGTATATCTTCATCTGCGACAGTAAAGCAAACTGAGGATGGTAGTTTAAGATCATATCATACTATAAAGAACTCAAATGGAATTACATTAACATTATTAGAAGTAGAGTGGGAGAAATCTGAAAACTAATAATAAAAGATAATAATAAACATTAATAACTAACAAAGATATAATTAAATAAAAAGTTTAAATTATGTTATTACATTACAATAAAAACTATTCCAAATTATTTTGTATAATTTTAGAATAGTTTTTTTATTTTAGATATTTGCTTTAAGTATTATGTTAAATTAAAATTTATATTTTAATTTAAACAAATTTATTTGCTGGCAGCTGATTTTGCAGCCAAGTATCCAGAACTCCATGCCCATTGAAGATTAAAGCCACCACAATCACCATGAACATCTAGCATTTCACCACAAAAGTATAGGTTATTAACTATTTTAGATTCCAAGGTTAATTTATTGACTTCAGAGGTATTTATTCCTCCAATAGTAACTTGGGCATTAGAAAAGCCATTGGTATCAACACAATTAAAATCCCATCTTTTAAATCTGTCGATTAACTTATTTAGATATTTCCAATCAATATTATTACAAGGTAAATGAATATCTTTTATACCAACATCTTTTAATATAGTAGAAATTAATTTTTTGTTTATTACACCAATTAATGAAGAAGAAATTTCTCTATAATTAAAAATAGAAAAATGTGTAGCAAAAAAGTTTTCTATATCTTCTTTATTTTCATGTGGAAACATATCAAGTCTTATAGTTATTTTTGAGCCATTAGATAAAGCTTTTGAGGCATAAGAGGATAATTGCATTATAGGTGGTCCTGATATACCATAATCAGTGAATAGGATCTCGCCTATTTCTGTACGAACAATTTCATCATTAATTAAGATAGTGGCAGATCCATCAAATTTTATTCCAGATAAAGCTCTTAAATAAGGATAATCTAGTTTAAGTTGAACAATTCCAGGTAAAGGAGAGATGATACTATGACCTAATGATTTGCTTAACTTATATCCTGTACCATCTGATCCAGTTTTAACAGCTGATTTTCCTCCGCAACTTAAGATTAGTTTATTGCAAGTAAAATTTGGATATTCTTCATTGTTTGTACTTAAACTAAACTTTTTATTCTTATTAATGGAAGTAACTTTGCAATTTGTATATAATGGTATTTGTTTATCATCCAGTGCCATTCTAAATATATCTACAACAGAAGATGCTTGCAAAGATTTTGGATACAACTTACCATTATCTAATTCTGATATAGGCAAACCAAGTGATAAGAAGAAACTTTTAGTATCTTCTACTGTAAAACTGTTTAAAACACTTTCAAAAAAATTGTTATTTTCACTATGAAAATTAATATATGGGTAATTAATATTGTCATTCGAAATATTACATCTACCATTTCCAGTAGCAAGAATCTTTTTTCCAATTCTGTCAGTTCCTTCGATGATAGCTACATCAATTCCAAAGTCTTTAGCTACAATTGCAGCCATTAGACCAGATGCACCACCACCAATGATTAGTAAATCGTGATAAATCATGTCTGTTAATCACTCCTTATGTATGTAATAAATTATGTTCTAAAAGTAATATATCAATTTATAATCAAATAAATTTTACCACAGTAATATTCAGGTTAAAAGAAAGGAATACTAAAAACAGAAGGTGATTTATATGCTAGTTAAGATAATAAATGATAAATTAGATAATTATGGAGTTGAATTTAAAGTTAGAAGAATGAACTATAATGAGATAATAGTAAATTATCCAAATGAGTCTGGAATAAATAGTTTTTATTTTAAGGATGTAGAACTTAAGGGTGAAAATGATATGGATGATTTTTTAATTAGTAACAGGGATTTTTTGAAGATAAAGTTGAAAAAAGGAATATCAGTATTTTTTTACAGTGCATTATATGATTCATTAAAATATGAAATTAAAGAAGAGATAGAAAAATTAAATGTATTAAGAGATAAATATAGGATAAATAATAGGGGAATATGGGAGAAAGAATTGTTGTTAACTGTAAATAAAAAGTATCCGTTAGGAGTTATTGCATCAGGTCAAAACTTTAAAAGAGATGGATATAATATAATTATTAATAAAATTGAAAAAGAAAATTTTGTGAAAATATGCTATGAAGAAATGGACAATATACAAAAAGAAATAAAGCTTAAAAGTGGCGTATTATCTAGTTTTGATGAGGCTTTAGAGGACATTGAAAATCAAGGAAAAATATAATCAAATATGGCTTTAGAATTGAATTAAATAAAAAAAATTAAAAAAAATTAAAAAATGTGTTGACACATAATCGAATTTTCTGTATTATAGTCTATGTGGTCAGCGAGAAACGGTCAAAGAGCAAGACATTCAAGCGACAGACATTAAAGCATGGCTCCTTGGTCAAGCGGTTAAGACACCACCCTTTCACGGTGGTAACAGGGGTTCGATTCCCCTAGGAGTCACCATTTATCTATCTTATGGGCGCATAGCTCAGCTGGGAGAGCACCTGCCTTACAAGCAGGGGGTCACAGGTTCGAGCCCTGTTGTGCCCACCATAAGATGGCTCAGTAGCTCAGTTGGTTAGAGTGCCGGCCTGTCACGCCGGAGGTCGAGGGTTCGAGCCCCTTCTGAGTCGCCAAATAATGCAAGCTTTAGTTATACTAAAGCTTGTTTTGTTGTATAATGAGTTTTATACTCAGATTATTAGAAGATTTAATTTAAATTATTTTGATATATAAGTAAGAATATAATAAATTTAAAGCTACATAATTATTAGTCAAATGGATTAGACATAATAATATGTAGCTTTTTTTAAGTAAGAAATTATCTATTACTTTTAGCTAAATTTTTCTTAATTCTTATATCTTCTGAGTAGAATTTACAAAGCTTAAAATCACCAATTAACCTAGAAGAAATTCGTTCATTATATTGTTGTGTTATACCTGGCAATGTAAGATTGGTTGAAATAAGCATTTTTTTCTTAGTAAGAATTCTTTTATTAATTACATTAAACAATTCAGTTATAGAAAATTCATTAAGGTGCTCCGCACCCAAATCATCTATTATTAGTAGATCACAATTTAATATTATTGATTCTAAATTAGAATCATTGTTAAATCTAATATCTCTCAAGTTTTTAATTAATTCATCGGAAGTTTTATATACTACTAAATATCCTTTATCTAATATTACTTTAGAAATACAATAAGATAAGTAAGTTTTTCCGCTACCAGGATTTCCATAGAATAATAAATTAGTCGATATGTTTTTAAAGTTTGGAATATAATCCTTTAAAATATATTCTAGATTATTTTCCATGTTCTTTCTTGGAGAAAACTTTTCATCACCTAATTTATGATTAGAAAATAAACTAAGATCAAAATTATCAAAATTATTATATTTTATAGTATTTTCTAATTCAGAATTTTTATAATATAATTTAATTAACTTTTCTTTATAACAAATGCACTGAACATTTCCGATGAAACCTGTATCACTACATCTATTACAATGATAATGCATGCTGATATATTCAGGGTTATATCCCATTTCAACTAACATTTCACATTTTTTAACTCTTAGATCAGTAATGGTTTCTTTAAAATCATTTAATGTTTTTTCACTATCCTTAGATTTAAGAACTGATAATGCCATTTTTAATGAAAGCTTTTGAATTTGATTATCTAATTCTATAATTTCAGGGTATTTTTCAGCTATTTCTGCTTTTCTTTTTTTTAGTGCTCTTACTTCATTTTCTCTAAGTGTATCATACGCTTTTAAAATTTCACTTTGATAACCTTTAATCATCATTATCCCATCCTAATAATTTTTTTTCTAAAGAGTCGTAATCATATTCTCTTGGTTCAAAATTGTTAAATTTAAGAGAGTTTTTTTCGTTTGAATTATTATAAGATTTTTGATAATTAGAGTTTCGTGGACTCTTAGTAGTTTTAACATCTTTAGTAACTATATCTTCTAAAGTTCTAATATTATTTTTGTTCCAATTAGTGAGTATACCATCAATATATTTAAAGTCAGCTCTATTTAATCTTTCAAAGCATATATCACAAGCTTTGGATATGATTTCAGTTGGAAACTTATAAATTAGAAGCCATTTTTCTATTAAATCCTGCTGAGGTTTCATTATATCAGTATTGTTTATTCCTAAGTATGTTAATATTTTTCTTATATTAATCCATTTGTCCTCGGTCTTTTTTATTAAATTTTGCGCTTGTTCCACAGTAGTTATTTTTAAATCATGCCAAGATAAAGCTACCTTTTCTATATATCTAGAGTCACTTTTACCTTTTGAGATACAGTACTCTATTAATATTAAAATTAATTCTGAAGAAAATCCAAAATCTCTTTGCCAACCTAGATAAATTGACATTTCATTTGGAGATAAAGGTCTAGCTAATAGTACTTCGATATCTTTTAGCATATCCTTAGTGCTATTACTATCTAAAGCTTCTAGCAAATCAACTTGTTTAACTGGTATAGATGGTTCTTCAGATAATTCAAGGAATTCTACATTAAAATTACCCATTTTATCTATTTGAGTAAGTTTAATGACACCTTGCTCATTCCAATAATTTAATGCGTTCATAATATCTGATTCTAACAAATTAAGCGAGGAAGCTAGTATTGATGAGCTTACTCCTAATTCTCCACAAACATTATGTTTCAGCATTAATAAATAAGTCTTTATGAATTCCCCTCTTGCTTGGGGCATGTATTTTTCTATAAATACATTATTAACAGGGGTGAAGCCAACAGACTTACTTTTTAACATGAATGTGCTCATTCTATTACTACCTACCTTTCAGAGTATTTAAATGTATATTAACTAATGTTGATTTATCCATGTAAATAATTATAGCATATTATAACATTGATAAATTAGAATATTATTTAATAATCACTAATTCAAATATTAAAATACAGAATTATCTTTAAAGCTTGTGATAATTCTGTATTTTTATTCTTAAAGTGCCTAAATAAAGTACTTTATTAGGGTATAAGCTTATTTATATTTATAATACCTTCACCTTGAAGATAATCTGGTATTTCTTCAACATTATCACAGGCAACTTTTAATAATGCTTTTATATCATTAAAAGTTGCAGATGGATTTCTTTCACATAGTAGAGAGCATAATCCACAAATATATGCAGTCGAATAAGATGTTCCGGTAAAAGTTTTATATGGTACATCAAGTTTATTAGGATAAGTTTTTATGCCATTTTTTTCAGAAAGATAATTATTATCAGAATTTAAAGACATAATGTTCATGCAAGCAGCAGATAAATCAGGTTTAGATAATTTTGCATAAGGTCCACCAGATGAATAATTATATGCTTTTATTATTGGATTAGATGTATTTAATCCTCCTACAGTAATACAATTAGGAAGGGTGGCAATCCCCATAATTGAGGATTTATAGTTTAAATTACTTCCACTAGGTACTATAGGGATTAATCCGTTGGAGGTGGCATAATTAAACATTTCATCAAAACAAGAAATTATAAAGGTATTGTGAGTTAAAAGTTCGAAAGGTAAACATAATATTTTTATGTTATTTACCTTAGATATTTTAACTAAACTCTCAATGGAATATAGTATATCAGAAGCAAATCCCTTGCCTAACTTATCAAAAGCTTTGTAACAAAATAGCTTACTTTTATTACATATCCCTTTATACATGTTATTAGAAGATAATCCACTGCTACATAAAATGCCAGCCATTGATGTTCCGTGTCCATTATCATCATAAGGATAGTGTAAATTATTAATTAAATCAACAAACAGTTCTATTTTATTACTAGGATAGGTCAAATCTGGATGTGGAAAAATTCCACTATCTACAAGTCCAATTCCAATTCCAGTACCAGATAATTTAGATTTATCAGAAAAGTGAACTCTATTAGCGGCAGTAACACTCATGCCACATAAAAATAAATACTCATCTAAATAAATTTCTTCCACTTCTGGATATTCTGAAATCCTACTTATTCCTCTAGGATTAAGATCAGCACTAATGAGTTTTGCAGATTCTATAATATTATAAATGGTCCCTTTATATGAGCTAATTTTTTTTGAAATTGAAGATTGAAAATCTTTATATTTTATAAGTACTCTATAATGTTTGTAAGCATTTTTAGATATATAGTACCTTAAATTATAATCTAATTTATTTTTAGATGAAAACATATCTTTCTCCCAATATTATTACTCTAATATATTATATGACGAATAATTATATTGTTAATATGAATAATATAATTATTCGTCATATAATTAAGGGGTATAAGATTTCTACTATTATCTTATACCCTTTAATTATAGTATTTATTCGAAAAAATATATTTAATCATGAAAGATAACAAGTAAAGTATGAAGCATATTTAATATCAAATAAGGATGCATGCTATTTAGTAAGCATGTTAATGAAATAGGATATTAAATAAATAAGCATACTGACTTATTATTTTTGAAATTCATTTTAAATATAATTCAAAGTAGATTTAAATTATATTTAGAATCTATATGTTTCACCGATATCAATCATTTTTATAGAACTATCATTTAAGTTTAATAATGTGTTTTTAGTTTCCTCAAAGTTTTCTAATGAAATTTTAAATGTCTTATAATGAATTGGAATCATGATATTAGAATCCATCATTTTAAACATTTCATAACTTTGCTCTGGAGTGCAGTGCATGTAAGAGAATCTATCAGGTTTATAGCAGCCTACAGGCATTAATGCAATATCACATTTAATGTTTTCAAAATTATTTGTTAGTGCAGTATCTCCAGCAAAGAATACACTTTTACCCTCTCGTTCAATTAGATAGGAAATGCTTTCGTTATCAACACCAAAATAAAAACGTCTTCCATCATGATTAGCTTCATAAGCAGTGATTTTTATATGATCATCTCTATATACATCGCCAGGATGAAGTAAAAAGATATTTTTGAAACCCAACAGCTTAGCTATTCGTTTATAACCTTTTGGAACAATTATAATTGCATCTTTATTTAACTTAAGAAGTGATGGAAAATTCAAATGATCCATATGGCCATGGGATAAAAGTATATAATCTGTTTTTAAATCTTTTATGTAGGTTGGTTTTTTCACAATTCTTTTAAAATATCCTAATGAACTAGAAAAAACTGGATCTGTAACAATTATTTTATCACACAAATTAATTACTGTAGTTGCATGACCGAACCAGTTTACAGAGTTTTTGGTAATTTTATCAGATTTTATTGATTCACTTTTTTTAAAATATTCTTTTAAATTATCGATTGTTAAATGGAATAAAAAATTTATATTAGAAAAAAACATTTAAGTTTTATCCTTCCTTTCTTAGCGTTTCCATTTAAATATTACAATACCGGCAATCATAATGGCAATACCTAAAAAGTGATTTAATGAAAACTTAATCTTTTCACTTTCAAATAATCCGAAAGCATCAATAAGAGCAGCAGTAAACAATTGAGCTATTAGTATTATACCTATTCCTAAAGTAGGACCCATTGAACTGACACTTTTCATTACTGTAAATGTTATCACAACGCCAAGTACTCCGCCTAACAAATAAATTTTGCTAACATCTTTTAGATTACTATAACTACCATGCCCAAAAATAGCAGAGATAATTAAGCTTAATACAAGAGCAATAGCCTGAACTATTACAGTTGTTTCCCATGTACCTATTTTATCACCTAAGCGTGTATTGAATACTCCTTGAAGACTCATAGCAATTCCTGAAATTATTGCACATATTATTCCAAACATAATATCACCTCAGAAATATTATTCCCGTGACACTATTAAATATAAGAAATATTCAAAAAAACAAAAAAATCGAATAAAAAGCATATATTATGTTACAAAAAATACTTTACATCAAAATGAGTAGTAGTAACTTAATTTGATTGAAAAATTAAAATTGTAATATACATAAAACTTAAATATTCGATACTAAATATATAATAATTTTAAGATTAAAGTACTAAAGACATATCTAGACCTTTAATAAATTGATTTTGTATTAGATCTTCCGAGAAGCCTAGGGTTAGTCCTAAACTTAGCAAGTCTTCAAATAAAGTTAAATAGTGATCTAAAGATGGAGAAGCAATTAAATCATTAATATCAATATATAAATTTAAAAATTGATCGCTTAAGCAATAATCATTAGGAGCCATTGATACTGCAATTAAATCAGTATATTTATGATCAATTCCCAATGTTAAAACCTGAGAAAGACAATTAATATATTTATTAAATATTTCATTGATATTAATTTGTTTAGTGTTCTTCATCAAATAATTGAAACAAGTAGTTTCATTAGCTAAAGAGCCAAGAGTTATTTCAAACTCTAAGTGTTTACGTGCTTGCAACTTATAAGAGCTTAACTCATCATTTATTGCTAAAGTATCATTGTATTTTTTTTGTACTTCAAACATTGGTTGAACGTTCATAGTGAAACCTCCTACATTTCTAGCAATTAATATTATTTTACAAAATCTTTAAAATAAATGAAAGCAGGGTAAACGAATACAGAAAAAAATTTTTTTATATTTACATAAAATTCACAATTGACAAATAATTTTAAAAATTGATGCATATTTATGAATTTAGTTATATCATAAATAATTTAAAAAAATTTAATAAAAAATAAGCTACAGAATAATTAATAATAATTCTACAGCTTATCTTTATTTTATATCGCTAAAAACTTTTAAAAATACATGATTTTAATGGAACATTCTTTTTTATAGTAGGTAGTTTCCATATCTCAATACTTTTAATTCTTAATTTAACAAAATTTTCTTTATTATATATGTCTGGGAAATTTAATTTAACATCTTGCTTTTTATAATCTTTAGGAACATAACCTAAATTAGCAAGAGAAATAAAATTATCTCCAAAAGATTTCACATTAAAGCCATTAATAGATAATGTATCAAAGAAATTACGCGAAAGTCTCTTTATGTAACCCTTATTATCAATTTTTAGATTAATGCTCTTAGTTGGTTCAGATAGATATACTAAGTCACTAGCATCAATTCTAAAACTTTTATAAGAGGCTATAAGTTTATCTATAATAGGATAAAGTTTATCTAAATTAGGATTTTCTATACCTACGAGTGGAATAAAAGGTAAGGGTGAATTTCTATTAGCCCTAAATTTTTTAGACATATTTCTTTGGATTGGCGAAATTACTTGATAGGTTTCCTCATCAAATAATGCAACTATATAGTACTTCATGATAAACCTCACAATCTCAATATTGTATTTGAGCATAATTTAAAAAAATAATAAGTTAATTAAATTTGTGTCTATTGTGTCAGCGAAGAAAGTTAATGTCTATTTATTAAATGATTTTATTCATGATATTAAATCTTTTTCGCATGTATAACTTATTATTTTATTTCATTGATATGCTTTACTAAAAGTTTTAATAAATTATAACATAATAAATTAAATAAAAGAATAATTAAATAACAATTGTATATGATAGTTTTGTAATTATTATTAAAATTTTACAGAAATATTGTGGCTATGCAGATAATAAATGGATGAATAAATATTATTATTGCAAGTACGCAAAGAAAAATTGTGGAAATAGCATATATACTTAAAAAAGATATTTAAATAAATTTAGTTTATGATATAATAATTAAGGTAGATTTGAACACTAAAATAGGTTAATAATGTAAATGGATAAAAATTGATAATATATATTTTATGGATAGGGTGAATTCAATGGAAAGATTAGTTATAAATGGAGGAAACTTGCTTAAAGGCAGCGTTGATATCAACGGAGCTAAAAATGCAGCAGTAGCAATATTACCTGCAGCAATAATGGCAAGTGAAGGAAAATGTACAATCGATAACATACCAGATATTGAAGATGTCCACTGTTTAGAAAGAATACTTAGAGATTTAGGTTGCGATATAATTAAAATAGATAATAATACGTTGGAAATAGATAGTACGAATGTAAATAAGTTTGACGCAAATACAGACGACGTTAGACGAATGAGAGCATCATACTACTTTATTGGCGCATTATTGTCAAGATTTAAAGAAGCAAGAGTATTACTTCCAGGTGGATGTCCTATAGGGGTAAGACCTATAGACCAACATATAAAGGGATTTGAAGCGTTGGGTGCTGATGTTATCATAGAGCATGGAGCAGTTAAAGTTAAGGCAGATAAATTAGTTGGTGCAAATGTATTTTTTGATGTAGTTTCAGTTGGAGCTACAATAAATGTAATGATAGCAGCAACACTTGCAGAAGGTGTAACAGTGTTAGAAAATGTAGCTAAAGAGCCACATGTTGTTGACGTAGCAAATTTTCTAAATTCTATGGGTGCTAACATAAAAGGTGCTGGTACTGATGTAATTAGAGTAACAGGAGTAGAAAGTTTAAAGGGATGTGCTTATAGTGTAGTTCCAGACCAAATCGAGGCAGGAACATTTATGATCGCGGCAGCGGCTACAGGTGGAGACGTTTATGTAAGAAATGTTATACCAAAGCATTTAGAATCAATTTCAGCTAAGCTTATAGAAATGGGAGCTACAGTTGAAGAAGGTGATGATTGCGTTAGAGTAACTGCTGATAAACCTTTAAAAGCTGTTAATATTAAAACAACTCCATACCCAGGTTTCCCAACGGATGTTCAACAGCCAATGTCAACGCTATTAAGCATTGTTCCAGGTAGAAGTTTAATTACTGAATCCATTTGGGAAAATAGACATAAGCACATAGATGAATTGAAGAAGATGGGTGCTAATATAAAGGTTGAAGGAAGAGTTGCTATAATAGATGGAGCAGAAAAGTTAACTGGCGCTATAGTAAAAGCAACAGATTTAAGAGCAGGTGCAGCAATGGTTATTGCTGGATTAATTGCAGAAGGCACAACTGAAATAACTAGTATAGAACATATAGATAGAGGATATCCTCATATAGAAAATAAATTTAGAGCCTTAGGAGCAGATATAAAAAGAATAAAAGTTGATGAAGAGTAAAATAATGTTATGGGAGGGGTTAAAATGATATTTTGTTCTTTATATAGTGGTAGTAGTGGGAATAGCATGTTTGTTGCTACTGATAAAGTTAAGATATTAATTGATGCAGGACTCCCAGGCAAAAAAATTGATGAAGCATTAAAACAAATTAATCAAGAACCAACTAATTTAAATGGAATCTTCATAACTCATGAACATAGTGACCATGTTAAAGGTGTAGGTGTATTATCTAGAAAATATGATATTCCTATATATGCAAATGGAGATACTTGGGCTGCTATGGAAAGCTCAATAGGAAAGATAAAAGAACATAATATAAAGGTAATTGATAAAAGATCAATTACTCAAATTGAGGATATGAGTATTAAAGCTTTTAATATTCCACATGATGCCGTATCTCCAACAGGATATACAATAAGTGATAGTAAAAAGAGTATAAGTGTAGCAACAGATTTTGGTACTTTTACAAGGGAAATTTATGACAATATTAAAGATTCAGAGGTCATACTTCTTGAAAGTAACCATGATGTTAATATGCTTAAGTTTGGACCATATCCGTATACATTAAAACGAAGAATACTTAGTGAGATAGGACATCTATCTAATGATGATTGTGGAAACGCAATTGTTGAATTAGTTAAATGCGATTCAAATAAGAAAGTTATTTTAGGCCATTTGAGCAATACAAATAATCAACCTGATTTAGCTTATCAGACAGTTCTTAATGTACTAAATGAAAATGGAATTAAGCAACAAAAGGACATAATTTTAACTATGGCAAATAGGCATAATCCTAGTAGTTATATAGAAATTTAGATTATCTAAGTTTCTAATTTATTAAAATAATATATAATGAAAATTTAAGGGAGGACTTAAACTATGAGTTTATATACAAATTGGACTGACATGGTTGTTGACTATGTAAAGACTAAAGGAGAAAATGCTTTCTGGGCAGAATACAGTAAATTAGAAAAGGGAATATACAAGGATTTATTAGCTAATCATAAAGAAGCTAAGAAAACTACAATAAATGAATTATCTAAAGAATATAATTCTTCAGTAGAATTCACTATGGGATTTATAGATGGAATTAATGATAGCTTAAAGAAACCATATGATCTTGAAGCTATTGAAGCTGATACTGAATTAGTATTAGATATAAACTTAGAAACTTTATATTATAATATGCTAGATGCAAAAGCTGAATATTTATATACATTACCACAATGGGATGGAATATTCTCAGAAGAAAAGAGAAATGAAATTCAAAAACAATACAAAGAATCTAAAATTGTTAGAAACACAGAAAAAGTGGGCAGAAACGATTTATGTCCATGTGGAAGTGGCAAGAAATATAAAAAATGTTGTGGAAAAAATCAATAATATAAGCTTAAAAGTCCTATTTTAAATAGGGCTTTTTTTCATATGAAAATCAAAATGAAAAAATATTTTACAAATATAAATTAAGTTGTTATAATTGTGGTAAATAATGAAAACAAGGAAAATAATAAATTTTGCTATGGCAGCACTAATACTAGATTTTTTAATCTATTATTAGTGCTTTTATTTTAAGAAATTATCGTGCAATTACGCTATTAATGTGTATTTATAGAGATAAAACATCAAGTAAATACGATACAAGTTTATTTTTAATATAAGCAAAATTTAAATAGAAATTAAGGTGGTAAATAATATGATTTTAAAAATGAGATATTTACTTAATAAGAATTTAAGGGAACATTCAGAGAAAGTATTTGAAGGAATATCTAATGGAAGAAAAAAAGCATTAGATAATTGGTTTAAGGACCAATGGGCTCAAATAGAGAATATAAAGAGTTCACTTACAACTTTAGAAGATAATGATTTTGTAATAAATAACTATTTACTTGAACATATTAAGAAACATGAGGATTTTTGTGAGATATTTATTTTAGACAATGAAGGAATTGTATCAGTTTCTTCATGTAAACAGCATATAGGATTAAACATGAGTGATTTACCTAATTTGAAAACAGGGCTTGAAGGTAAACCATTAATGTATGGTCCGTATATTGATAAGAGAACACTTGATACGGATATAAGTAATAAGAAATTTGTGGATGATGTTACACTTATGTTTTCCTGTCCGTGTAGAAATCATAATGGTGAGATACGAGTATTATGCTGTAGAGTTTTAAATGATGATATGAGTAATGTTATTCAAGATGAAGATACTCATATATACAAGGATTCTGGAGATAATTACTTATTTATGGTTAAATCAAATAGAGGAATAAAGCCAGGAACTGCAATCTCAAGAAGTAGATTTGAAGATAATACATTTACTCTAGGTGAAAATCTTAAAGATGGGATAAGAACTAAGAGTTGGGGCAATGTAAGAATTAAAGAACATACTGAATTTGAAATCTTATTCAATGATCCAGCAACTAATACTTTACATAAAGGTGTAGATAACACAATTAAAAATGGACAAAATCTAGATTGTTGGCCAGGATATTCAGATTATAGGCACATAATGGTTGGTGGGAAAGGAACATTGATTAAGCCGCCTAATTGTGAAGAAGTTTGGGGGATGATGTGTGAGGGGGATATAGATGAAATATATAACTTTCAAAGCATTAATTTTAAAATACCATTAGCAGTATCAATTATGTCTGCAGCACTACTAATAATAAATGCTATATCAATGAAGTTTGTGCCAAGCATGAGTATATATATATCTTTAGTAATATGGATTATATTATCTACATTTACTTTAACAATTTGTAGGAAGATGGTTGTATCTCCCTTAAGTAAGACAATAGATATATTACAAGATATTGCAGAAGGTGAAGGAAATTTAACAAAGAGAGTTAAGAAGATGTCATCTGATGAAATTGGAGAATTATCAAGATGGTTTAATAAATTTATAAACAATCAAATGAGTATGTTAGATAGAGTTAAGAAATCAGCAAAAACAACTAAAAAATCAGTTAACATAGTTTCAGAAATAACTAATGATGTTAAAAACGGCATGGGGTTAATTGAGAATACGGTTGTAAGTTTATTAGAAAATTCTCAAGAACAAAATGTAGTATTCCAAGATACAAAGAACAAGTTTTCTGAAATATCAGCCTCAATTCAAGAAATGGACAGCCTTGTATTAGAAGTTTCCGGAATAGTTGAAGAAACAAATGACAATGCATCTGTAGCTCAAAATGCTTCAAAAGAGGTTATAGGAAATATGAAAGATTTAGAGATTACTATTGGTGAAACTGTAAACTCAATTAACACGTTGCAAGGATATTCTAAAAAGATAAGTGAAGTTGTTAATGTAATAAGTAATATCAGCAAACAAACTCAGCTGCTAGCTCTTAATGCATCAATTGAGGCAGCTAGAGCAGGGGAAAGTGGAAAGGGATTTTCAGTTGTAGCGGGAGAAATATCTAAACTAGCATCTGAGACAGAAGAGGCAACTAAGTCAATAAGCAATTTCATTAATCAAGTTCAGGGGCAAACTCAATCTACTTTTGAATATGCAGGAGAGATAAATAGCAAAATAATTAAGTCTACAACAAGCGTAAAAGATTCAATGAAATCTTTTAACAAAATTAATAAAGATATAAATATAATATCTGATGCTATGAAGTCTATCACACAAATAACATCAACTCAAAGTGAAAGTGTAGGTGATGTTATGAATAATGTTAGTACTATGGCAGACAGAATAGAGCAATCTACTGAAAGCAGTTCAAATAAGAGTGAAAAATCATTAGTAGTTGTTGAGAAGATTTTAGATGGAATAAAACAATTAAAACAAGCTACTGAGGTGTTAGAATATTCATCAGATAATTTAAATGAAATGGTAGGATCATTTAAATTGAAATAATAAATAAAAATATAATTAGCTTTGTTAAAAAACAAATATTAAGTTGTCAGAGTTGCAATACTTATTAAAGCTTAGTTAGAATAATTCACAGAAATATAAAGGAAGTAGAGAGGATTTTATTAAATCTCTCTACTTTTTCACATAATAATAATAAATTTGTGGATAATTTTTTTTAAAAGTAAAAAACTGTGGATTATATTTATTATGTTTTAAGAATTATCATCTCATTTGTGCAAATAATAAAAGTATATTATAATTTAGATTTAAACGCAGTTAAGGCGTATTTAAATAAATAAAAAGTCTCTTTGCCAATCTATTTTTCATCATGCTGAGCCTACAAATTGACTTAATAGACACACTATAAGGGCAATTTACTTCCTTGTCTGATGAAAAATATCCATGACAAATTGGAATTGTTATTTATTTTCACGTGAGTAACATGCATTGTACAAAAGATATATACAGAAAGGACAAAAAAATATGCAAAATGTAGAGAATGATGATAGAGCACATAAGAAAAGATGGATAATATTACTCACGATAGTGTTATTAACATTTATGGCTACTCTTGATAGTAGTATAGTAAATGTTGCGCTACCTGTCATGGCTGAAAAACTTTCAGTAAGTATGGCATCTATAGAGTGGGCAGTCACAAGTTATTTAATAGTTATAGTAGGAACAATTCTTATATTTGGAAGATTAGCTGATATTAAAGGAAAAACTACAATTTTTAAAACAGGGATTGTGATTTTTACAATTGGATCTTTAACCTGCGGAATATCTAATTCATTAGTAATGTTGGTAATTTCGAGAGGTCTTCAAGCTATAGGTGCTGCAGGAACTATGTCAACAAGTCATGGAATTATAACACATACATTCCCTAGTAATGAAAGAGGAAGAGCACTAGGAGTAAACGGGACATTTGTAGCATTAGGTTCAATGGTAGGTCCACCAATAGGAGGGATAATAGTATCAGCTTTAAGCTGGCAATATATTTTCTTAATAAATGTACCAATAGGTGTATTGGCATTTGTTCTTGCAATGAAGACACTACCAAAAAGTGATAGTAATGTAAATGAAAAATTAGATGCAAAAGGTGCAGTGTTGTTTGGTTTAGCTATGATATTATTATTTGGAGCATTAACGTTTGGTAAAGAAATTGGTTTTAACAATAATGCTATTATTATGAGCTTTATAATTGCATTTGTATTATTTATTTTATTTATAATAGTTGAAAAGAAAATAGATCAACCATTAATAAAACTCGAAATATTTAATAATTCCTTGTTTTCACTAAGTGTATTTTGTGCATTTATTTCTTTTGTAGCAATAAGCTGCTCAAATATAATTCTTCCATTTTATTTGCAATATGTTATGAAGTTAACACCATCACTTACAGGTATTTTAATGATGGTTTCACCAATAATATTATCAGTTGTTGCACCTATGAGTGGATATGTATCAGATAGATTAGGTTCAGAAGTTTTAACATTCTTAGGTCTTGTAGGAACTAGTTTGGGATTATTTTTAATGTCAATATTAAATCAATATTCTCATTTGGGTTTACTAATTGTATTTATAACAGTTATAAGCGTAGGTAATGGAATGTTCCAATCTCCTAATAATTCGTTAGTTATGTCTACTGTGGATAAGAATAAGCTTGGAATTGCAGGAAGCATAAATGCATTAGTAAGAAATTTAGGAATGGTTTTTGGTGTATCATTATCCACTACATTTTTATATAATCGAATGAGTAGTAAGATAGGATATCATGTTACAGGATATATAGAAGGAAGAGATGATATTTTTGTATATGGAATGCAGTATGTTTATGTGGCAGCAGGTATAATATGTGGTATTGGAGCAGTTCTTACTGCATATAGACTATATAAAATAAGAGCAAAGAGAAAAATAAAAGAAGCTTAAGGCACAATCAAATAAATAACAAGTTTATTTGATTGTGCCTAAAGATAAAATTAATTCAAAGTACTGAAGGGAGAATTATTCAATGAATTTGTTAAAAATTCATTGAATAACGTAAGAAAGATGAATATTACTATAATTACTGTTGGAAAACTAAAAGAAAAATATTTAAAAGATGCTATAGAAGAGTATTCTAAGAGACTAAATAGGTATTGTAAACTAGATATAATAGAAATTGCAGATGAAAAAACACCAGATAATGCTTCTGAAAAAGAAGAGGAAGCAATTAAGGAAAAAGAAGGGCAAGCAATATTAAATAAAATTAAAGATAATATGTTTGTAGTAGCAATGGATTTATGTGGGAAGCAACTAACTTCACAAGAGTTTTCAGATTATATACATAACTTAGGTGTAATTGGAAATTCTAATGTTGCTTTTATAATAGGAGGAAGTCTTGGAATTTCAAAAAGTGTTTTAGTTAGAGCTAATTATAAATTATGTTTCTCAAAGATGACATTTCCACACCAACTTTTCAGAGTTATGCTTTTGGAACAAATTTATAGGGGATTTAGGATAATGAAGGGTGAACCATATCATAAGTAAATGCCAAATTTACTAAAATTGGATAAAAAATTCATATAACTAAAAAGCAGTTATATGAATTTTTTATTATTTATTAAACATTATCATTTAAGAAAGGATAACCCTAGAAAATCTTTTTTTTCACTCTTTTTTGAAGAGCCAATTTTAATATTCCATCTAGTTATAAGAAAATTCACTAACTTAATTCCTCTGCTTAAGATTTCATTGGCACTCCAATCTTCGTAGTTAGTTAATTCTATTTCTGCATAGCTTCCATATTTATATCCTAATGAATTTTCTAAATTATATTTTTTATCAGGAAAAGATTTGTTACCTAATTTACCATTTTTGGGTTTTGATATACCGACAAAGTTACCTAATGAGCATTTTAGACTACTTCGTTCTTTGGTCGAAAAATTCTTAAACATTCTTAACCAATATTGATTATGTGAGTTTTGAGGATATATATGTTCTATAGAGTCATATGGTTGAATGAAATACAAATCTCTATCTAATTTTGAGACTTTGTTTTTACTTTGTTTCATTAAACTTGTTTCGTATTCACATAAAAAATATCGTAACCAATTAGTATGATAGAAACCGCATCTAGAATAATACATGATTAATTTTTTATTATCAGTTGCTGTAATAATTTGATTAGAAGTCTTTTCAATTCTATCTATTATTTTAGTAAGATTAGTTTCAGATTTATTTAATTTTAATACAATCTGTTCAAAATCAATTTCAAAAGTATGATTACCTTCTAACACTTCGCTAGGATAGAATAGCATTAAAAATAAGTATCGCTCTAATAATTTTAATAAATTGAGTATATCCTTATCACTTTCGTTCATATCCAAACATGCTAATAAAAATACTGTCACACCTGACCGATAGTATCTGCTACAATATGTTATTATATAATTTATTTTATTAATATATTCTTTTACATCATCACTAAAGTTTGATGATAGTGGATTATTTATGTATTCCCATATTGTAATACTACTTTTCATACTTTCTATATAATTAAAAATTTCCTCTATTTTTAGTTTATCGTTGATTACATTTAGAGGAATAAAATATTCTTCAAGTAAATAATTTTGTTGTATTTCATTAGCACTACGTAAATATCGGTAGTTACTATGCTTGTCCATAATTTTTTTAAGTTCATTACAAAAATAAAATTTAAAATGAGCATTTAAAAAGTCATCATCTAATAATTTGTTATCTTTATTTTTGCCAAGTAAATGATAAATATCCTTCCAACATTCATTTATATTTCTTCTTAATCGCTTTTTATCATTATCATTGGTTTTAAATAAAGTTGATAAATAAATTAGTCTATTTTTTAGTAATTCTAAGTGAGATAAAGGTTTTCCTCTGTTATTCATAGTTTCAAAGGTTACAAATACATCTATATCAGAAGAAATAACATATAAATTAAATAAGAAGTGCTGTGTAATTTTAGTATAAATACTTTCTAAATCTTTAGTATTAGATATTAAATTAAGTTTATTCATAAAAAAATCTTTTGCATCTCTTAAATTTGATGTGTAAATTGTTTCTTCAATATGTGAACTAGTCTGAGTTTTTTGTTTGAAAATTTTATTAATGAGATATTCATAACTAGGATTCTCATTTTCATAGCCAAATATGTATGTTCTAGACTTGTTTTCATCTTTTGAGTCAAAGATAAAACGTCTGCTTATTTCCTCTTGAGATGTATAATTAAGTTTATTTATATTACGCTGTTCCATAATTTCTATAATAGAATGAATAAGCAGAATAGATGTGGTTAATCGTTGTTGTCCATCTACAACAAAATAGGGAACAAATCGTTTTGAATCTATTAGCCAAGTATCATCAATCCATGTTTTGTATTTGGCTGAGTCTACTGGTTCTAGAGTTAATACTCCAACATAGTGATTCTTATTTTCTTGTAATCTTAATAAGTCATTCCAAAAATCTTGAACTTCTTTTATAGTCCAAGAGTAACCTCTTTGATAATCAGGAATTCTGAATATTTGTTCAGTAAAAATTTTAGATAATGACATCAATTGCTCTGTCATGATATTCCTCCATTTACATATGCTAATATATTATGATTATATATTACAGCATATGGATTTAAATGTATATGATATTAAAGTAATAACAATAAAAATATATTATAGTAATGGAATAATAAGTAGAGGAGTCTTGAAACAATAAGGATTTGAGGTTTCTTTTATATATTTTAAGGAGGAATAAAGATGATAAAACTGTACAAAAAAGGACAACTAGAAGAACTAAAAGAAAAATACTCAAATGAAATACTAAAAGAAGCAGAAGAAATAATAACATTACTAGACGATAACTATGGTGTTACTAGAGATGTAGACAAAGACTTAGGAGGATATATAGCACTATTGGAATCAAAAGAAGATGTTGCAGAAATAAAAGCTAATAATATAAGAGGACTACTTCCAGAATATACAGATATTATAAAGAGTGATGATGGTATTGATTACCATTCGTCACTTTTTCTATTATCCGATGATTATTCCATTGTAGTGTTTTCAACTAAGGAGCTTCATGAAATTCTAATAGAAAAGGAGATGTAATTGAAATGGCAAAGCAGACTGAAACCAAAATAATAAAAGAGATGAGCTATTGCAAAATATATAATAAAGTAAGCATAGAAGATGATGATTACTTTATTACAGACAGGAATAAATATAATGTAAAAGTAATATCAATGTATGACAAAGATGGAGATATTGTAATTAAAGAAAATGCTATATGCATTTGCAGATAAATTTTTAGACGAAAAGGATTTGGAAAAAGTAAAGGAGGAGATAAGTATGACAAAATTAGGAGAAATGCTGGTTCAAGATGGAATCGAAAAAGGTAAGATAGAAGGAAAAGAAGAACAAGCAATAGAAACAGCTAAAATTGCAATAAAAGAGGGAATGTCAGACGAACTAATAGCGAAATTAACAGGTCTTACTGAATTTCAAGTTAATATTATCAGAAAATCAATAACTAACTAAGTAAGAGTTAAGGGATATCGTAATAGGTATCCATTTTGGATAAAAAAGGGTTATAATTTGCCATTGATACGGAGAACCGTATCATAAATAAAGGATAACAAGTAAATAAAATGAATTCGGTTATAACTATAAATTTATTACTTATTTCTTATGTCTCCATTTTTGTTAGACTTAGTAACGAGTGGATTGATAACAAATGTGTTATCAAAATATTTATTAAGATAGTGGAAAAGAGAGAAGTGGTACACACCAGTGGACTCCATGAAAATTGCAGTTTTCATGTTAAACTCTTCTTCCACTTTTTTTATTTCATTAACTAAGTGGTTGAAACCATTGACATCATGCTTTACCTTAAAGAGTTTCTTATAGATATCACCATTCGGTGCGAGTATTGCAGCATATGAAAAATCAGCTGAAACATCAATTCCTACTACAGGACTATAAAAAAATTTAGATATTGTATATATATATCCTTTAAATTAAATTTTAGAGATAGAATAGAACTTCCACTCTATCAGATAGTTTATAACCTTGTTTGTGACATGGGTAATTCCCCAAGGGAAACCCAACCAGCTAAACATAGAATTCTACCTGATGGAATGATACGCTATTTTACGGGTATAAGTCTTTAAGACTTCCCAGGGTTCTAACATCTATCTTCTATTCAAGAGTATTATACTAAACTAAATTAAATTTGGTTAGATTCCTTTAAGGAATTCAAATAAAAAACTATTTAAGATATGAAATGCATATTCCTTACCGTGGCGTAGGCAAAGTAATAGATGAGAATATTAAAAGTAATAAGGAGTGTAATGTTCGTTAGAAAGATAAATAGTTTTCTATAAAATGTTACAACTAGATTATATAAGGGTTTCTCATTGAGAATTTAATATATCACAAACAGAGAAATTAGATATATGTTTGTGATATAGTCCTATCGAACAAATATATATCTAATTTAGGGGGGGATCCACATAATCTCTATTCTCATTGCAGAACCCTATATGAGAAAATTATGATAAATTGAAAGCTGTGGATAATTTTTAAATGTGGATAAATCCACAAACTGCAAAGTAGATTTTTTTGTATAATCAGCGTGCAGTTTTAAAATAATATATGTTATCCACAGTCTTTAAATATATATGTTGAAAATTAAGAGCTACATTAAAATTAGTTATTTTATAACTAAACTAGTGAATAAATTATATTGTAATATATATTATGAATTTTTATTGTTAATTGCATTTACTATTCCAGCATCAATGGCATTAACAAATTTATTTTGATATACAGTATTATTTAAAATATTTTCTTCTGTAGGATTACTTATAAATGCAAGTTCAGTTAAAATAGACACTGCAGACGTATGACCAAGAACATAATAATTAGCTGGAGCTATACCTCTATTTTGTAAACCTACAGATTTTATTAACTCGTTTTGAACAGAGTTTGCTAAATATTTACCTTTGACACTATTATAAGAAAAGAATGTCTGTGTTCCATTTGAAGATGCAAGCTTACTATCATTGTTATGAATGCTAATAAAATAATCGGCATTAGAGTCAGTAGCCATTTTTGTACGAGTTCTTAAATCTAATTTTACATTAGATGGCCATGGTACATTATCGCTTGTCCTAGTATAGATAACTTTATAACCTTGACTTTGCAATAGATTTCCTAATTTCAAAGCTATTTGTAATGTTATATTCTTTTCCTGTATTCCTGATGGACCAATAGCACCACTGTCATATCCACCATGTCCAGCATCAATTACAATGGTAGGTGCTGATGAATTAGTTACATCGCTTGTACCACTTTTATCGTTTATAGTATTGTTGCTGCTTGTACTATTTGTTGCCTTTGAATTTAAGGTGCTATTAGCTTTATTAATATAGTTTTTATTAACATTTACAGTATTAATATTTTGAGCATTAACTCTAACTGATATAATAGTTGAAAATATTAAAGTTAATCCTAAAAAGTAAAATAAATATTTTTTCATTTGAACCACACTTCCTTTTAATAATTAATATTTTACAATCGCTTTATTGTAAATTTTAACCAAATAGGTAACTTTTATTCAAAATATTAATTATAATTTTACAGAATTATTAGTTACCAATATTACTTAAAGAAATAGTACTTTAGAAAGTAATGGAATAGTTGGTTTCGAAAGTTGGGTATCAAAAGTTTTTTATAAACTACGGTCGCGATAAAATTTAAGAAATTAATCAATGGAATGAAATGAAATCTGATGATAAAAGTCACTTTATTTTTTGTTTTAAAAAGAAAATTTGTCATAATCGATTAATAATCATCGAAAAAGTATTAATAATCGATTTTAATCATATATATTGTTGACTGATGATTAAAAAGAGCATATAATGTGATTATTGATGATTATTTGTTGATTAATATATGATTGCTGATTGATTATTAGCTGATTGTTTATTGATTGTTGATTAAGAAGGTGATTATAGATGGAACAAGAGAGTTTTTTTACAATACAACAAGCCGCTGCAGAAATTTTAAAGCAACGTAATTATCCTATTAAAGCTAAGGAAATAGCTGAAATTGCTTTAAAAGAAAATTTAATAGCTCCTAGTAAAGCTAAGAATCCAGTTATTAGTTTATCTCAGGTTCTTGAAAGAAATATTAGAATGAATATGGGAAATAATCCTAGATTAGTATTCATTAATACTGATAAAGGAAGAATGATAGGACTTCCAGAAATGGATGTTATAAAAAAGAACGAAACTTGCAACGATGTACATGTTAAGAATGATACATTTATAAAAAATGATGTACTTATTAAAAGTGATGCAGTTATAAAAAGCGAAGCACATATTAGAAATGAAGAAAATAGCTTAATATCATTACTAAAAAAACATTTACCATATGCAACTATTGAAAAAATAGAACTGTTTATGAGAATAAAAAAATATTCTGAAATAGATTATGCTATTATTGAATTAATAAAAAGAGGATTAGTTGCAAGCACTAATGATATTTTACAAACATTAAAGAGCGAGTTTGAAGATTCTGATAATGCTTAAGTCTATTAAATAAAGTTTTATATAATAAATATTTTTATATGTAGGATAAGTAAAATAAAATTAATAAATATTAAAAAGTAATAATATTTACATATTACAAGTATAAGTAATGGGTTATTAATAAGCAAATTTAATTAAAAATAAGTAGTTTCTCAATTAAGTGGAGGCTGCTTATTTTTAATTTTAAACAATACAATAGTACACCTTTAAATTAATTTTATCTTTTTTGAATTTAGAAAAGCCTAAAGGCTCTTCTAAATCTACTATAATTATTTATTCTTTATATTCAAACACATTGTTATTATTATTCATAGCTATAGAGCCAGTTACTGTTTTTGGTTTAGAACTATTTAAGTCATTTCCTTCACCATCCATTATATGAGTCTTATGAGAATAAACTTTTGAATGTGATTCATGTTCATGATTTAGGTTTTCAGTATCAGGATCTTCTGGTCTTGTACCAGATAATATTTGAGTATTATAATCTCCAGGAGTTGGGTTGTAGGGTGTCTTTTCTTTGGCCATAGTTATCACTCCTAACATAATAATTTTAAAATTTTCTAAATATATTGTTATTTTTGTTTAGAATCATTTTCTAAATCATAATTATCAGGAGAAAGCATGTCTTGTGTATAATCAAATTCTTGGTTAGAAATATTATTTACAACAATGGGATCAACAGCTGGATTAGGCATATTGATTGGAAAATCCACGCCAGTTCCGCTTTCTACAGCATCATCACTTGGATGATAATTAGTCCTCATTTTTGGTAAATATGGGTTAGAAAAAGCTTTTTTGCTATCATCTCTTACATGTGAATTGTTATTTGATTTTTCTTTACTCATTGAAAACACTCCTAACTTAAAATTAATATTTTTTATTTTGGTTTAAGGCTATATATTGCCTTTGTACTCAAATTCATCATCAGTGTTATTCATGTCAGAATATTTTGCTAATGTAGGTATTCTTTCAGTATTTTCACCTTTAATACTTTTATGATGTGAAGTTGAGTTATCTTTAGACTTTAATACATTGTTAGCATGGTATGTTTTATCATCATGTAAACAAAAATTTGGCTGCGATGAATGTTGAGAATTATTTACTCTTTCCATGATATAGTCGCTTGGAATTGGATTTTTAGGTATTTTTTCTTTAGCCATACTAATCACTTCCTAACACAATAGTTTTAAAATTTAATTATGAAATATAGTATGATATAGATAGTAATATAACAAGTTTATATTTAATTAAAGTAGCAAATTTAATAGTGTAATTCCATAATCAACTATCTATCTATAAGCTGAAATACAAACTAAATTAAATTTAGCTATATAAGTATTATTTGAAGAAAAAGATTTATTAATGCGTGAAATACTTGGAATGGATATGAATTAGTTTCAATGGTTGACAATAAAAATCATTATAGTAACTTATTTAATGATTATGTTAAAGTATGTTTAAGTATATATAGCAACATTTATAAAGTAGTGACAATAGTTGATATAATTTTATTATGTTTAAACAATTTTTTGGGGATAGTGTGAGATGATTTTAGGATTGTTGGATGAATGGATAAGAAAATTAGTAAAAATAACTTTTAAGAAAGATAAAATAAAAATAAAAACTAAGATTTGCTTAAAAAATACTTTGATTTTTTAAGCAATAATAAGTATAAATTTAGATATATAAAAAACCATGCATATAGAGAAGTCTATTTTCTTATTTATGCATGGTTATTAATTTTATAGAGATTTATATGCATTTTACAATAGCATGTTTATTGTTTAGATATTAATTTTTTATCCCAAATAAAAAGCTGATCAGAATTGTTTAAGCAGCCAAATAGATTTTCTTTAAATCCTGGCATTCTATTATTGAGTTCAACTATTAATTCTTTAATATCCTGTCTTGTAGTTTTTCCATCAGCAGGACAAGGATTTTTTATTATTGGAAAATTGTATTTCTTTGCAATATTTCTAATAGAATTTTCTGCAATATAAACCATCGGACGAATTAATGTTATAGCATCCTTATCCATAAATGTTTTTGGAGAGAAACAATTAACACGACCTTCGTATGATATAGACATAAGAAGGGTTTCTATAGCATCATCCTTATGATGACCTAATGCTACTTTATTACATCCAAGTTCCTTAGCTGTATTATTTAAAATTCCACGTCTAAGCTTAGCGCATAATGAACATGGATTTTTTTCTTTTTTTATTTCAAATACAATTTCACCTATATCAGTTTGTATTTCATGAAAAGGAACATTTAAATTTTTACAAAGTTCATGAAGAGGTGCATTATTGACTCCACCTGGATTTAAAGTAATTGCTATTAAATCGAAAGATTGTGGTGAAAACTTTTTATATGAATTTAATAAATGAAGTAATGTTAAACTATCCTTGCCACCAGAAAGTCCAACAGCTATTTTATCTCCATCCTTAATTAAGCTGAAATCATTTATGGCTTGACGCAATTTACTAAGAAGCTTTTGCATTTTTAGTATCCTCCTAAATATAAAATATTTATTTAAATTAAAAATATTCAATTAACAGTTAGTAATTAAAAATTGAATCATTTTAAGAGTTAATGATTCAATTTTAATTAAGGTTTATATGTGATTTTAATGAACAAGAATTTAAACTTTATAAACCTGTATAAATCAAAATTTTTAGTGATTATTTACGCACATAAAATAGATTTTATCACATCATCATATAGATAAACAAACTCTGAATTAAATTTTAAAATATATTCTATAGAAAGAAGCGGGCATGTTTTACATAATGTTGCATTGGAAATTTGGGATGTGGATTTCTAGCAAAAAATTAAATCAGATCTATTCATTTCAAATATGAATTCTATTTTTTATTATTGATGCCACAGGCATTATTAACGTCTTTTTCTAATAATTCAACTCCTTCTTTTACAGATGTACCCTAAGCAGAGGTTGAACCAGATAAAGGTCTCATAGCTCCAATTTTAAGTACATCTCTTGAATAGCTTGTACTTTAACTAGCATTTCCACCACAATTGGCAGTAGTATCATATGGAGTTATTTAGTTATATAGTTCTTAGTGATATTTTTCATATTTGTTCAAAGGATGTATAATTTATGTTAGAAGTAAAAAAGAGAAATTTATTATTTTTTGCTTTTAAAATAAATTTATTAATTTCATAAATTTTAGAAAATGTTAGTATCTATAATATATGAAATGATAATTTTGTTAAGAAAATTTAAAGAATTAAAGAGGTTAAATATAATTGAATAAAAATATATTAAATTTTAAAGGTGAAAAATATTTATACGTTATTAATTATCCAAAGTCTGAAGAAAGCTTATGCAACATGGAAATGAAATGTTTATTTAAAAAAACTCCAGATAAGAAATACTTTTTTTCCAATTGCTATGTTAATCCATCTAGAAGTCCTTTTATAAAAGATATGGTTTCGGTAATATACGAGGAAAATTCATTGGAGAATATAGTGAATAAAGTTATAGAAGATAATTTATCATATGATGATTTTAAAGTATGTTATATAAAACTTGAAGATGGAGACATAAGTTATGAAGAAAGGCTTAGGAGCGTAAGAGAGATAGGTCTTGTTATAAATGGTCAATCAGAAATGCATAATCCTAAAATAACATTAGGAATTACAAATATTGATGGAAAATGGGTATTTGGTGAATATAAGAGAAATAATTTTGCTTGGCATATTCATGATACTAAACCTTATTCATATTCCAATTCTCTAAGTTTAAGAGTAGCAAGAGCGTTAGTTAATATAGCAGTTGAAAATAATTTAAATTGCAAACTAATAGACCCTTGTTGTGGAGTGGGTACTGTCGTTATAGAAGCTCTTTCAATGGACATTGATGTAAAAGGATGTGAAATTAACAATAGTATTGCAGAGAATGCTAAAAGAAATTTAGAGTTTTTTGGATATGAAAATGTGATTACTAGCGGAGATATGCACAAGATAAAAGAAAAATATGATATTGCAATTATAGACTTGCCTTATGGATTATTTACGAAAACAACTCTTAATGAACAGAGAGCTCTTATAAAAGGTGCTCGTAGAATTTCGGATAAATTAGTTATAGTTACGCTTGAAGATATGAGTAAATATATTGAAGATGCTGGCTTTAATATTGTAGATACATGTTATGTTTGTAAAGGTAAGTTTAAAAGGCATATAAGTATATGTAAATAGTGTTTATGCTTAGAAGTTTTTAAAGATAACATTATTATATGCTAAATTAAAAGAAGCTCAGCTTATCCGTTGGTAATTTGATAATGTATTTACATTTAATTTTGGCATTTGAAGAGTGGATTATTGATGAATTTACTTAAATGAATATTAAAAATATAATGCAAATATTAGATAGGTTATATTAGAAATCTAGTATTTGCATTGTTTAATTTAAATTGTTTTCTAAATCTTAATTAATGTTGTTGTATATAAAATTAAGTATCTAACATATATAATGATGAATTTTAATAGTGTATATATTTTTTTGGTCTTGAAAATTGTATGCATACATTTGTATTGTACGCATACATGTTTTATCATATTAATTATTAAAACAAAGGGGGCTTTGAAATGGAAAGAGATGTAATAAATAAAAATCTTGCTCAAATGTTAAAGGGCGGAGTAATTATGGATGTAACTAATAAAGAAGAAGCTATTATTGCAGAAAAGGCAGGGGCATGTGCTGTAATGGCTCTTGAAAGAGTACCTTCTGATATAAGAAAAGAAGGTGGAGTTGCTAGAATGTCAGATCCTAAAATGATAAAAGAGATACAAGAGGCTGTATCAATTCCAGTTATGGCTAAGGTTAGAATAGGACATTTTGTAGAGGCACAAATTTTAGAAGCATTAAATATTGATTTTATTGATGAAAGTGAAGTGCTTACACCAGCTGATGATAAATATCATATAAATAAAGAGGAATTTAAGGTTCCATTTGTATGTGGTGCAACTAATATTGGAGAAGCATTAAGAAGAATTGGTGAAGGTGCATCAATGATAAGAACTAAAGGTGAAGCAGGTACAGGTGATGTAGTGAATGCTGTTACACATATGAGAACTATGAATGATCAAATTAAAGAAATACAAAAAGCAGGTAAAGAAGAGTTGATGACAATAGCTAAGAATTATGGAGCTCCATATGATTTAGTTAAATATATATGGGAAAATGGTAAGCTTCCAGTGGTTAACTTTGCAGCAGGTGGAATTGCAACTCCAGCAGATGCTGCACTTATGATGCAGTTAGGCAGTGAAGGTGTATTTGTAGGATCAGGAATATTTAAATCTGATAATCCAGAGAAGAGAGCTAGAGCAATAGTTCTTGCAACGACATATTACAATGATCCTAAAAAGTTAGCAGAGGTTTCAGAAGATTTAGGTGGAGCTATGAGTGGTATAAATGCAAATGAAGTAGCTACAAAGT
>NC_022571.1:5045000-5047500 GCF_000473995.1 Clostridium saccharobutylicum DSM 13864 | reverse complement strand
AACTAGGCAAATTGACCCCGTAACTTCGGGAGAAGGGGTGCCTGCTTTACGGCAGGCCGCAGAGAATAGGCACAAGCAACTGTTTAACAAAAACACAGGTCTCTGCTAAAGCGAAAGCTGATGTATAGGGGCTGACGCCTGCCCGGTGCTGGAAGGTTAAGGGGAACACTTAGCGTAAGCGAAGGTGTGAACTTAAGCCCCAGTAAACGGCGGCCGTAACTATAACGGTCCTAAGGTAGCGAAATTCCTTGTCAGGTAAGTTCTGACCCGCACGAATGGCGTAATGACTTGTGCACTGTCTCAACTGCAAATCCGGCGAAGTTGTAGTGCGAGTGAAGATGCTCGCTACCCGCGATTGGACGGAAAGACCCCGTAGAGCTTTACTGTAGCTTAGCATTGAATTTCGGTATTGTCTGTACAGGATAGGTGGGAGACTGGGAAACTAGGGCGTCAGCCTTAGTGGAGTCGTTGTTGGGATACCACCCTGATAGTATTGAAATTCTAACTGGATGCCATGAAACTGGTGACAGGACATTGTTAGGTGGGCAGTTTGACTGGGGCGGTCGCCTCCTAAAATGTAACGGAGGCGCCCAAAGGTTCCCTCAGAACGGTCGGAAATCGTTCGAAGAGTGCAAAGGCAGAAGGGAGCCTGACTGCGACACCTACAAGTGGAGCAGGGACGAAAGTCGGGCTTAGTGATCCGGTGGTACCTCGTGGGAGGGCCATCGCTCAACGGATAAAAGCTACCTCGGGGATAACAGGCTGATCTCCCCCAAGAGTTCACATCGACGGGGAGGTTTGGCACCTCGATGTCGGCTCGTCGCATCCTGGGGCTGAAGTAGGTCCCAAGGGTTGGGCTGTTCGCCCATTAAAGCGGCACGCGAGCTGGGTTCAGAACGTCGTGAGACAGTTCGGTCCCTATCCGTCGCGGGCGTAGGAAATTTGAGAGGAGCTGTCCTTAGTACGAGAGGACCGGGATGGACTGACCTATGGTGTACCAGTTGTTTCGCCAGAAGCATAGCTGGGTAGCTAAGTCGGGAAGGGATAAACGCTGAAAGCATCTAAGTGTGAAGCCCACCTCAAGATGAGATTTCCCATAGCATAAGCTAGTAAGACCCCTTGAAGACTACAAGGTTGATAGGTCAGAGGTGTAAGTGCGGCAACGTATTTAGCTGACTGATACTAATAGGTCGAGGGCTTGACCAATATAATCAAGTTGTAATACATTAAGAACTATGTGCAATTTTGAAAGAACAAAACTTTCAAAATCTCGTGGTGATGGCATAGAGGTAACACTCCTTCCCATTCCGAACAGGACAGTTAAGGTCTATAGCGCCGATGGTACTGCATGGGAGACTGTGTGGAAGAGTAGGACGTCGCGAGGTAAGCATAAACGATAGTTGTAATAACTATCGTTTTTTATTTTACGTAAAAATATATAAACAGAATTATTCTGAAAGTTATAGCATTAATTAATAATATTGCTTAATGTATGTATTGTGGAATTGTCGTTGGTGAGGAATTCATTAACCTTGTTATTTAGTTGAAAGTTTAAATGGAGAACTCTTGTAGTCGCATGAATTAATGTTAATAATTATAGATTCATTAGTATTTTGTGCAGTATTTGTTGCTGTTGCGGTAAATGATAATTGAATATTAAGAAATCATGAGGAGATTTCATTATCACTATCTAAGAATAAAGGTATAAACAACTGCTTAAATTATTAAGTGTTTTTTTATGTAGCATATATATTCATTGTAGTATTATTTTTTTGAGGAATGCACTAATCTTTTTATTTAGTTTAAAGTCTATATTGTTGAAGGTTTAAGGATTTTAAGTTAAATAAGATATTGTATAGACTTCTGTTAGTTTAATTCCATACACATAAATTTGATTATATCCACAATATTTTTTAATCATGGAATATATTTTGTGGATTATTTATTTAAATAGGTTGAAATCTGAATTTATGAAATGGATCATATATAATTACTACGTTTCGTCATTAGAAAAACATATTTTAATAAATGTGAGGAGGTACAATGATTAAAAATATATTTATTTAAAATAATTTATAAGAATTGAGGCACTTCATATATAGTTTTTAGGCATCTTAATATAAATGCTGTACATATCATGTCAGGATATTCACGTATTTTATTAGGCATTTATATATTTTAATATTGAAATTTTTACTTTAATATTATTAGATTATCTTTTCAAATTGTAGATTATGGAGTTTATATTGAAAAAAACGATGATAACTAAACCTAGTGTATCATGAATAGGAAAGTGTAGAATTTATAAGAAAATTACGTATATATGTATAATAAAATCAATAAATAGCAAATATTCGAAAATGTATAATCTACATTCGTGTTAAGATAAAACACGTCGCTAAGAGACATAAACAATTTCAAGTAAGTTCAAAAAAGCCTTTGAAAAAGAGCTTTAAAGAAATGAAAAAAGTTGTTGACAGCCTCTAAGTCAAGTGATATA
>NC_022571.1:5040000-5042500 GCF_000473995.1 Clostridium saccharobutylicum DSM 13864 | reverse complement strand
TTTGTAGAACGAGCCAACGAGTTACGGTATGTAGCGAGGTTAAGTACTTAAGGTACGGAGCCGAAGGGAAACCGAGTCTTAATAGGGCGACTAGTTGCATGCTGTAGACCCGAAACCGGGTGACCTATCCATGGCCAGGTTGAAGCGAGGGTAAAACCTCGTGGAGGACCGAACCACGTTGCTGTTGAAAAAGCATGGGATGAGCTGTGGATAGCGGAGAAATTCCAATCGAACTCGGATATAGCTGGTTCTCCTCGAAATAGCTTTAGGGCTAGCGTCGGAAAATGTGAGTAGTGGAGGTAGAGCACTGAATAGGCTAGGGGGCATAGCGCTTACCGAACCTTATCAAACTCCGAATGCCATATACTATCAGTCCGGCAGTCAGACTATGAAAGATAAGTTCCATGGTCAAAAGGGAAACAGCCCAGATCGTCAGCTAAGGTCCCAAAGTGTAAGTTAAGTGGAAAAGGATGTGGGATTTCTAAGACAACTAGGATGTTGGCTTAGAAGCAGCCACTCATTAAAAGAGTGCGTAATAGCTCACTAGTCAAGAGATCCTGCGCCGAAAATGTCCGGGGCTCAAACTTACCACCGAAGCTACGGGTTCACAATTTATTGTGAGCGGTAGAGGAGCGTCGTAATCGGGCTGAAGTCGTACCGAAAGGAGCGGTGGACTGATTACGAGTGAGAATGTTGGCATTAGTAGCGAGATGTAGGTGAGAATCCTACAGGCCGAATATCTAAGGTTTCCTGAGTAAAGTTTGTCTTCTCAGGGTTAGTCGGGACCTAAGGCGAGGCCGAAAGGCGTAGTCGATGGACAATTGGTTGATATTCCAATACCACTATAATCGTTATTATCGATGGTGTGACGGAGAAGGATAGGATGTGCTAACTATTGGATGTTAGTCTAAGCGTTTAGGGAGTTAGGATAGGCAAATCCGTTCTAACAATTCTGAGGCGTGATGGGGAAGGTTCTACGGAACCGAAGTATCTGATTCCATGCTTCCAAGAAAAGCATCTAGAGAGAGAAGTAGTGCCCGTACCGCAAACCGACACAGGTAGATGAGGAGAGAATCCTAAGGCCGACGGAAGAATTGCAGTTAAGGAACTAGGCAAATTGACCCCGTAACTTCGGGAGAAGGGGTGCCTGCTTTACGGCAGGCCGCAGAGAATAGGCACAAGCAACTGTTTAACAAAAACACAGGTCTCTGCTAAAGCGAAAGCTGATGTATAGGGGCTGACGCCTGCCCGGTGCTGGAAGGTTAAGGGGAACACTTAGCGTAAGCGAAGGTGTGAACTTAAGCCCCAGTAAACGGCGGCCGTAACTATAACGGTCCTAAGGTAGCGAAATTCCTTGTCAGGTAAGTTCTGACCCGCACGAATGGCGTAATGACTTGTGCACTGTCTCAACTGCAAATCCGGCGAAGTTGTAGTGCGAGTGAAGATGCTCGCTACCCGCGATTGGACGGAAAGACCCCGTAGAGCTTTACTGTAGCTTAGCATTGAATTTCGGTATTGTCTGTACAGGATAGGTGGGAGACTGGGAAACTAGGGCGTCAGCCTTAGTGGAGTCGTTGTTGGGATACCACCCTGATAGTATTGAAATTCTAACTGGATGCCATGAAACTGGTGACAGGACATTGTTAGGTGGGCAGTTTGACTGGGGCGGTCGCCTCCTAAAATGTAACGGAGGCGCCCAAAGGTTCCCTCAGAACGGTCGGAAATCGTTCGAAGAGTGCAAAGGCAGAAGGGAGCCTGACTGCGACACCTACAAGTGGAGCAGGGACGAAAGTCGGGCTTAGTGATCCGGTGGTACCTCGTGGGAGGGCCATCGCTCAACGGATAAAAGCTACCTCGGGGATAACAGGCTGATCTCCCCCAAGAGTTCACATCGACGGGGAGGTTTGGCACCTCGATGTCGGCTCGTCGCATCCTGGGGCTGAAGTAGGTCCCAAGGGTTGGGCTGTTCGCCCATTAAAGCGGCACGCGAGCTGGGTTCAGAACGTCGTGAGACAGTTCGGTCCCTATCCGTCGCGGGCGTAGGAAATTTGAGAGGAGCTGTCCTTAGTACGAGAGGACCGGGATGGACTGACCTATGGTGTACCAGTTGTTTCGCCAGAAGCATAGCTGGGTAGCTAAGTCGGGAAGGGATAAACGCTGAAAGCATCTAAGTGTGAAGCCCACCTCAAGATGAGATTTCCCATAGCATAAGCTAGTAAGACCCCTTGAAGACTACAAGGTTGATAGGTCAGAGGTGTAAGTGCGGCAACGTATTTAGCTGACTGATACTAATAGGTCGAGGGCTTGACCAATATAATCAAGTTGTAATACATTAAGAACTATGTGCAATTTTGAAAGAACAAAACTTTCAAAATCTCGTGGTGATGGCATAGAGGTAACACTCCTTCCCATTCCGAACAGGACAGTTAAGGTCTATAGCGCCGATGGTACTGCATGGGAGACTGTGTGGAAGAGTAGGACGTCGCGAGGTAAGCATAAA
>NC_022571.1:4930000-5035000 GCF_000473995.1 Clostridium saccharobutylicum DSM 13864 | reverse complement strand
GTGGAGCAGGGACGAAAGTCGGGCTTAGTGATCCGGTGGTACCTCGTGGGAGGGCCATCGCTCAACGGATAAAAGCTACCTCGGGGATAACAGGCTGATCTCCCCCAAGAGTTCACATCGACGGGGAGGTTTGGCACCTCGATGTCGGCTCGTCGCATCCTGGGGCTGAAGTAGGTCCCAAGGGTTGGGCTGTTCGCCCATTAAAGCGGCACGCGAGCTGGGTTCAGAACGTCGTGAGACAGTTCGGTCCCTATCCGTCGCGGGCGTAGGAAATTTGAGAGGAGCTGTCCTTAGTACGAGAGGACCGGGATGGACTGACCTATGGTGTACCAGTTGTTTCGCCAGAAGCATAGCTGGGTAGCTAAGTCGGGAAGGGATAAACGCTGAAAGCATCTAAGTGTGAAGCCCACCTCAAGATGAGATTTCCCATAGCATAAGCTAGTAAGACCCCTTGAAGACTACAAGGTTGATAGGTCAGAGGTGTAAGTGCGGCAACGTATTTAGCTGACTGATACTAATAGGTCGAGGGCTTGACCAATATAATCAAGTTGTAATACATTAAGAACTATGTGCAATTTTGAAAGAACAAAACTTTCAAAATCTCGTGGTGATGGCATAGAGGTAACACTCCTTCCCATTCCGAACAGGACAGTTAAGGTCTATAGCGCCGATGGTACTGCATGGGAGACTGTGTGGAAGAGTAGGACGTCGCGAGGTAAGCATAAACGATAGTTGTAATAACTATCGTTTTTTATTTTATATATAAATATGTATTGCATTGTTTTTTAATATATTTAATGATTATTAAAATGTAAGAACGTATGTTATTATTAAATGAAATTAAAATTAATTGAGTTTTTTAAATTGTTTTTATAAGGTTCTAATTAATTTTAAAATATTTATTTAAAAATGGGGGGAGCTTATGTATTCTTATGAAATGATGTTGATGATTATATGTCCATTAGTATTTTGTGCAGGATTTGTTGATGCTGCGGCTGGAGGAGGTGGATTAATATCATTACCAGCATATATTTTTGCAGGTATTCCTATACATATTGCTTATGGAACTAATAAGTTTGCTAATTGTATTGGAACATCTATTGCATCTGTTAAGTTTTTTAAAAGTGGAAATATTAAAATAAAACCTGGAATTTTATCTGCAGTTGGGGCACTTATTGGTTCATGGTTTGGAACAAAACTTGTATTGTTCTTAGATGAGAAGTATTTAAGATATTGTTTAATGATAATTTTACCTATAGTAGCTATATTTTTGCTTTTTAATAGAAGGTTTGGATCAGAAGACTATATGAAAGAATTAAAAAATAAAAAGCTTTATTTTATAGCATTTTTTATAGGATTAATCATAGGTGCATATGATGGATTCTTTGGACCAGGAACAGGAACATTTTTAGTATTAGCATTTACATCTTTGTTAGGCTTTAATTTGATTACTGCATCAGGTAATGCTAAATTAGTAAATTTGGCATCTAATCTTTCATCGCTTGTACTATATATATTAAATGGAAAAGTCCTATATTCGGTGGGATTACCAGCAGCGATTTGTGCAGTGTTAGGAAATTATTTAGGTGCATATTTTGCTATTAAAAATGGAGCGAAAGTTATTAAACCGGTTATTTTACTTGTTGTGATTATGTTATTTGGAAAAGTAATCTATAGTTTTTTATAGATATTATGTATGATTTATAGAAGTCAAGAATCAATTATATAATTTACATAATAATAAATATAAAGTATTTACAGTATTTAAAAAAGTATATGTTGTGAATATCAATGCTAATACATATTCATTAATATCTAGACAAAAACATTCACAATTTTTAGCAATAGTGTTTACAAGCAATAGATATAGTAGTATAATTTAAAGTAATTTAATACGGAAACCTGAGGTAGAGGTGCCAGTAATAAATAGTACTTATAATGAGTCGGCAGACAATGACTTATAAGGAAAGGTATTATGGCCGAAGATTTAAATTATGCAAAAATTTATTTCTGGGGATGCATAAAATATATGTATAACTGTCACGAAAGTGGAGAGCTACAAGGAATTGATAAAATTAAAATTAAACTAACTTATTAGATTTATTTTTGATTTCTCTAAAGCTTTATACGATTAACTCTACCCGTCAGAATATTGACGGGTTTTCTTATTTAATTAATTAAATTCGAAGGAGTGTATTAATTAATGAAAGTACAAGGTGTAATAATACCATTACTTACACCATTTAAAGATGGAAAGATAGACTTTAAGTCATATGAAAGAATGGTAAATCACTATATAGATGAAGGTGTTAGTGGAATTATACCACTTGGAACTACTGGAGAATCACCTACTATTTTGTGTGATGAATATGAAGAAGTTTTAAGTAAAACAATGGAATATAATAATAATAGGGTACAAGTATATACAGGATTAGGTGGTAATCATACTAGCGAAGTAGTTAAGAAATTAAAAATTGCAGAGAGGAATAGAGTAAATGGAATATTATCTGTAGCACCATATTATTCAAGACCTAATCAAAGAGGACTTTATGAACATTTTAAAAATATATCTCAATCTACTGATTTAGATATTATAATTTATAATATTCCATATAGAACTGGAACTAATGTAGAAAATGAAACTATATTTAGATTAGCTGAACTTAAAAATATAATTGGAATAAAAGATTGTTCAGGTAATATCAAACAGACAGCGGATCTATTAATCAATAGACCAAAGGATTTTTCAATATTAACAGGAGAAGATGCATATTTTTATACTACACTTACACTTGGTGGAGATGGTGGAATAATGGCTTCGGCTAGCCTTAGAACTAGAGAGTTCATTGAGGTGTACAATTTGGTAAAGGAAAATAATCATCAAGCTGCACTTGAAAAATGGAGAGATTTATATAATATGATACCATTATTGTTTGCAGAACCAAATCCAACACCATTAAAATATTGTTTAAAGAAATTAAATTTAATTGATTCTGATGAAGTTAGATTACCAATGGTTAATATAACAAGTGAATTAGAAAGTAGGCTGGACAATATACTAATATAAAGCAATAAAAAAAGTAAGCAAGTTTAATTAATTAGGTCATTATAAATTGTATTAGCATAAATTATAAATAAATATAATAAAATAATATTATTGTATATAAGTATAAATTTGATTGATACGTGGAAAAATAAAAAAACTATCAGTACAAATTGAAATTATAAATGATATATATTCGATGGGGTTAGCCAATAGCGGTTTTAGCAATAAGCATGGCAATAAATTAAAAATAGGGGAAGTAGAGAAAGTATAGAGTGTTATTAATTCTATATTTTCTCTTTTTTTATTGATGATTTCTTATTAAAACTATATGTACTTGTATAAAAATATATGTTAAAATAACAAGGTTGTGTATAAATACTATATTTTCAATTTATTGTGATTAAATGTTACATTTTTGCAATTAAATATAAGTGTTGTAAAATAATTAAGTTTTTAGTATATTTGTACAAGTATATGTAATAAAATGTAATTAAAACAATAAATTAGAACTTGCGTAAGCATATTCAATGATAATTAAAAAGGGAAGTGATTTAAAATGATGTCCAAGTTCTTTTCTATGATTAAGAACAGGGAAATTACAAAACAACAAGTTGCGAAGGATATCATAGCAGGAATTATTGTTGCAGTAATAGCATTACCATTATCAATAGCTCTTGCGATATCATCAGGTGTTTCACCAGAAAAAGGCCTTATTACAGCAATATTCGCTGGATTTATTATTTCTTTGTTAGGTGGTAGTAAGGTTCAAATAGGTGGCCCGACAGGAGCATTTGTTGTAATAATTTATTCAATAATTCAGGAATATGGATTAAATGGATTGATTACGGCAACTATAATGGCTGGTATTATATTAGTTGTGATGGGATTATTAAGATTTGGATCACTAATTAAGTATATACCAAAGACAATTACAATAGGATTCACGGCAGGTATTGCAATAACATTAATGTCCACACAAATTAAAGATTTTTTTGGATTACATATAGATAATGTGCCGTCAGAGTTTATACAGAAATGGGAGAGTTATTTTGCAAATATTACTTCGCTAAATATATGGTCGTTAATTATCGGATTAGGTTCTATTTTTATTATAGTTCTTTGGCCTAAGGTTAATAAGACAATACCAGGATCGATGATTGCACTAATTATTGCTACATTGGCAGTTAAATTATTCAACTTGCCTGTAGAAACTATAGGCAGTAGATTTGTCGAAATTTCTTCATCTATACCAACACCAATTGCACCAACAATTAATATCTCGACAATAAATAAATTATTTACACCAGCTATAACAATAGCAATATTAGCTGCATTAGAATCATTACTATCAGCAGTTGTGGCAGATGGAATGATTAATGATACACATGATTCTAATATGGAACTTGTAGCACAAGGATTAGCTAATATCGTATCAGGACTATTTGGTGGAATACCAGCTACAGGAGCAATAGCAAGAACTGCTGCAAATGTAAGATCTGGTGGAAAAAGTCCTATATCAGGAATGGTTCATGCTTTAGTGTTATTGGCTACAATGTTAGTTCTAATGCCACTTGCTAAAATGATACCAATGACAGTACTTGCTGCTATATTGATGGTTGTATCATATAACATGGGTGAATGGAAACAATTTAGAGCTTTATTAAGAGCTCCTAAAAGTGATGTTATTGTATTGTTAGTTACCTTTGTATGCACGGTTGTATTTGATTTAGTTGTAGCGATTGGAATAGGAATGCTTATGACTATGGCATTGTTTATGAAGAGAATATCTGAAACAACTGAAATAAGGGATTTAGTAAACGAGAAAGCATTTGATGATGAACTAGCAGCAGTACTGGAAAAGGCAGATGGAAAGATAAATGTATATCAAATTAATGGTCCAATGTTTTTTGGTGTAGTACAAGAATTTATTTTAAAAATGAAAGAGCTAGAAGCGACAACAGAGGTAGTTATTTTAGATATGAGACATACTCATGCAGTTGATGCTTCAGCAATGGATGCATTGAGTACATTACATAAACACTGCAATAGGTTAAATATAAAGCTATATTTAACACATGTTCAAGAACAGCCTATGAAGGTATTGAATAATATGGGATTTGCAGTTAAGATTGGAGAAAGTAACATATACGAAACTAAAACAGAGGCTATAGAAAAAGCTTATGATTATGTGAAAAACTTACAAGTATCGTAATTTAGATAAATAATAGGTATATATCGATTGGCATGTTAAAAATAATATGAATATAAGTTTTGAAGAATTATAAAATAATCATGTCGCTGAATGAAATAAATAGCATATATAAATTTAATTTGCAAATACTATTTATGATAAAGCGATAAGGAGTGATAAAAATGGATATGAATTCAAGTATTAAATGTTCAGTTGATCAATGTAGATATCATGCTCAATCAAAAGCTTACTGTACATTAGAAGCAATTCAAGTAGGTACACATGAAAAAAATCCAACAAAAACTGAATGTACAGATTGTGAATCTTTTTCAGCAAAGTAAATTATTCACTAATGTAAAGTGTAGGTGTTCTAAAGAAAATTCTTTAGAACACCTTTTCTAATTTTGTTTTAAGATATATACTAATTAACTAGAATAAATGTTAACAATTTAAAATTAATATATTTAAAATATATATTAAAGTATGCTGGAGGTAATATTTGTGGAACATAATTGGGAGCGAACACTACCATTTTTGAAACTTGATAATATTAAGATTAATAAATTATTTAAAGGAATATTAGAAGAAAAAGACATTATAAATATAGTACCAGTGGAGGAAGGGTGTAGAACTACAAATTATATTATAAAAACAAAGAATGCAAAATATATTTTAAAAGTATTCTTTAATAAAGAACAAGATTACAAAAAAGATATAAAATTATTAAATATACTTAAAGATGAGATACCAGTTCAAAGAATATATAGAGTTGATACTGATTTAGAGATTGGCAATAGAGAATATGCTATATATGAATACATAGAAGGAAAAACAATTGGTCAATGTTTAAGAGAAGGTTACTTTATGGATGAAAAATTTGTTAAAGAAGTTGCTAGGATATTAGCTAAAATACATAGTTATAAATTTAATAAGGTTGGGTTTTTAGATGCAGATTTACATATAAAAGAAGAATTGGAACCACTTAATTTATGGTATGAGAGAGTTATTGGAGAAAGAGTAAGGAAGCGTTTAGGAAATGACATCGTAAATAAAATTAAACAAGTAGTTAAACAAAACGAGAAAAATTTGTTAGACCTTGATAAGGATTCTAGATTGGTACATGGTGATTTTCAAGGTACGAATATATTAATAAATAAAGGTATAGTGTGTGGAATTTTAGACTGGGAATTTGCAATGGCTGGACATCCATTAGAAGATATAGGACAATTTTTTAGATATGAAGAATATTTTAATAATAATTTAGTACGAGCATTTGAAGAGGAATATACTAAGATGTCAGATTATACACTTAGTGATAATTGGTATAATATAAGTAAGCTTCGAGACTTAGTAAACTTAATTCAATTAATTGGTGAAAGGGATGAAATGCCTACTAAATATGCAAATATAAAGACTATAATAGAGAAAAATTTAAGTAGATTTTAATAAGAATAACACTAAATAGATAAGCATAATATAATATATTATGAATGAAAATAAGATAGTATTTTATTTTTATAAATGTAAAATTTATTTAAAAAATGATTGACAAATTTTTAGACAAGCAATATACTATGAAATAAGAACAACGGTGTTCGAGAAATATACTTACAAAGTATACTTCTCGAACACCGTTTTTTGTTTAAAAAATTACAATATTGTGATGAGTTTAAACAAAAGATTATTTTTAGGTAATGTGCACTTACTTTCAAAATTAATGTTTATTGAAAAAATTATTAGGGAAAAATAATTAACATGATTTATTCTATTTTGATTTTAAGGGGGACTTTTTTATGGAAATTAATTTAGGCGATAGCAGTTTTATATTGATTTGTTCAGCACTTGTATTATTAATGACACCAGGACTTGCGTTTTTTTATGGTGGAATGGTTCGTAGAAAAAATGTTTTAAACACATTAATGTCATCATTCTTTATTTGTGGGCTAGCATCTGTGATGTGGGTTTTAGTAGGATATTCATTATCTTTTGGAAATGATTTTCATGGAATAATAGGTGGACTTAATTTCTTTGGATTTAATGGCGTAGGAGCGGATCCTTCGGCATATGCACCTACTATACCTCAAGAACTTTTCGCAGCATTTCAAATGATGTTTGCAGTAATTACTCCAGCACTTATAACTGGATCTTTAACAGGAAGAATGAGATTTTCAGCATTATTTATATTTATTGCTTTATGGTCACTTTTAGTGTATTATCCAATGGCTCATATGGTATGGGGTGCAGGTGGATTAATTAGTTCATTAGGAGCTGTTGACTTTGCAGGTGGAAATGTAGTTCATATAAGTTCAGGAGTATCTGGGCTTGTAGCTTGTATTGTATTAGGTAAGAGACGTGGATATGGCATGATGTCTTATAAGCCACACAATATTCCATTTGTAGTTCTTGGAGCAGCATTACTTTGGTTTGGATGGTTTGGATTTAACGCAGGTAGTGCATTAGGAGCTGGTCCACTTGCAGTACATGCATTTATGACAACAAATACTGCAGCAGCTGCAGCAATGCTTTCATGGATGTTAATTGAAAAAGTAAAACATGGTAAGCCAACAGTACTTGGAGCAGCAACAGGCGTAGTTGTAGGATTAGTTGCAATTACACCAGCAGCAGGATTTGTTCCACTTTGGAGTTCAATTATAATAGGTGCATTAGTATCTCCAATTTGTTTCTTCTTTATGGGTACAGTAAAATCTAAATTTGGTTATGATGATGCACTTGACGCTTTTGGATGTCATGGAATTGGTGGAGTTTGGGGAGGCATTGCCACAGGATTATTTGGACAGACATCAATTAACTCCGTAGCCCAATGGAATGGTCTTTTCTTTGGAGATGTTAAACTTTTAATTGCTCAAATAGAAGCGATTGCAATAACAATAATATTTGCAGGAGTTATGACATTTATAATTCTTAAGGTTATGAAATTATTTATGGATATCAGAGTTGGAAGCTTAGAAGAAGCTGATGGTCTTGATGTAGTTGAACACGGTGAAACAGCTTATCCAGCATTTACTGGATTAGACTAACACAAAATAAGATAATTGATAATATTTAACGTATAAGTTTATTATAAATAATTTCATCTAAAATAATTTATAATATGGATTTTAATTAGAAAAAATATTAAAATAAGATATAAATCTATAGTGTATATTAAGATAGATGATTAGGAGGAAATATATTATGAAGAGAATAGAAGCAATTATAAGACCTTCAAAACTTGAGGATATCAAAGAGGCATTAAAGGATAACGATATTAATGGAGTAACCATTAGTCAAGTTATGGGATGCGGTCAACAACGTGGATGGACTGAATATCATAGAGGTACAGAAGTAATAACTAATGTATTACCTAAAATAGAAGTTAAAATAGTTGTTGCAGATGAAAAAGTAGAAGATGTCATCGAGTTAATTACATCAATTGCTAGAACTGGAGAAGTCGGCGATGGTAAGATATTTGTTACTGATATTGTTGAATGTGTAAGAATTAGAACTGGTGAAAGAGGAAATAAAGCATTATAAGTTATATATTCTTATAAAGACTAATATTAAAAAAGAATAATATTGAGATTAAATATAGAGAATAATCTGTTATTGAGATTACTAAAATAATTTTTAGTAGTGTGATTTATTAATAGATTATTCTCTATTTTCTTGTACATTTTTATTTAGTTCTATAATGTTACTCTAAATTTATGAGGAATATTAGGGTAAATAATTGATATACTAACAGTGTAAGACATATTAAAAAATAGTAGATAGGAATAATTAATTATTTTGAGTTATATTTTACTGATAACTTATGTTATTAGAGCATAAACAACAATAAGTGTGAGTAGTAAAATACTATGAGTAAAGCTTGTTATATTTTTTGGCATAAAGTAGAGAGAATTCCTTAAGCTATTATTTTAGATAATATGATGGACGTATAATTTTTATTAAATATTGTTAGGAGAATATTATGGACGATAAAGACATTTTTTTAAATATAGAACAACATATATTAAATGATGAGAAACCATCTGATTTTTTTTACAGAGAATTAGATAAAGGAACTTTACACACTTATCCATTTTCAATGATTGAAGAATTGAATGACGTACCTCAAAATCCTAAATTTCATCCAGAAGGAAATGTATTTATTCACACTATGATGGTTGTTGATGAGGGGGCAAAGAACAGAAATAGGAGTAAACATAAACGAGCTTTTATGTGGGCACTTTTGTTACATGATATAGGAAAGAAGCCTACAACTAAGATGAGAAAAGGAAGAATGACTTCTTATAATCACGATGTTGTAGGAGAGCGTATGGCAAGAGAATTTTTAGAGCATTTTAATGAGGAACAGTCCTTTATTGATGAAGTAAGCGCACTTGTAAGGTGGCATATGCAAAGTCTATTTGTAACTAAAGATATGAAGTTTCAGAACATGGAGAGCATGTTAAAAGAAGTTGATATAGATGAAATTGTATTAGTTGCGCTTTGTGATAGACTTGGTAGGGGACGTTTGAGTAAAGGTGAAATCCAAGAAACAAAAGATCAAGTGAATTATTTTGAACAGAAATTGAGAAGCTTTAAAAAGCAACATTAGAAATTATAGATATATATAAATTAAATAGAGGTATTACTAGAGATAAACAAATGTGCATTTAGAATTACGGTGGTGCATAACAGAAATAAATGTGCTCTTATTCCAGTTATTAGAGAAAAGAAGTGTATATTTTTAATAGCATAAACCATTCCTACATGTTCATTAAGCAAGTTAAAATCGTTACAATTTCAGAAATATCAGTGATCTTTAAATTTAATAAGCTTGAATTTCAATGAGAAACTTTATAGTAAAGAAGAAGTGGATAATAGTAAAAAGATTCTTTACAGTAATTGTAAAGAACCTCTTTTTGGGATAGTTTAATTTAATCAGCTTATTTATAATTAACATTAATCCTATCTAATAATATCGATAAAAATAAAGATATGCTTCATATTTATATAAATTACATCTTTTCAATTAATGGGATAATATAAGATTTTGAATCAGAAGCAATTTTTCGTATTTCTAATTCAATGTTTTTATCATTTAGTGATTTGAATGCTTTTACATCTTCAGCATTAACTGAAACAGCATGAGTTAATTGTGTTCTACCTTCTTTGAAACACATTCCACCAATATTAACACTCTTAATATTAATGCCAGCGTCAACTAATCTAAGTACGTCAGTTGGATTAGTGAAAAGTAGTAATACAACATCCTTTTCATATTTAGGATTATTAATAACTCTAATTGCTTTATCTACACTAACTACGTGAGTTTGTATACATAAAGGTGCAACTTGGGTTAATAAAGTCTTTCTAATTTCATCTTTTGCTACGTTATCATTACAAATAATGATTCTTTGGCATTTTGTTTCTTTTGACCAAATTGTAGTTACTTGTCCATGTATTAATCTGTCATCAATTCTTGCTAATGCAATTTTCATTATAAATCGTCCTCATCTAAATCAGCTTCAACATTTTTCATTAATCTCTTTATTGCATCTTTACCTGCATTTTCTGCAATTCCGATTAATTCATCAATGCTTGAGAATTCTCTGCTTCCAAAGACTTCTAATAACATTGGAAGGTTAACACCTGTTACAATTTCCATATTCTCATTTTGCATTGCAATCATACTTGCTGCATTAAATGGGCTTCCTCCAAAAAGGTCTACCATAAATAAAACTCCGTCTTTGCAGTCCAAATTATTTATAAGATTTTGATATTTTTCAACTAAGTTTTCTATACCTTCTCCTGGCTTAAAAGTAATAGTTCCTATATTTTCTTGACATCCAAAAATCATTTCTGATGATTTTAATAATTCTTCTGAAAAAATTCCATGAGTTCCTATAATTATTGCGATCATTGCCCAATCACCCTTTCAAATAACATATGTTATATTTTATTTATATACATAGCAAATGGTGTGCCAACTTAGTGTATTAAAATTAAAAATTATTGCTATAGCCGTGTTTTACTAGTGAAATAAAATTAAATATTTTTAAGTTAATACACTAAAAATATATTTTGATACGTTTTATTACTTGGATGATATGATTTTCATGAATTTTATTTCTAATTGATACGGATATAAGATTAAAGAAAAACTTTAATATTCGTTAAGTAAATCAACCATGTAATATAATTCATCATCAGGTAATGTTATAGATAAAGAATTTTTGAATATCAAATTAGCTTTATTTAATGCAGATAGATTTTTTTTATCCAAAGAATTAGTATCATCTTTATATATTAAGTTATCATGTATAACCGTTCTTTCTAATGCACAAGCAGTATGCAACATTATTCTTAATTTATTAGGGTTTCCGTAAGTTGTATCTAAAGAACTTTCAATACAAGATACAAAGTTATCTAACAATGAGCAGATTTTTTCAGGGTTAAGGAAAGTTAAAATTTCCTTTAAACTTTGTTTACAAAGATTTTTTAATACAATTTGATTTTCACCTTTATTGCTTTCTGGAACACTTTTGCCATCTATAATATTCTTTAAGATTTTTTCACCAGATCCATCTATTAACTCTTCTATAGATATAAATGGAATTCCCATATTAGGATTTGTTATTCCAACAAGGGAGACAATTTTATTACTTTGAGATATATGGTTTATTGATTTTGTTAAATCCTTTATTCCAATTGGAATAATATTAATGTTACGATCCGTAATATTTCGAATAACATCTTCAACTAATTCTTTAAGTTTAATTGCAGCACCTTTGCCTGTAGAGCAAATTGTAACTATAACACCATCATCAATCGATACATCGCTACCTGTGAGTTTATTAGTGTATCCTCTAAAATCTGTAATTAAATATGAATATACTGAATTTAAATCTGTATCACAAAGAGAACATTTTCTAACAGCTTCTAATACTAATGGAGTTGATACCATATCAACACTTTTGGTTAGGATATTAGTTCTTTCTGTAATAACATCTCCAAAGCCATTTAATGATCCCATGTCTACTAGCAGAAGTACCCCTTTTCCTTCATTAACCAATTTAACTTTTTCAACTACTTCTTCTAAAATATCAGAAGGAGTTCTTTCAAGAGGCATATCTACAGCTATTATATTATCAGCGTCAAAAAGCTTTTTAGCTACAGAAACCATACTTGTTGCAGTGCTTGAACCATGTGCAGCTACTACAATTCCAACTCTTTCCTGATGTGATGATTCTTGAATTGAGCTTAAAAGTAATGCAAGATATTCAATTTCTACAGGTGGAATTATTAATTTATAACGTTGTTCTATTAATGAATGAATTTCTTTTGCAACTTGATATTCTTCACTGTTTACAGAGATTGATAAATCTATACGAGAAGAATAAGAAACAGTTTTTTTCTTAATGCGATTAAATAATGCACTAAAATGGAGACTTGTAGCATATATAAATCTTTCATTTAATTTCTTATTTAATTTAGTTTCAGCTAAAATTTTTATTTCCTCAGCAAAGTCAACAATATCACTATCAACAATTTTTAATAAGCCTTCTCTACGATGTATATCATTTTTGAATCTGGCATAAAATTGCCTTAAATGAAGGTTAATATCAGTAGTTATGAAGTTTTTTATATCATTCTCACTCATTCCTTCTTCCTGGAGAGCAGAAGTTTTATCTTCTATTATGTTATAAATATTGAAAGGCGGTTCATAAGCGTCAGTTTCTAAGAATGTTTTATCATCATCAGGTTGAATAGTAATTGTAGTAGGAATCATATTCCATAGATTACCATTATCATCCTTTGATTTGTTAGCAAATGCAACTATCCCATTTTTAATATTAGGGGGAAGAAGGCTTAGGTTTATATCAATACATTCATTTGTATTAATTGAATTTAAGAACCCCTTAGCACAAGCTAATTGAATATTAGATTTAAGCTGTCCAACATTACCATATGAAGTACTTCCTATTAATGCTTTGATGGCATCAGATGAAATTTTAATTGCTTTATTAACTCTTTGAGCTTCTTTTGAAATTAAGAAGTGTATCAATTGAATTTTATCGTCTAAAGATCTTTCATCAAAATTAGGAATAGCTATAGTTATAGGAATTCTTCTGATAAATGTATTAAGTAATGTAGAATTAGGATCTTCGGTAGTGGCACCTATTAATAGAACATTAGCCTTGCGAGTTCTATCTGTTTCACCTAACTTATTAAATGTACCGGTATCCATAAAATAGAAGACCATTTCTTGTCCTTCAGGGGGTAATCGATGTATTTCATCTAAGAAGAGAATACCTCCATTAGCTTTTTCGATAATACCTTCTTTTTCTTTTTCAGCTCCTGTAAAAGCACCTCTAATATGTCCAAAAATATAAGATAAAAGAAGTTGAGGATTGTTAGCATAATCGGCACAATTAAAAACTACAAAAGGAGCATCTTCAGGTAGTTTTTTTATATATTTAGAATACTGATACATTATGTTAGCAAACAAACTCTTACCAACACCTGTACTACCCAGTATTAATGTATGTAAACCATTGGGTGGATACATTAAAGCAGCTTTGGCTTGTTCAATTTGATTTTTTAAGCTTGTGTTAGCACCAATAAGATAATTAAAAGGTGATTGATCATCAGTAGTTAATTTTGTTAAAGATTCAATGTCTTCTATTTCTTCTAGGTTATCAGATAATTTTACAGAGAGTATATTTTTAAAGCAGTCTCTATCAAAATACAAAACAGGTCTGTTTTTAATCTTCAGTATTTTCTTATTTCTGCAAAGAGTATTAAGTTCTTTTGATACATTATTTCTTAATATATTTAAGGCAGCTCCTATTTCCTGAGCACTAAAGCCTTTGGTGTTGAGAAGCTTGTCTTTATCAAAAGCTTTAGAATTTGTGAGAATATAATCATAAATTTTATCAATACGCTTCATAATAGATTCCTCCAATATATATTCAAGGTTGTAAGTGTTTACAATACAATTGTAAGTGTTTACACTGGAAAATTCAATAGTGTATTGATACAGTTAACATAATTGTAAAATTGTGTTTGACCAAATTATAGATTACTAGAGAAATAAAAATCTGAAATTTAATTATATTATTAACAATTTGAACTGGTATTAAATATTATATAAATATTAGCAGGTATGGTATGTAGGAGGTCAATATGTTTAAGATTTTTCCTTTTGGTTTTGGAAGTATTTTTAATTCAAGTGATTTAAATGAAATAGGTGGAATGTTTAAATCATTTTTATATAATGTCAATATAAATCAAATCATAGAACAATGTGAAGAAATTCTTTCTAATATAGATGAAGATAGTTATAAGGATAAAACAGATGAGTTTATCAAACTAGATCAATATGATGATATGTATTTGTTGAGGATAAATTTAAGAGGAATAGATTTAAGGGAATTAAGTATAAGATATGAATTTGGACAGATTAATATAAAGTTGAATAGAGTTGAGACAGAGAGAACTGGTATTACGATTTTTTCTAGTAATACGTTTGTTAAGAGGAAATATAATAAAGAGTTTAAAGGTATTGAAGATATAGATATAAATCGGGTTATGAAGAACATAGATAATGGAATACTTAGTATAAGAATGCCAAAGAAATATGTAATTAATAGTTCATCCAATATAATTGATGTGGATAATTATGAGGTAGAGACAAAGGTTTTAAGACGTGATGTAGATAAGTAGATATTATATGTGGATAATTTTTAAATTAATGTGGGCAATTTTATGAAAACTTTTAAAAGATAAGGACTATGTAAGACACATTAAAAAAACAAATTATGAAAAATAAAATAATTAAATTAAAAAAGGGAGGATTAAGCTTTAGGATTTACCTAAAATAAATCTTCCCTTAAGTAAGAGCCTTAATTGAAGTAGGAATTCAATATATTGAATTAACCAACTTCCTTTAGCGCATATGCATAGGAGTCTAGTTTACTTTAACATCGGCTCTATTACATTTAGTTTTTAACAAACATATTATCTCTTACGTTTATTTGCAACTTCAACATTAACTTTCTTTTTGTTGATTTTTCCACCTGGGCATTTATCTAAAATCTTTTTAGATATGCTTTCATCGACACTTACAAATGAGAAGTTTTCCATAAGATCTATTTGGCCTATAGTTGAAGCATTAACTCTAGTTCTGTCTTTAATATAATTAATTAATACTTTTGGTGTTAATCCATCTCTTTTTCCAACAGAGAAGAATAAACGAACATCTTCTTTTTTTGGTGCATCTAATTTGTTAGCGCTATAATCGAATACACTTTCATTATCAAATTTAATCTTCATTAAACCAGCAATGATTGAGATTGGATCATGATTTTCAGCTAATTCCATTGCACTTGGAATAAACTTAGTAAGTTCTCCAGCCTTAATAGCTTCTTCAACTTCTGAAACCATATCTTTAAATTTCTTGTTTTTGATTTCTTCCGCAGTTGGAACTGGTTTTTGTGTTATTGAACTTTTAGTAACATTTTGAATTTGCTTAAGCATTGCAAAATCTTTTGGTGTTACTAATGAATAAGCAGTACCTTCTCTATTAGCTCTACCAGTTCTACCGATTCTATGTACATATGATTCAACATCTTGTGGTAAATCATAGTTGAATACGTGAGTAACTCCATCAACATCTATTCCTCTAGCTGCAACATCTGTAGCTATTAATAAACTAAGAGTACCTTCTTTAAATTTGTTCAAAGTAGTTAATCTATGAGCTTGTGTCATATCACCGTGCATTCCTTCAACCATATATCCCTTAGATTGCAACTCTTGAACTAATTCATCAACACCTCTTTTTGTTTTACAGAAAATTATAGCAGAATTTGGGTTATCTAAGTCTAATAATCTGCAAAGTGCTTCTAATCTATGCTTGTTGTTGATCATGAAATAACTTTGTTCAATCTTAGATACTGTTAATGAACTTCTTTTAATGCTAACAAGTTTAGCGTCTGGTTTCATATATCTCTTAGCAAGCTTAGCTATTGGATCTGGCATTGTTGCTGAGAATAATAAAGTTTGTCTTTCAGCTGGTGTATGGCTTAGGATTGATTCTATATCGTCAATAAATCCCATGTTAAGCATTTCGTCAGCTTCATCTAATACTAGAAACTCTACAGAATCTAAATGAAGACACTTTCTCTTAATAAGGTCTAACATTCTTCCTGGAGTACCAACAACAATATCTACACCTCTTCTAAGTGCTTTGATTTGTCTGTCAATTGAATCTCCACCGTAAACAGATAATACTTCTAAATTTTCATATTTAGAAAGTCTTTGGATTTCGTCATTAACTTGAACGGCAAGCTCTCTAGTTGGAGCTAATATAAGAGCTTTAATACCCTTTTTATCACTCATCTTAGTGATTATTGGTAAGCTGTAAGCAGCTGTTTTACCTGTACCAGTTTGCGCTTGACCTATAAGATCTGCACCACTTAATGTTACAGGAATACTTTGTTCTTGAATTTGAGATGGTTTAGTAAAACCTAGGTCTGATATTGCTTTCACAACACTCTCTTTAAGACCTAAAGTAGAAAATTGATTATCACTCATTAAATATCCTCGTTTCTTTATTTTAAAATTAATTGTTACTTAAATAGTATATATTTAAAAATTTTATTTTTCTTAAATTTTTTCTATAAGCCAAATAAAATGATTATAACAGAAAATGGGGAGCTATGTCAAAGAATTTTAATATCTGAAAAAATTAGTGCACTATAATTATTATAAATTAATTAACTCATTTAGTAACTAGGTGATTCAACCCAAATTTAAATGGAGTTTACAAAATAGAGATTACTTTATAATGTTAATAGATCACCTTTCAATATAAAAAGAACTGCCTTAAGTAATTTTAAAGACAGTTCTTTTTGTACATATTTCTAATTATTTTTATAGCTGCTGTTTACAATTGAATAAACAGTTTCAGGTAATACTTCTAATTCATCTTTGTTTAATGAAGAAACATATATTGGAGGATGAATTACGAGCTCAATACTTGCGCCCTTAACTCTATTATTATTTCCCTCTAATAGTTTATATGTACCGTTTATAGTTAGTGGGATAATTGGACATTTTGACTTTGTGGCAAGTTTAAAGCTTCCTGCTTTGAATTCTTCAACTGGTTTTCCTTTACTTCTAGTTCCTTCAGGAAATATGACCATTGAATATCCACCTTTTAATAAGTTAATGCCTTCAACTATTGATTGGGCAGATTTTCTTAAATTATCTCTGTCCATAAATATACAATTTAAATATTTCATCCACGTACTAATGATAGGCCATTTTTCAAGTTCCTTTTTGGCAATAAATCCCTTAGGAATATCAATAGCACCCATTAATAATGGAATATCAAAATTACTTTGGTGATTTGAAACAAATAATACAGTTTGATTTTTAGGTATATTCTCTAATCCCACAATATTGACTTTTGCACCAGCTATTTTTAATACAAATCTAGCCCAAACAGAAGTTACTTTATGTATATAGTTTGTTCTTTCTTGCTTATCAGTTATAAATTTTATTTTAACTTTAAAAATAGAAACCATAATAAGGCTTATCACAATACATGGATAAAAAAATATAGTTCTTAACATATTAATATACACATCCTTAATATTTAATTCCTGACATAAATCAGTATATTATAAAAATTAATGTTTTAAAAGATTAATAAAGTTATATATAGCAAAAATTATACTAATGTTAATAAATTTAACATAAAATTTATCTTTGGAGAATAATAGTATTACTGGTAATGATGCTGTTATTTATTAGATTAATAAAGATAAATAGTATAATAATATTTAATTTTATTAATAAATGAAATTTTTTTATAAATATATGTACCTTATTTTAATAAAGCAATTATGGTTTAAGTGAAATAATTTTATAATTTATTGGATTTATTTTCATGTACATTATTTCCTTTCATGTGCCTAATTCTGCAATTTATGTTTAATTCCCTTTTTGGTTTAAACATTTACAATAATTATATCTTGTAAATTCATTAAATTATTGATATTCTGTATATGCACTTAATTATCCTAGTTTTTTGTCTATTAGCATTTAATGGATGTAGGATTTTTGGTGCTTTTTTAGCTTAAAACAATGAACAGATTGTTCTCGAATATGTATCAATCCTTACTTTACCTTAGTTAAAATTTAAAGAAATATATAATTTTTTGTTCTAAAATTAACTTTAAATTAAGAAAATATATAAGGAAAAAATGTGTTAGAAACAGTATAATATAGTTATTAAGTTAGAAAATAGTTGTATTACAATAAGTTAAATATACAATATAAGAAAGGAAAAAATATTACATTGATTGAAAAGACAGGTGGATAATTGATGAATTTAAATAATGTAGTAAATAAAGAAAATAATAATGAGCTTATTAGAGGATTAACTACTGATGAAGTGAATCAACGAGTTAAAGAGGGAAAGGTAAACTACATTCCTAAGGCACCATCAAGAACACTATGGCAGATAATAAGGGCAAATCTATTTACCAGCTTTAATGCAATAAACTTTGCACTTGCAATAATAATAATTTTAGCAGGTTCGCCTAAAAATGCTATCTTTGTTGGAGTTATAATAGTTAATACTTTAATTGGAGTTGCCCAGGAAATAAGGGCCAAAGATATATTAGAAAAGCTATCTGTTATAAGTATGGCGCATGCAAAAGTTGTTAGAAATGGTGTCATTCAGCAAATACAGGTAGAAGAAATTGTTCTAGATGATGTACTTTATTTGGAGACTGGATTGCAAGTTCTAGCTGATGCAAAGTTTTTACAAGGAAATGGATTAGAAGTAGATGAATCTATGTTAACAGGTGAATCTGATGCTATTGTTAAGTATCCTAAAGAACAATTATTATCAGGAAGTTTTGTTGTAGCAGGTGAAGGATATGGTGTTGTAACAAAGGTTGGAAAAGAAACATATTCTTCTACATTAGCAGAAGAAGCTAAGCAATTTAAGATAATAAATTCAGAGTTACAAGCAGCAATAAATAAAATTTTTAAAGTTATAATTTGGATTGTGTTACCACTTACTGCTTTATTAACATTAACACAACTAAGAATTCCAGGTTCAAGCTGGCAGGATGCTGCTATAGGAACTGTATCAGGAATTATTGGTATGATTCCAGAAGGTTTAGTACTTTTAACAAGTGCTACATTTATAGTTTCCATTATAAAATTATCAAAATATGATACATTAGTTCAAGAACTATCAGCAACTGAGGTTTTAGCGAGAGTAGATGTTCTTTGCTTGGATAAGACTGGAACTTTAACACAAGGTGAATTAAGATTATCAGAAGTTAAAAATATAGGAAATAGAGATTCTAATGAAATAGATCAAGTATTATCATCATTAGTTCATAACTTACCTAGTAATAACCAAACTCAGAAAGCTATATTAGCTAAATATAAGGATTATAAAGACAATGATAAATGTTTAGATAAAATTGTATTCTCATCTAAAAGAAAATGGTGTGGAGCTTCATTTCAAGAGCTTGGAACATGGATTCTTGGAGCACCAGAGATTATATTAAATAAAGAATATCATTTTATAGCTAATTTAGTTGAGGAAGAAGCGAAAAAAGGAAAAAGAGTTTTATTATTAGCTAATGTTAAAAATAATAAATTAAGTAGTACTTTAACTGGAAACATAGAAAGTGTTGCTTTAATATTAATAGAAGATATTATAAGAGAAGCAGCGCCAGACGTATTAAAGTATTTTGATAAACAAGGTGTTAATGTAAAAATAATATCAGGAGATAGTCCAATTACAGTAGCAGAGGTTGCTAGAAGAGCTGGAGTTAAAAATTCAGAAAATTATATTGATGCCAGAAATTTGCCAGAAGATGAAGAAGAATTTAAAAAATTAGTGTCTACCACAACCGTATTTGGAAGAGTAACTCCGCATCAAAAGAAAAGAATAGTTATGGCACTCCAAGAAAAAGGTCATACAGTTGCGATGACCGGTGATGGAGTAAATGATGTACTTGCATTAAAGGCTTCAGATTGTGGAATAGCGATGGCTAATGGTTCAGATGCTACTAAAGCAGTAGCTCAATTAGTATTGATGAAATCAGATTTTACTGCACTACCTAAAGTTGTTGAAGAGGGAAGAAAACAAATTAATAACTTGGAAAGAGTTTCAGAATTGTTTTTATCAAAAACTGTATATTCAATAGCTTTAGCATTTATATGTTCAATATTGTTTTTACAATTTCCTATATTGCCAATACAACTATCTTTAGTAGGAAGTTGTGCAATAGGAATACCTTCATTCTTTTTAGCATTGTTACCTAGCACAGGCGGAGTTAAAAAAGGATTTTTGCCAAGAGTAGTTGCAGTTAGTATTCCAAACGGATTATTGTTAGCTTTGTTTACAATAATAACTTTTGTAGCAGCACTTCACATGGGAGAACCAATGGAATATAGTAGAACATTAGCATTATTGATGTTTGCTGGTATAAGCATGGTTGTTTTATTTAGAGTAGCAAGACCATTAACAAAATTTAAAACAATAATGTGTTTATCTATGTTTGGGATAATAGTAATTGCATTCCTAACACCAATAGGAAGAATTATATTTAGCTTAAGTACAATACATTTAAGAGATTGGATAATATCATTAGTTGTAATTGTGTTATCAGGTCCATTAATAACTAAGATAGTTGATATATTTAGAGTTAGAATAAATAGAAAATTCAAGGTTGAAACAATTTAAAGATATCTATGCTTAGCTTACAGCTAGGCATTAACTTAGAAAAAACAAGAAAAATGCTTTTGCTTTGTTTTCCAAGGAAATACTATGCAAAAGCATTTTCTTTTTTTGCAATTTGAATTATATAGGACAAGGAAAATTTGACAATATCAAATAATTATAATAAAATTTATTAGTAAGAATAAAACAAATATTTTAATTATGCTTTCATAGTTTAATGGATAGAACAATCCCCTCCTAAGGGATAGATGTGGGTTCGATTCCCGCTGGGAGTACCAAGTTATAAATAAGTAGGGGCTGTTGCAAAACTAACAGAGTTTAGTTTTGTAACGGCTCATTTTTTAGATATAAAAAAATGTGAATTCCGAAGAACTCACATTGATTGTATAATTAAATTATGCAACTAACTAAATCATACATAGCGCCTGCGGTATAATCCTAAAGCTCTTTTTCAATTATAATTACACCACATTAGGAAATCTTTCTTGATTTTTTCATCAGTGGATCCAGCTTTAGCATCTTTTAAAAGGGGAGAATATTTAAGAGAATTTGCTCCATAGTTATATGCAAATGAAACAAGAGAATCAAAATTTTCACCTGAAGTTATAACATGGCCATAACCTATAGTTTGATTTTTAGAATCATTTTCAAATAAAGCTTGTCTTGCTTCAACGTCAACAATACCATCAACAGTTAAATTGTTAGCTTCCTGAAATTCTTTTACTGCAGTTACTGTATTTTCTCCAGACACATAATCAATTCCTTGTGGATCATAGCTTAGCATTTTTGAATTATTTGAGCCAAATTTGTATAACATATTCATTCCTCCTAATTTTTTACCTATAATATATAAGAATATATAAACAACATTAAAGGAATTTAATGTGATTTGTAGTATGTTACGTATTAAAGTCAAAGGACAAGAAGTACAAGCCATGCAAATTTTTTTGTATTCATTAAAATAAGTGAACACAAAATTGAATAGTTTGTATAGCTTGCACTTCTTTTTGATTGCATAGCCTGCGGTAGCAAGGAAATGCATGGACAATTGACAATATATTTGTTCGAGCTAACGCTCCAATCTATTTGGTTTTATTACAATGCAAAAGCTTAATTGGATAAGAGTAATTTAGAACTTCAAAAGAAGGAGTTGAAGATGTAGAAGTTACTGAATGAGATCGATAATTTAAAGAGGCAACTTACAATAAAAAATAACTAAAAGATATAGATGTATGAATATAAAATAACTTAAATGATTGAATTTTAGTAATAAGTGATAAGATAGATAAGAAATGTAAGCATATAGAATATTTATTTATTTGTTTATTATTAAATTTTCTAATATTAATTTTGAAAATGTAAAATTATAAATATAAATAGAAATATACAAGCGTTTTATAGTTAGAAAATAATGTTGAAATGAGAGATTCTATAAGTTTTATTAAAGTATCTTTCTGTAAACAGAGGAGTAAACCTATAAAGCATTTAACAGAGAAAGGATGTGTTTTTTATGTCATCAACTTATTTACTCATTGCTGCTATTGTTTGTGCTACAGTAGCTTTTTCGGCTACAGTAGATAAAAATAAAAAAAAAAAATAGATATCGATATAAAAATAGAGTAAAATGCCATATGCTTTAATCAAGTATATGGCATTTTTTGATGATAATTAAAAAAAGAAGAAATTTAATATGAGAGTTGTAATAGTATTTTATTATTGCAACTCTTTATTTTATTTGGAATTTTAATACATTAATAAAAACATGGATATAATAAACTTAAATTTTGACTAATATTATTTGAAACCTTTTTATATAGACTAAGAATAAATATAAAAAAGTACAAGCGATAAAATTTTAGTACTAAATGCTATGAAAAAATAAGAATAAAATCAAATATAGTGTGAATTTGTTGATTTATTATTAATTCTAATATTATATCTTTACAGAATGTAAAATAATACTTGTAAGCAAGAAAATACAAAGCTTGTTAATAATAATTAAATGCAAGAATATGAAATAAAAGGAGAATGAAATTATGACAAAATCAAATTTATTAAAGGATCCAGTATTAAAAAATAAAATTAACTCAAAGGTAAACAATCCAGCAGGAGATATTTCAAATGAAATCAAAGAACAAGATTTAAATGGACAAGCAGGTGGATCAACACCAGCATGTGTTAGTGCAGCTACTGCTGTAACAGCTCTTTCAGCATGGGCAAATGACAAAATCACTCAAAAATATCATTGTGGATCTTTAGCTACAGTTTCAGCTGAATGCAGAAGTAGCCATAAAGCTTGTTAGTAATAATTAAATGCAAGAATATGAAATAAAAGGAGAATGAAATTATGACAAAATCAAATTTATTAAAGGATCCAGTATTAAAAAATAAAATTAACTCAAAGGTAAACAATCCAGCAGGAGATATTTCAAATGAAATCAAAGAACAAGATTTAAATGGACAAGCAGGTGGATCAACACCAGCATGTGTTAGTGCAGCTACTGCTGTAACAGCTCTTTCAGCATGGGCAAATGACAAAATCACTCAAAAATATCATTGTGGGTCTTTAGCTACAGTTTCAGCTGAATGCAGAAGTAGCCATAAAGCTTGTTAATAATAATTAAATGCAAGAATATGAAATAAAAGGAGAATGAAATTATGACAAAATCAAATTTATTAAAGGATCCAGTATTAAAAAATAAAATTAACTCAAAGGTAAACAATCCAGCAGGAGATATTTCAAATGAAATCAAAGAACAAGATTTAAATGGACAAGCAGGTGGATCAACACCAGCATGTGTTAGTGCAGCTACTGCTGTAACAGCTCTTTCAGCATGGGCAAATGACAAAATCACTCAAAAATATCATTGTGGGTCTTTAGCTACAGTTTCAGCTGAATGCAGAAGTAGTCATAAAGCGTGTTAATATGTGCAGCGAAGAAAAAAAGAGACCTTGTATTAATCTGAGACCTATGTCAATGACAATATAAAAAAGAGTGTTAAGCACATAAAAGATGATTTCTGTATTGAATAGGAGTCATCTTTTTTAAACTCCATTTATATCTATAATTGTTGTAATATATTATACTTATATCAAAATAGTCCTTGTTTAAGAAAGGTGTTTTTGTAATCTGCAATTTTGGGTGTCTGACGATTTTAACCCGTCTCAAATTAATTAGACTGTACTCATCCGTCTTAAAAAGCCATCTTTTCCAACCTTTTTCATGCCAGTATTTATTTAATCTCCACCATTTGTTCTTGTTGGGGTGTCTATGTTTTGTCCATTGCTGTAATAAGTGATAAAGGATGTTGTTAATATTTGAAAAGGCTTTGCTAGCAACCACGTGTTTGTGGTAATTTGTCCAACCTCTTATGATTTGATTAAGCCTTCTTATTAAGTCAGATTGAGTGCTAGCTTTCCCCTCTTTAAGAATTATTGTGGAGCATCTCCTAATTATGTTTTTAATAGAACTTTTAGATGGTTTCACTATTAATTTCCCATTGTATTTCTTAAATGTCCAGCCAAGAAAGTCAAACCCTTTATCGATATGCGTAATTACAGTCTTTTCTTCTGATAGTGTGAGTCCTATTGATTGGAGGAATTCACTAACAGTAGTTTTAAGTTCTTCAGCAACTTCTTTTGAGTTTGCAGTAATAACAAAGTCATCAGCATACCGAATCAAGTTCACTTTAGTTTTGGATCTGTAGTGATTTTCTATTTTACCTTTTGAATTTCTATAGTATTTATCTTGAATCACTTTTTCGAGTCCATCTAATGTCATATTTGCGTATATACTTGAGATTGCTCCGCCTTGTGGCGAGCCTATTTCTGTTGGAAATAGCTTTTCTTTGTATACATATCCTGATTTTAGAAACTGTTTCATAATTCTTTTATCCATTGGTATATTGCTTTGTAACCATTCATGGTTAATGTTATCAAAGCAACCTTTGATATCACCTTCAAGTATCCATGTTGGGGAGCACTTTCTGGCTAATACACAAAATATCTGCTCACAGGCATCTTTTGCACTTCGTCCTCGGCGGAATCCAAAGGAGATAGAATCACCTTTTGTTTCTGCGATTGGCTCAAGCGCTAACGCATGTAAGGTTTGCATTGCTCTATCATACATCGTTGGTATACCTAATGGACGTTTCTGATTTTTATCTTTCTTTTCAATGTATACTCGTCTTAAAGGTTTTGCTTTATAGTTTTTGTCAGTGAGTGAAAGCACAGCTTTCATCTTAGAAGCAGAGGTAGACCATAGTTTTTTATCTACTCCTGACGTATTCTTTCCTTTATTTGTTGTTACTTTTCTCACAGCATAAGCCTTAGCTGAAAAAGAGTGGGTTAATAAGTATTGTAATCTTTTGGCTTTATTGTTGTCTCCTTTTACTGTTGCCTTAGCGATTCGGGTTTGTAGTCTATTAACATCGTATTCAACTTGCTTCCAGTCAATCGTTTTCCATTGAAAGGCAAGTGATTTTGTGTCTTTTAGTCTCTCGGTTTTATCCGTCGTTGAATTACTAAAATTCATAAATATATAATCCTTTCCTGCTAAGAAATACCATAGGATAAGTCTGCACCCTTTCAGGTTAGGGCAAAGTTTGAACCCTTATCTGCTTTCATTACAAAATCAGCCTTCGCTTTTTATCCTTTTCTTCTGCCCTCTATGTTGTTTCGCTCCTTACGGTTAGATACCTCTCAATAGAGGAACATATAGGGTTTACCAAGTTCCACGTAATACATAATTATAAATGCCTTAGGAGTCATCTTTAAACCGGGAGTTCTTTATCCATTCGCATTGGTTTAACAGTTGGCCTTTGCTCGACTCCGTACCATTTTGGTCAAAGCGCTTCAGTCTATTTCGCTTTCTCCAGCGTAACGATTCCTACAATGATTCATTTTACATTCTCCATAGCATTCTTACTCTAGCAGTTGTCCCAGTTTAGGCTACTCGAACTTCCACATTGTCTCGTGAGCTTTCTAACCCAAACGTTACCATTTACGCTAGTCACGATAGGGTTACGCCGAATGGATGGGGCAGTCTTACGACAATGTATTACGCGACTTCTTGTCGCACATGGCATCCCTGATCGGAATGGATGGAAGCATCTTGATGTAATTTGACCCTTCGTTGCTTTGTTAATTTAGAAATTGTTTCAGTTGCTATATCAATAGTAATTCTCTTAGACATGTGATGAGCTAGTATTTCACCAGTTGATGCATCTAGAATGGTCGATAAATAAGCCATATCACTTCCGTTATATGGTAAGTATGTAATATCCGTTAATAATATTTTTCCAGGCATATCTTGTTTAAAGTTTCTTTCCAAAATATTTGGAACAGTCCTATGCTCTTTAGTAGCTTTAGCCATCTGTTTATATGGGTTTGCCTTTCTATGTGGACAAACAATATTATACTTCCTCATTATTCTTTGTATTTTCTTAAGGCTATAAACGATATTAAATTCATTCTCTAGAATCATTTTTATTGAACGAGAACCTTTCTTGTATCCACGCCGATTAAATGCTTTTAAAATCATATTTTTAGCTTCTAAATCCTTATTTTCACGAGCTATTCTATTTTCTTTTGAATTAATATAATTGTAGTATCCGGATCGTGAAACATCTAATAACTCACAAAAATATCTTGTTAAATTTTTGAACTCATGTTCCTTTATTGTGTCGTTTATTAATTTAAATATATCAGTAGTTTTTAGATTTTTACTTTTGTTTATCAACAACCTTTCTGTCACATCTAATTTTTTTAATAGTTCTACCTGTGATTCAAGTAACCTTATTTTAGCTTCTTGTCTTTCAATTATTTCTTCTTTGCTTAATTCTCTTGAACGTGGACGCCCGTTCAATGTCGTCAACTTAAAGAAATATATAAAATTAATAAAAAAAACACTTGACAATAATTAGAAAAAATGAAGCCTCGTTATAGATATTAAATTTATAGCGAGGTTTGATTTTATGAAAAATATTAAATTATTATCCCAAATTTTAAAGAAAACAAATAAATTAATTATTTCCAATGAGTTTAAAGAAGCGTATAGCTTAGGTAATTCATTTTCAAGAAAAAGAAAATTATCTTTTTCTAATGCAGTACATTTTATTTGCTCCGCATTACGAAAATCTATGGCTACAGAAATAAGTAATTTCATTGAAGAGCATACATATTTAGATTTTCCTTGTATATCAAAACAAGCATTTTCTAGAGCAAGACAAAATATTTCCCCTGAAGCATTTAAAGAATTATGCAGATTATTTGTTGATTCTTTTTATAGCTCAACAAACAATTTAAAAAAGTGGAATGGATTTAATGTTCTTGCTGTCGATGGAACCTCTTTGCAAGTTCCTGATACAATTGAATGTGGTGAATATTTTGGATTAAGTAAAAATCAAAATAAAGTACAAACTGCTATTGCGTCGGCGTCAGCCTTATATGATGTATTAAATGATATAATAATTGATGCGTCTGTAACTAAATTTAGAACTAGCGAAAGAGAAATGGCCAAACAACATATAAATACACTTAATAATGAAAAATTACTCAATAATAGCATTGTAATTTTTGATAGGGGCTATCCTTCTTATGATATGTTTGATTATTTAAACGATAGAAATTTATTTTTCTTAATGAGAATATCATCTTCATTTAAGATAATACAATCTATTTCTTCTGAAGATTGTATTTTTGAATATAAATCAAAAGGAGAATTGAAAAAAGTAAGAGTTATAAAAATAAAACTTTCTGCTGACACCACAGAAATATTAGTAACTAATATATTTGATGAAATTATTACTCCTAATCAATTTAAAGAATTGTATTTTCTTAGATGGGGAGTTGAATGCAAATATAAAGAACTTAAAAGTAGTATTGAAATAGAAGAATTTTCTGGAACTAAGCCAATTGCAATTGAACAAGATTTTTATGCATCTATTTATATATCTATGGTTGCAGCACTTATAAAGAAAGATGCCGACGCTGCAATAGCAAATAAAAATAAAGATAAAAATTTAAAATCAGAATATCAAGCAAATAGAAATTTTATATTATGTGACGTTTTGAAGAAGATAATAGTTATGATGGTAAAGCCTATTTCAGGAAAAAGAATATTAGAACATATATTAGAAAAAGCTAAAAAAATACGCTCACAAATACGTCCAAACCGTAATTGTGAGCGAAAAAACAAGCACCCAAGGAAAAAGCATCATTCTCAAAGGAAATCTTGCATATAAGTTTGTAAAAACTAAATATTTCCAAAATTCTACTTTTGCCAGTAGGTTTATTAATTATACCATTTTTTAAGAAATATAGCATACGCTATTCGAAATTTGTAGTAATTTTTTCATTACTATTTTACTAAGTTGACGACATTGGACGCCCGCTAGCGCATTTTCGGCTATCATCCAGTCCTAGAATTCCATCTTTATCATACAAAAACTTCCATTTATAAGCTGATTGTTCAATTCTTTTTAAACCTATTACATTAATATCAAAGCCATTTTCAGCAAATATTTCTCTTGGTAGTTTACCAGACATATATTCTTCAATAAAGAGTCTTTTGAATTCATCTGTATATGTTATTGATCGTTCACTAACTCTAAGAATATTTATATTTTTTTCTAAATTTATAATGTCTTCTTTAGTAAATAAAATTTTACTCATTCTCATCCTCCATTGCTATTTCTATTATATAAAAAAATACCTACAGACTAAACACTTTTTTTCATGTGTCCAATCTATAGGTATCATTTTATATAGGGCTCTTTTTTTGTTTGTAATATATTGCATGATTTTCAAAGCAACAATTTCACAATGATTTAGAGATTAGAAGAATTTGTACTTAAGTGTATTGAAAAGTAAAAATAAAAAATGCATTGATGTTTCTCATAAATGCGCCAATTTATGAGCTTAAAAGCAGATGTTATAACAATGGATTGATTTATTATAATGTTAAGTTTTATCAAGCTTTAAAGTATAAAATAAGATACATAATTAATGAAATATATATAACTTTGTTTAAATTATACAAATAAACAGTTAAGTGGAGGATAGCAATAATGCGATTATTAAATTTAATAAAGAACCCAGTATTAAGAAATAAAACTAATTATAAAGTTAGTAACCCAGTAGGAGACATTGTAGAAGAAATTAGAGAACAAGATATTGTTGGATTAGTAGGTGGTAACTTTGAAAGAATTAGTGCAATAACAGAAGTTACAGCTTGGGGAGCAGTGGAGAATGAAAAACTTACTCAAAGATATAACTGTGGAGCTATTATAACAGTTTCAGCTAAGTGTCAATTAAATACTAGTGGACCTTGTTAAAAAAGATATAGATGAGTGAAAAAGTGATTTATAACTTTAATAAATAGTAAAAATACCTTTAAAAAGAGCAGATATTATAAAAATATAGCAATTTATTATTATATTAAATTTTATAATTACTTAAGTTATAAAATTATACTTAATAAATAATAAAGAGATACATTAGTAATGATTTATAGAATTATATTTATGAATTAAAAATGAAAAATAATAGCATTTTATAAATTAGGGTAAAAAAGGAGAAATTTAAATGGATAAGAGTAAAGAAGTATATAGTGAAGAAAGTTTAGAAGAAAATATTGATATTACGTTTGATGATGTAGTTAATTTTTGGATGACACTATTTCCAGAAGTAAAAAGTGTAGAGGATTTTAAAAAGTTATTACAAAATTCATCTAAAACAGAACTTAGTAATTTAGAAAAAGCTTATTACAAAAATAGTAATGCAGATAACACTTATAAATTATTTGATAATGCTTTTAATAGAGAAAGTAACCTAGAGTTTATGTTTGATAAAATACAAAAGCAATATCAATGGACTTATTTTTTCAGACCAGTTATTGAATATTATTCAGAAGATTTATATGAATTTATTCAAAAAAGTTTAATCATAGAAGATAAAGAAGAATTGTTTTTCGGAATACTTTCAACAACAGTAAAAAATTTATATGAATTAGCATTTAAAGTCCTTATTTTAGAAACTAATGTTGCAAGAATGGAAAATAGATTAGTTGGCGATACACCAAAGCAAAAAGCAGGATATTTTATAAAAGTATTGCTTAGAGATAAGGACTATTTAATGAATTTATACAGTGAGTATTCTGAATTAACTCGTTTAATGGATTTGACAGTTAGAAATACTTTTAGTTATGTGAAGGAGATTATTGAAAGTACTGGAAATGAAATGAAATCATTAGAAGAAAACTTTGGTCAAGGTAAGGTTATTGGAAAAATAGCTAATATAAGCTTGGGTGAAGGAGATACACATAACAGGGGTAAAACTGTAGGAGTTATAACATTTAGTTCAGGCATTAAGCTTATTTATAAGCCTAGACTATTGGATTTAGAAAATAGATTTTGTGAGTTTGTAGATTGGATTAATAAGCAGAAAATACCAGGATTTAAGGAGTTAAAGGCTTGTAAATTACATACAGTTAATGGTGTCGGTTGGATGGAGTGCATAGAAAATATAGAATGTAGCACTGAAGAGCAAGTAAAGAATTTTTATATTAGAACTGGTCAATTATTAAATATATTATATATGTTTAACGCTAAAGACTTCCATTATGAAAATTTAATTGCACAAGGTGAATATCCAATATTAATTGATTTAGAAACATTATTACACCCAGATATGTTTAATGGTAATGTAGAAGAACTTTCAGCAGATGCAAAGGCAATGAAGCTTATAAGCAATTCGGTAAAAGGGATAGCATTATTACCAACTCAAATTATAAATAATAAGACAGATAAGGTTTTAGAAGTTGGAGGATTATGTGGTGAAAGTAATCAGGAAGCTCCTTTTAAGAGTATTTTCATTAAAGACCATGATACAGATGAAATCTGTGTAGAAGAAGGATATGGAATCATAGAAGCAAAGATGAACAATCCTATTATAAATGGAAGTAAAGTAGCTTCAGATCTTTTTATAAAAGAAATAAAAGAAGGATTTGAAAATTTATATAGATGGATACTTAGAAATAAAAAGGTGTACGCTGATAAAATAAAAGAATTATTTGAAGATTGTATATGTAGGGTGATTTTTAGACCTACTAATGTATACTGTCAACTATTAAGCACAAGCTATCATCCTGATTTATTAAGAAATCAAACAGATAGAGATGTATATCTTCATAGAATTGGAGTGATTGGAACAGGAAAAGAAATTATTGAATCTGAGCTTAATGATATGTTTATTGGAGATGTTCCTTATTTTAGTACCTATGTAAATAGAAATATAGTACTAAATAGCAGAAAAGAAGAAATAGAGTTCAGGTATAAAAAGACAACGCTAGACTCTATACTTGAAAAAATTGAGATAGTTACTGAAGAGGATTTAGATCGACAAATGGCTCTTATAGATATTAGCTTCATTGATAAATCAGAAAATAAAGGAAGAATATTTACTAAAGTAAACTTTCAAGAAGAAAAAGTTAACTTAAAATTGAACAAACTCCAACTACTAAACACAGCAAATTTAATTGGTGATTATATAATAGAAAAAAGTATTGTTGGAGGAAAAGATGGAGTTATAGATAGAACTTGGATTGGATCAATAGAAATTGGAGAAAAGGCATCTTTTATTACACCAGTAGGAATGGACCTTTATGCTGGAAATAGTGGCATCGCTTTATTTTTAGCATATTTAGGATCAACTACAGGAGAAGAAAAGTATAAGAAAGCTGCCATTGAAGCGATAGAACCAATAATAAGGTATTTAGATGAACTTAAGGATATTACTAATGAAAAAATAGGGGCCTTTTCTGGAATAAGTGGATGGCTTTATTCAATATTCCATATAGGCCATACTCTAAAAAATCAGAAATTATTAGACTATGTACAAAAAGGAATTTCAATTATGAAAGAACTTACTGGAAAGACTCAATGTCATGATATTATTTCTGGATATGCTGGTGCACTAGGTGTAATGTTATCAATTTATGAAAAAACAGAAAATAAGGAATTAAAAATGGAACTTATAAGTCTTTGCAATACTATATTTAAAGAGCTTAAAGATAGTATTGTAGTATTGAAGAATCAAAAAGGAATTACATGGGGAGAAGAAGGCTATGTTGGATATTCTCATGGCAATGCAGGAATAGAAGCACAGCTTATGAGATTATATAGCATTACAAAAGAAGATTCAATTTTACAAATAGTAAAAGATTCTCTTTCTTATGAAAGATCTATGTTTGATGAAAAGAGCAATAACTGGAAGAAACAATTAACTAAGGATGAAATATCTTATGCGTGGTGTCATGGAGCTCCGGGAATTCTATTAAGCAGACTTATGATGGTTGAAGCAGGATATGATGATGAGAAAATTAGAAAAGAAATTTCAATTGCTATGGAAACAACTAAAAGAGAATGCTTTGGAATGGATTACTGTTTATGCCATGGGGATATAGGTAATCTTCGCATATTACATTATGCTGCAAATGTATTAAATGATAGTACATTAAAATTACAATGTGAAACTACATTGGATGTATTTATAAATGAATATTTCATAGAAAGTTTTAAGCAAGGGAATTTTAAACAAACAGAAAATGTAAGTCTTATGCTAGGTCCAACAGGAATTGGATATGGTTTATTGCAATTTTATAAGCCAGATATAATGCCAGAAATATTGAGATTAGGATAGAAGTTTTAATAACTTTTTGTAAAGGAGAAATAAATGAAAAATATATTTGTATATATTGGAAGTCAAGGTGGAGAGTCATCTAATACCTTAAGATTTACAAATTTGATTTTAGACAGGGTATTAGAGCTTACAGGTAAAAATGTAAATATTAACATGTATCATCCTCAAAATAGTCATATAAAAAGATGTCTAGGATGTACATCTTGTTTTAATACAGGTAAATGTCATTTGGAAGGAGAAGATGATTTAAATAAAATAAAAGAAAAAATGTTAGCATCAGATTTTATAATTCTTGGTACTCCTATTTATGGTGCCAATATAAGTGGAGATATGAAAATATTTTTTGACCGTATTACCTATTGGATGCATTTAATGAGGCTTGCTGGAAAACCAGCCATGGCTTTAACGACATCTACAGGAAATGGTGTTCAATTTACTTTAAATTATTTAAATACAGCAATGAGCTTTTTAGGACTAAAAACTGTAGAGAAATTTAACGCTAATATTTTTTCACCTAGACAACTAGATGATGATGATTTTATGAAAGAGGAGATAGATAAGTATTCTCAAATAATTTTTGAATATTTAACAGGAAAAAAAGAGGTAAAAAGTGATGATTCTCTTGAATTGATTTTTTCTAGTATGAAAAAGAACATTAAAATGTATGAATCTTGCCCAAATTATGAATTTGAATTTTGGAAAGACAATGAATTATTTAATAAGAGTACATTTCAACATTTAATAGAATCTATTCCAAAACAATAAAATTATAATATAGATAGGTTGGTGAAATAAACATGGAAGATAATAATATTTTAGAAGTTAAAAAAATAAGAAAAGAATATAAAAATCAGGTTGTTTTAGATAATGTGAATTTTTCTATAAGAAAAGGAGAAATTATTGGATTGGTTGGGCCAAATGGAGCAGGAAAAACTACAATTATGAGCATTATAGTAGGTCTTATAAATAACTATGAAGGAAATGTATTAATTGATGGACAAGATATAAAAATGAATAAAAAAGTATACAAAAAGCAGGTAGGATGTGTTATAGAAGCGCCAGGATTATATCCAAATCTTACAGGGTATGAGAACTTAATGTATTTTTCAGAAGTATTTGGAGGGATTTCCAAGGAGGAGGTAGATGAGATTGTTAAACTTCTTGGTCTTAAGGATTATGTACATAAGAAGACTAAAAAATATTCTTTAGGTATGAAACAAAGATTAGGAATTGCACAAGCAGTTCTTGGATATCCAAAACTATTAATTTTGGATGAGCCTACAAATGGATTAGATCCTAATGTAATTCCTCACATTAGACAGTTTATTAAGTATGTTACAGAGGAAAAGAATATTAGTGTACTTATATCAAGCCATATACTTACTGAAATTGAAGCAATTTGTGATAGAGTTCTCTTTATAAAGAATGGGAAGATAATTGAAGAAGTAAATATGCATGAAAGCATAGATGCAAATAATGAAGCCTTTATTTTTGAAACAGATAAGACAGGAGAACTAGTTGAGTTTTTTAGTTCAAAGTCTATTGATGCAGTAATTATAGATGAAAGAAAAGTACATGTGAAAATAACAGACAAACAAGCAGAATCCTTTTTACCTCAGCTTATTCAAGTTGGGATAGTTGTTAAAGGAATGTACAAACAAAAGGTGAGCTTAGAAGAAAAATTTATTAAGAGTATGGGGGAGAATGTAATTGAGTAATGTCATAAGGCTTGCAAACAGAGATTTTAGAAACATTATTAAAACCAAAGGTTTTTGGATTAGCGTTTTAGTAGCACTTTTTTATGTACTACTTTGGATTCATCGTAAACCGAAGTCCTTTTTACCAGAAAATTATCAGTTTGAATTTTTTAGAGTTGTACTTTTCATTATTATATATTATTCAAGTGTAATGCTCTCTAAGGAGTTTAAGTTTGGAACAGCTAAGATTTTGTTTACTGGAATATTTACAAGAGTTGAAATTTTAAGTGAAAAATTACTTGTCATTATGCAGCTTGGGTTGTTTCTTGGAATAATTAGTCGTCTATTAAATATAGTCATAATATATAATTTGACAGGTACTATTAGTATGTCTGATATATTTAATGAAAATACAATTTATGCATTAATTATTTACTTAATAATCAGTTTAGTTATTGGCTCATTTGGTTTACTAATAACTTTAATCACAAAGAGCCAGAACTCTACTTTAGTTTATAATTTCCTTTTCTTTGCAGTATTTCAATATTTCATGCCATTATTTATAATGCTAAATTCAAAAAAAAGTCTAAGTATTATTGATGAGATAATTACTAAACTACCTAATTATCTTATATATACTTGGGTTGAAATGTGGCAGTTTACGAATGTGGAATTGATAGCTATGCTAGCATACGGAAGTATATTTTTAATACCATCAATTTTTATTATTTCCAAGAAAAGTCTTGGATAAAGTTTGGGAGGGATTTAAGTTGTCTATAGTATTCAAGTTACCTTATTTGGAATTAAAAAAAATGTTATTTAATAAAGTTAATATAATATGTATAGCATTTTTACTAGTTTTGTTATATTTAGTTCCTCCTTATCACATGGAGGTAGATAAAACAAAGGGAGTGATGATGAGTCTCATTCCAATGCTTATGATAATATACTTTTCGCATGTATTAACAAATGATTTTGAAAATAAAACCTATAAAACAATTTTTACAGGGGGAATTACAAGAGTGCAGGTCCTAATTTCTAAATATATAACTTTATTAGCAATTAGTATATTGCTTTGTTTTATATATAAAATATTTTTATGTATAGCACAAGTTATAGAAATAGGGTCATTTAATTTAGATTTAAAAAGTTCCATCCCCATTTTTATTTTATATGCTACCTCAATAGGATCCTTTGCAATGTTAATTATGTCTGTAACATTAAACTTTAAATTTACATTTATGATTACATTTGTATTATTTAATGATTTTGTATCAAACTTTATAAATATTATTGCTAAAGAGCTAAAGGTTGGAGTTATACAAAGGATTGTAGAGAATGTTCCATTTAAATTAGCAACTAACGGTTTTCAAATGCAATCTTACTCAACCAATGAAATTTACGCTATATTAGTCAGCAGTATTATATTTTTTAGTGTTGCTTCTTTTATAATAGCTAAAAGAGATCTTAGATAAAAATTAATAATTCTGAATAAGGAGGAATTATATATATGAAAGTAAAAACTAAAAGAAAAGTACCGTATATAGAGCCACTTCAACAAACAGAATGTGGGGTTTGCTGTATTGGAATGATATTAAGGTATTACAAAAGTTATCAAACAATGCAGGAACTTAGAGAACATTTAGACGTAGGAAGAGATGGAAGTACGTTGCTGCAATTAAAACAACTTATGGATAAATTAAATTTTGATACTAAGGTATATAAAAGCTCTGCTGAAGGATTAAAAGATATAAAATTGCCAGCTATTCTTTTTTGGGATAATAATCATTTTGTTGTATTGGAGAAAATTAGTGAAAAATATGCTGTTATTTTAGATCCTGGATATGGAAGAAGAAAAATAAGCTTTAAGGAGCTTAAAGAAACTTATTCACAATATGCTCTATCTGGGCAGCCCAATGAAAAGTTCATGCCTAAAAAGAAGGGAAAAAGCATATGGTTTGATTTTATACCAATAATATCAAGTAAAAAATCTCTTTATATAAAGATAGCAATATTTTCAATAATATCGTACTTCTTAACGCTTGGTATGCCAATATTTATTCAAAACTTATTAGATAGTGTAATGTTAAAAAAGGATATAAATTATGTTAGAGATTCTACTATATTTTTAGGGCTATTTTGTGTAGTGTATGTATTATTTAATTATATAAAGAATACTAATTTAATAAAATTAAAAGTTCATATAGATAAGAATGTTAATAGTACGGTTTTTGGCCATCTATTAAGAGTACCGTATAAGTTCTTTGATATTAGGAATAAATCAGATGTACTGTTCTCTGCGAATAGCTGTTTTGTAATAAGAGAAACCTTTGCAAACCAGATGATTAATGGATTAATTGATTGCGGAGCTGTACTATTTATAAGCTACTATATGTATAAGCAATCAGTATTATTAGCATTAATAGCATTTTTAATATTTGGTGTTAATTTAGTTTTAGTTGCATTAACTCAGCCAATGATGTTTGAATTTAGTAAATATCTTCTATCAGAACAAAGCAAAGTTCAAGGTGTACAAGTAGAATCAATCTTTTCTATTCTTGGGATTAAAATGTCTGCAATAGAAGATGATATTTTTGAAAATTGGAGTAAAAAGTATGGTTCTTATTTAAGCAAATATAATACTAAAGAAAGAGTAAATAATTATGTAAATACATTGATTTCATTTATTCAAGTTGTATCTCCAGTAATTATTTTATGTGTAAGTATATCTATATACATAAAAGGTTATGTAACTATTGGTCAAGTAATGGCATTTTATTCTTTAAGTAGTACATTTTTTTCACTAGCTCATTCAGTGTTTAACACTTGGACCAGTTTTGTTAACAGCAGTGTGTATTTAGAAAGACTGGGAGATATAATAAATACAGAAAAAGAAGATGATTCAAAGTCACTTATAAAAAAAGATATTACTGGTGATCTTAAATTGGAAAATGTTTCGTTTGCATATTCATCTAAATCTGAGAAGGTTATTAAAAATGTAAGTTTAAATATTGAAAGGGGACAAAAAGTTGCCATCGTTGGCAAATCCGGTTCAGGAAAGAGCACTTTAGCAAAACTTTTAGTGGGCCTTTATTCGCCAACAGGAGGAGATATTCTATTTGATAAGATTCCATTAAATAAGTTGGATAAGAAATATTTAAGAAGACAATTAGGTATTGTGCCACAGGATGTTTCTTTGTTTAATAAATCTATATATGAGAATATATCCATGGGCAGGAATGATATAGATATGGATAAAATAAAAAAGGCATGTGAAATAACTCAAATTGCAGAAGAAATTGAAAGTATGCCAATGGGTTACCACACTATAATTTCTGAAATGGGAATGAACTTATCTGGGGGTCAAAGGCAGAGAATAGTTCTTGCTAGAGCTATTTTAAATGAACCCAAAATATTAATATTAGATGAAGCTACAAGCTCTTTGGACTATATTAATGAAAAGCAAGTATCAGATTATTTCAAAAATATTGGCTGTACAAGAATAGTCATAGCACATAGATTATCTACAATTATAGATTCAGATATGATTATTGTTTTAGACAATGGAGAAATATTAGACTATGGTTCTCATATGGAGTTGTTAAAAAGAAAAGGTCAATACTTCAAGTTATATCAAGCCAATTTTAATAATGAAAAAGAGGTTCATGAATCTGTAGCAGTCTAGAATTAGACAATGCCAAGAGAAATTCAGGTACATTATAGAAAATAATAAGTTAATATGATAGCTTAAATGATAGTATTGATTTATTATTTTCTTTCATATGTACTAATAAAAAATAGAGTAGGAGGTATATATTAGCATGAGAGAAACCTTATTAGTAGTTTTAATGCTTCTTTTTGTAATTTTAGCAGCTGCGATGATTTTTCCAATGCCTCCAATAATATATGGAGCTATTATGAGTTTAATTATTCTTTGCATTATAATTATAATTTCTATATATATTTTAATTATTAAAAAAAATCATTAATTACAAAAATATGCACATTTATTACTTTAAAATAAAAATACAATTCATTTAGTATTCCATTTTATAAAATATATTATGTATACGAAATATTTTACTAATAAGTGTTAAAATATATTTGGGTGATGGATATGAAGAATAAAACTAAAGTTCAAATAAGTCTTATGGAAAAAATAGCTGAAATCATTACAAATAATATAAATTCTTATTTGCACAAAGAAGGATTAGAACTACAAAAAATGAAATTAGGTCTTGAAATATTGCTTATTAATATATCAAAGTTTATTGTAATATTTACCGTAGCAGCAGGATTTAATTTATTAAAAGAATCTATATTTATGTCATTAATTTTTGCAAGTATAAGAAGAAATGCATTTGGGCTTCATGCAAAAAATAGCCTTATATGTACATTAGTTTCACTAAGTATATTTGTACTTGGATCTTACTTAAGTTATTATTTAAAATTTAACAATTTTACAGTTTTTATTATCTTTACAATAGTAAATATATTGTTATATAAATATGCTCCTGCAGATACAGAAAATCATCCACTAATTGGAGCTAATTTAAGAAAGAAGCGAAAAAAAGAAGCTATAACAATAGGAATAGTTTTAATGATAATAGCACTATTAATTCCAAGCAATGTAATAAAAACCTTAATGAGTTTATCTGCAATTTCTGCAGTTATAGTAATTTTACCAATAACATATAGTTTAATGAAAAGGGGATATAGAAATTATGAAAAGTATGAAAGAGAATTTATTTAACAAAATAGCTGAAAAGATGGCATGTTCTTTAGGAGAGGCTTCAATAAAACTAAGTGAAAATGCAATGGAAAAGTGTTGCTTTGGGGGAATATATGAAACAAAAATCCCAATCCAATTATTGAAGCAAAATGTTAATAAATAAAAACCAGAAGATTGTAATTAGGTTTAGTTACAGTCTTCTGGTTTTTATTGTAAAGATTTTTATGGTACAATTTTATTAATAAAAGGTTTGAAAAGGAAAAATGTTATGGAAAATTTTATTGGTGCTTTAGTTACAATTGTATTTATATACATATCAATAGTAAATTTAGCAGATTTCAAAATTACTAAAAAAGAACTTTTAATAATGATTGGAATAACTCAAGTGGCAACAATCCCTATTTATGTGTATTGGCGTTTTTTATCGTTTATACCAATTAATATTATAGCTATAATTTTTTTATATAGAAAAAATAAGAAGCCAGTTATTGGTGCAATAGTATCTTTACTTTCTACGTTAGTAGCTGTAATTTCAGATTATATAGTAAGCTTTATTAGAATGTTTATTATTGGTATGAATTTCAATATAGATTTTCAAAATCATATCATGTATATAATATTTTTTCTAGCAGATTGTATAATGATATTTATTATAAGCAAATTGATAGGAATCTTAATAAATAAAAAAATACAATTATCAAGAGTTGAGTTTAAGAGGAAGTTTGGAATTTTAATTATAGTAAGTTTACTATTAACTCTTATAATATTTTATACAAACATTATTTTGGGAAGTAATAATGGTTTTACCACTGAAATTATAGAACTGAATGGCACCTTATTTTTTATTTATTTTATATTGTTACTTGTAATAATGTACATATTAATTCGTAATATTACTAAAGAACTTGAACTGAAAAATAAACAAAATGAATTTGAAAGTTTACAGGAATATACAATTAATTTAGAAAAACTTTACACAGAAATGAGAGTATTTAGGCACGATTATATCAATATTCTTTCATCTATGTTGGGGTATATAGAAAATAGGGATATTGATGGGCTTGAATCATATTTTAAGAATAAGATTATTCCACTAGGTAAAGGAATTGAATCAAATAACTTTAAAATAGGTCTTTTAAAAAATGTAAAAATTCTAGAGTTAAAAGGAATTTTGTCTTCTAAACTAATAAGAGCACAGGAACTTGGAATCGATGTATTTATAGATGTTATGGAATCTATTGAAATGATAGATATGGAGATAATTGATCTTTGTAGAGTTATTGGTATATTAATTGACAATGCAGTAGATGCAGCTTTAACATGTACTAACCCTTCTTTAAAAGTGGCTCTTGTAAACAAAAATAAATCCATAGTAATAGCAATTATAAATAGCTGCCCCGAAGACACACCTCCTATATATAAATTATTTCAAAGTGGATTTTCCACTAAAGGAAAAAATCGTGGATTGGGTCTTAGTAACCTAAAGGAATTAATTAATAATTATACTAATATTTCTTTAGATACTTTAATAGAAAATGGTGAATTTATTCAAAACTTAGAAATAGCACATGTATACAAAGAAAGGAATGTATTATGATTAATGTATTTGTTTGTGAAGATAATAAAGAACAAAGAGAAAAATTTACAAAAGCAATTGAAGATATTATTATGATAGAAAATTTTGATATGGAAATGACTTTGTCTACAGAGAATCCTAAGGGTGTTATAGATTATTTAAAAAATAATGATGTATCTGGCTTGTATTTTTTAGATGTAGATTTAAAGTCTGATATTAATGGTATAAAATTAGCAGAAATAATTAGAGAATATGATCCAAGAGGCTTTATTGTATTTGTAACTACTCATGCTGAAATGAGTTATCTTACCTTTATATATAAGGTGGAAGCCATGGATTATATTATAAAAGATAACTATAATAATGTAAGAGAAAGAATACATCAATGCATTGTAAATGCAAATAAAAAATATTCGTCTAAAGCTACAGATTTACAGAAAAATTTTACTCTAAAAGCAGACGATAAAATTATAAACATTGAATACAATAAAATCTTATTTTTTGAAACTTCAACTACTATACATAAAGTTGTTTTGCATGCCATTGATAGACAAGTAGAATTTTATGCAAAAATGAAGCAAGTTGAAGATAAATTAGATGAGAGATTTTATAGATGTCACAGATCTTTTTTGGTTAATAAACATCTTATAAAAGAAATAGACATGCATAATAGAATTATAAAAATGATAAATGGTGAAGAATGCTTAGTATCTACAAGGTTAGTAAAAAACTTAATAAAAAACTAGTTAACATATTAATAAAAGAGTTATTAATGTGGGGGTTGTAATCAGTATTTTAAATAATAAGGGTGAGTAGACCAATCTACTTCAACATACAACTTAGGTTATGAATTAAGTATACTATATAGAAATTAAATTGGTTATTTTAAATTTGTTAAGGGGCTGTTGCAAAACTAACATAGTTTAGTTTTGTAGCGGCTCACTTTTTAGATATAAAAAAATGTAAATTCTGAAGAACTCACATTGATTGTATAATTAAATTATGCAACTAACTAAATCATACATTAAAAATTATAATGAGTTTAATGATAATTTTTAACTTATATTACCATTAGGTTTAGAAAACTTAATACCTGAAGATGATTCTGTACGCTTGCTAAGCCACGTGTTGGAGGGATTAGATTACAGAAATTATATAAGGCGTACTTTTCCGTTGGAAGAAAACCGGCAGTGGAACCTAAAGTAATGTTTAAAATAATATCTTATGCTTATTCTCAAAATATTTATTCAAGCAGAAAAATAAAAAAAGCATGTAAAAGAGATATAAATTTTAGTGATTACTTCAAGGCTATAAAGCACCTGATCATACTACGGTTAGTAGATTTAGTAAAAACTATCTTTCAAATGAAGTGGTTGAAGATTTATTTTATCAACAAGTTAAATATCTAGCAACTCAAAAAGAAATATTATTTGAAAATGTATTTGTTGATGGTACTAAAATCGAGGCGAATGCCAATTGTTATACATTTGTCTGGAAGAAAGTTATTTAAAAAAATGAAGCAAAAATGTTTCAGAAGACTTTTGCTCTTTTTGAAATTATCAACCTTGAAGAATTATAAGATGTTATATTTTTAGAATCTAACAAACAAATTCCATACATAAAACCACAAACTTATGAAAAGTGGAAAAAAAGAAGTTTTAAAAATGATATAAGTAAACGCGAAAATATGAAATACGATGCTCAATCTGATCTTTATATTTGCAATAATCATAGAAAATTGATACCGACTGCTATTATTTACAGAAAATCCGCAAGTGGATACAAGTCCGAAGTTACTGTGTATGAATGTGAAACTTGTGATAAATGTACTTATAAAGTAAAGTGTACAAAAGCAAAAGGGAATAGAAAAATGCAGGTTCCAAAAACTTTTGTGAAAAAACGTGAAATATCCTATAAAAATATTACAACTGAATTTGGGACTAAATTGAGAATGAATAGATCTATTAAGGTCGAAGGGGCATTTGGAGTTCTAAAAAGTGATTATGAATTCAATAGATTTTTAACACGTGGAAAAAATAGTGTCAAGACTGAATTTATTTTGCTTTGTTTTCGCTACAACATTAACAAATTACATTCTAAAATACAAAATGAAGGAACTCATAAGCATCTTCATGAATTAAAACCTGCTGTCTAATTATGGAATAAAGTGACTAGGCTAAGTGCGCTTAAAAGTCAGAAATCTTTAAATAATTGATGTGGAATTTTAAATGTTTGGAAATTAACTAATTTAAATCGAAAAAGGGCATCGCTCCTGATTAGAATTTAATCATTTTGCGACACTCTTTTATTTTGTGAAAAAATAAAAAATGTGAATTAAAAAATGATTCAATGTATATAAAAAATCTTTTATATACTCTTATATATGAACTGTTGGTTCAAGCACTGTTAATGTATTGTTATAAGTGTTGAGGTTAGCTTGAGCACCTATAGGTATAGCCATTTTGTATTTGCCATGCCCTGATGCTAAATTTGTCATTAGAGGTTTATTTAGTGGTACCATAACTTCATCAATTAAGTCGTCATATGACTTATCATATGCAGTTACACACTGTGAGCATTCTCCCATAATAATACCTGCACAATCTTTAAATTTACCAGCTAATATTAGGTGGTTAATATATCTGTAGATTGTATTAACAGGTTCATGAACATCCTCGATTAAGATTATCTTTCCTTTTGTATCGACTTCAAATGGAGTACCAAGGTTATCTACAAAGGATGTAAGGTTACCGCCTACTATAGGACCTGTTACATTTCCAGGAACTCTACTTATTAGAGGGATTTCAGGAGGGTTTTCGAGTTGCCTTGGTGAGGTGAGTGTAGCTGTTGCAGTAAAGAATTGGTTAAAGTTGTATTCAGGTGTGGTTGCCTCAAAATCTATTAAAAGAAGACTATGAAAAGTAATTAAATCAGCTAATGTATACAAAGCATTTAGTAAAATTGTTATATCACTATATCCTGTAACAATTTTAGGATTTTGTGCGATAACAGAAAAATCAAGATACGGTATAATGCCTGCAACACCAACTCCACCTCTTGAAGGAATAATCGCCTTTACATCAGGATTTTTAAACATATCCATTAAATCTGAAGCTCTTTGTTGTTCTGTGGCTGCAAGATATCCATTATAAGAATATACGTATTTCCCTAAAACTACTTTAAGACCAAAATTCTGAAGAGTTTGTATACGAGCATTAATAACATTCTCATATAATGGACTTCCTAAAGTAACTATTCCCACTGTATCCCCTGGACGTAAAATTTGTGGTTTTGTTGCCATATTAATTCACCTTCTAAATAACGTATAATATATGTTCTTGTAATTTTGTAAAAACTACTCCTTCCTATAATTAATATTTATCATTCAGCTGCTAACAGAAGCTGAAATTATTAAAAACTTTTTTCATTATTACTAAAATATTATATGAAGCTACTCAAATATTTGATAATTAATTTATTGGAAATATTAATAATATGAAATGTTATTTTTATAAATCATATCATTACAAGACAGTACATATATATGGTAAAAAGGGATAATCAGGGGGGAAAGACATGGATAGAGAAATATCAAATGAAGTTGCAAAAGAGAAAGCGGCAGAAAAAGTTATAAAAGAGATTGATGTACTATATTCTGCAATAGCCAGCCAAATAAATAGTTTGAAAATAAAGATAGCTGAAGCTGAGCTAAAAGATAAAATTAATTATGGGGATCCTGTTGATGTGAAAAAGATAGTTAATGAATCTAATGAGAAGATAAAGAAAAGAAGAATGAAATTAAAAGAATTGCAAAAATATATTGATGAGATTAAATCTGTATAAAATTATATAGAATATGTTAAAAGAAATACTATTTAGACTGGATATAATATCTAGTGTTTTTTTATATAAACAATTCGTAATTTAAATTTGGGATGTAACTCCCCAAAGAAACGGCTTCTTTGGGGAAAGTGACATACTTCAAATAACATATTCAGATAAGGATAATCAAACTATTTCAAACATTAATGTTAGACAAGCTACAAATCAAAATGAACAAACAGGAAACAAATAATAAGTCATATAAAAGAAAATAACAAGTCCAAAATGCCATGATTATTTTCATAAAAGGGAGCAGCGTAATCTCATAGCTAGTCTAGTAAGTCAATCTGTTGAGGCAGAATGGTGGAAAATAGGACTCTAGATCAGATTGATTTATTATTTTTTGAATTTGCATAACATAATAAATTTAAAAGTAGATTATATAAAAATTAGAATTATAGGAGGTATCTAAGCAGATACTTCTTATTTTTTGCAAATCAAAATATTTCTAGAAGTACTACAATTAAATGATAAACAATAAAATAATACGAAACAAGTCGAGTGATTCTTTAATATGCATTCCATATTTTTACAAAAACTTCGGACTAGTTGTGCTAATGTATATATTGTAAATACAATATATACATTATATACATTATGTAGACTAGGAGGTACATGATGAAAGATGCAACGATCATGCTTAGAGTTACGACAGAGCAGAAGATGGCCATAAAAAGAATGGCACGGAAACAAGGGATGACAATTACCGAATTCATGCTTTTTAACTTAATGAAAACAATTAATAAATCTGAATTAAGTGAAGAAATTGATTTAGGTTTAGATAAGTTAAAAGAATAGAGATATTGTTTTATATATTATGTATAGGCAATTAATACAATATATACGTGCATTAATATTCATAAGGTGATAGAGGTATAAATACCATATGAAGAATATACAAGAGAATAAAAAAATATACATTTAATTTAGATGAGTTATATATAAGAAAACAGTGGTATAAATGCCATACAAAAGTATTCTAATAGGATATTTAAATGAAAAAGGGGGATTAAAAAATGAGAATTAGTGCAGATATAGGTTACAATACAACAAACTTTATCGCACAAAGCATGGAGGGATCTTTTTCGTCTACAGTAAAAGAAAAGATTCATGAGTTAGAAACGGCTAAATATACAGTAGAGTATAATAATAAAGTATATTTGATTGGTAATGATGATGGTTTTACTAGTACTGAACAATCTAGAGATAAAGATGGAATTTTTCATATTTGTTTATATACAGCTATAGCCGCTACTATGAATTCTACAATAGACAATAATATTAGAATTATAACTGGACTTCCTGCTCAGTTTTTCGCTGAGCAAAAAAGCTCATTAATAAAAGCTCTTGAAAATAGAAGAGTATTTATGAAGCTTAATGGAGAAAATAGATGTTTTACTATTACTAAAGTTATTGTATTTCCTCAATCAGCAGGATTGTTTTTATATGATAAATCTTTGGTGGAAAGAGATACATTAGTAGTAGATATAGGCGGAGGTACATTAGACATAGCATATATGAGTAATGGCCAATTTAAAGAGGGTAGGACCTATCCGTTAGGTGTAAATGCTACTTATGATGTTCTGCTTCAAGAATTGTCCAAGTATGGTGTAAATTATTCCAATCGAATGAAGGCTGAACAGATAATTGCAGATAAAACTATATTTGTAGAAGGTAAGGATGTGAATGTAGCAGAAGACATAGATAATGTTTTAAGCATTCGAGCAGGAGAGATAATAAATGCTGTAAAGCAGGCGTTCCCAGAACAATCAAAATATTCAAGATTTGTTTTTATAGGTGGAGGAGCTTTATTACTTAGGGATTATTTAAGTGATTATAAAGTGTTGGATGATGCCCAAATGGTTAATGTTAAAACATACGACATAATAGGCAAGAGTAAGAATGTGTAAAAAAATAAAGACTACAATTACGTTAGCACCTCATATTAAAGAGTTTGCCTCAAAAGAAGCAAAGTCTCTTGGGTTAGATTTTTCAGCATACATAACGATATTGATAGCTGAGAAAATGAGATCAACCATAATTACATCACCTGTAAAAAATATTACGAATGACACATCTAATGAAATAGCTGCTGAAGAAAACAAGGATACTATAACAATAGATAGTGAACAGGAAAATGAAATAGATAGATTGTTACAATGGTAATATGTATATAATGTTTCAGCATTTTATATATTACGTATAGACAAGTAGTACAATATATACATGAATATAATTGAGAATAAGTCTATAGTAGGATGATGCCATATAATCTATATACAAAAGAATAAAAAAATATATATTTAACTGGATAAGTCAATTTATAAGGTAATGTTAGTATAAACACCATATAAAATAATTTTTGTGAAATATCAGGCACATGAAAACAAATAATAAGTCCAATTTGACATGGATATTTTTTATCAGGCAAGGAGGTAAATTGTCCTCATAGTGGGTCTATTAGGTCAATTTGCTGACGCAGTATGATGGAAAATAGGTTGGTAAATGGACTTAATATTTATGTGAATGTGCCTTATAATAATATTATGTAAAAGTTACAGTCTAGAGAAATAATGGCTGTAGCTTTTTTATTTTTTAGAAAATTATAATGCAGTCAAATATATAGATAACTTTTAGAAATAGACGAAACTCACAGTCTGCGAAGCAGATTTTCTTGTTCAAGATTAGATTATTACTGTAATTCATAAGTGAAATATTATAATCAATAAAATATGTATAATATTATATGAAAGAATTAGCATGAGATTTTACTTTTTACGGTATATTCCATAAATGTTAAATTACATTTACAAATATTAAAATTAAATTTATAATAGTTTACATTGCGTGAACTATATATTTAAATAAAACTTAGGAGGTCAAAATGTCTAATTCAAATACTAGAAAAATGCTCCCGCTGTTCTTATTAATGCTTAATTTGTTTATTGCTTTATTAGGTCAAGGGATGGTTATTCCTATATTACCTGATTATCTAAAACAATTTAATGCAGCTGGTACTGCAGCAGGGTATTTAGTAGCTGCTTTTGGAGCGGCACAATTTGTTTTTTCACCTATAGGTGGAAGTTTATCAGATAAGCATGGAAGAAAAATAATGATTTTATGTGGGTTATTTTTTACGGTTATTTCCGATTTTATATTTGCAATTTCACACACATTAATGCTTCTATATATAGCTAGAATTGTAGGAGGAATTGGAGTGGGAATTATGATTCCTTCTGTTCTTGCATATGTAGCAGACATTACTACAAAAGAAACTCGTGCAAAGGGAATGGGGTACTTAAGTGCTGCAATGAATTTGGGAATTGTATTGGGACCTGGAATAGGAGGAATTATAGCTCAATATGGAATACGAATGCCATATTTTTTTGCGTCAGCGCTAAGTTTTATTTCAACTTTATTAACTTTTATATTACCGGAAACTTTATCTTTAGAAAAAAGAAATATGGCAAAGAAATCAGAAAAGCAGGAATCTATAATTAATCAGCTTGTACAATCTGTTCGTAAATCATATTTTAGATATCTATTAATTATATTTGTGATGACTTTAGGATTAATTAGTTTTGAGACGGTTTATTCTTTATATGTTGAAAATAGATATGGATTTACATCGAGAGATATTTCAATTTTAATAACATTAGGAGCGGCTATTGGTATTGTTACTCAGATGTGGCTTATTGAAAAAGCAATAAAATGCTTTGGTGAACATAATTTGATTAGATTTTCGTTACTAATGAGTGCAATTGGACTTTTATTAATGATAGTAAAAGTTAATTTTATCTATCTTTTAATAGTATCTTCAATATTCTTTGCATTTAATTCATTTTTAAGACCAACAGTAACCACATTGCTTTCAAATGAAGCTGGAAGTGATGAACAGGGATTTGTTTCTGGATTGAACACAACTTATACTAGTATGGGGAGTATAGTTGGACCTATTATGGCTGGCTACCTATTTGATAAACAGATAAATCTACCATATATTATGGCTACCTTTATTCTTATTGGAACTATATTTCTAGTTAGAAAAGACAGAAAAATATATAAGAATGAGGCTGTTGGAAATGAATGATTCATGGGATTAAAATTTAAAGAGTAAAAATTGTAAAGAAATTATTTAAGCTGTAAGCGAATTGTTTTTAAATATTAATAGCTATGTAATTAGTGATATGAGGTTGTTTTACTTTTGATTGTAAAAATGTTATTAATGATATTCAAGAGTGTAGCAATCTCATATTTTTTGAATTTTATATAAAGTGAAAATGTATTATTGACAAATAAACTGATTTAAATTATGATATTTGTTAGAAACCTAACAAATTGATAGGAGAAGAAAATATGGATAGTGAAATACGTATTGGTAAAAAGGTAGGTATACTAGCTAAGAGAATTCATAGAAGAATAGATAAAGAAGCTTCAAAGTATGGTTTGACAGGCGTTCAAGCTAGAATTCTTGGATATATATGCTATCATTCTAGAAACAGGGATATATTACAAAAGGACATAGAAGAAGAACTTGATATTAGACGTTCTTCAGTAACTAGTGTACTTCAGCTTATGGAGAAGAATGGATACATACAAAGGGTGAGCGTTTCTGAAGATGCAAGGCTTAAGAAGATAATATCTACAGAAAAAGGATTAGAAATTCAAAGAAATGTATATGATTTTATCGTTGCGTTTGAAAAATCTTTAAAAGAGGAACTCAACGAAGATGAGATACATATATTAATTTCTTTAATTGATAGATTGTCAGAAAAAATTGCTGATTAATGCAATTTTTTTAAGGCACATGAAAGAAAATAACAAGTCCAATCTGTCATGAATATTTTTTATCAGACAAGGAGGTAGATTGGCTTTATAGCGAGCCTATTAGGGCAATCTGCTGACGAAGAATGATGAAAAATATGCTGTCAGATGGACTTGTTATTTTTTTGATTGTGCCTAAACATTTATTAGTTAGAAACCTAACAAATAAGGAGGAAGATTATGATAAAAAAATTAACAAATTATATAGCGGAGTTTAAAAGAGATACTATTCTCACTCCAATATTTGTTGGCCTTGAAGCAATAATGGAAACAATTATTCCACTTATAATGTCATTAATAATTGATAATGGAGTAAACAAAGCTGATATGAAATATGTATATATTTATGGAGCTATAATGATATGCGTATCATTTATATCTCTTGCATGTGGTGCTTTATCGGGGAAATATGCCGCAAGTGCATCAACTGGTTTTGCAAGAAATTTGAGGAGAGGAATGTATTACAACATTCAAGAATATTCTTTTTCAAATATAGACAAGTATTCTACAGCTGGACTTATAACTAGACTTACAACAGATGTAACAAATGTTCAAAATGCGTTTCAAATGTTGATAAGAATGTTTGTTAGAGCACCGTTTATGCTTATTTTTGCAATGGCAATGAGCTTTTATATCAATGCAAAATTAGCCTTAGTATTTTTGGGAGCAATAGTTTTTTTAGGTGCTGCATTGTATTTTATAATGACAAAAGCGCATCCATATTTCATGGAAGTTTTTAAGAAGTATGATGATCTAAACGCAAGTGTACAAGAAAATCTAACTGCGATTAGAACTGTAAAGGCTTATGTAAGAGAAGATCATGAAACAAATAAGTTTTACAAAGCATCTGAAACTTTATATAAATTCTTTATAAGAGCTGAAAAGTTAATAATAATTAATGCACCAGCAATGCAATTTGCAGTTTATACTTGTATTTTACTTTTATCTTGGCTTGGAGCAAAGATGATTGTTTCGAATACAATGACAACTGGAGAGTTAATGAGTATGTTTGCTTATACAACTAATATAATGATAAGTCTTATGATGATGTCTTTTGTATTTGTAATGGTAATTATGTCAAAATCATCAGCAGAAAGAATTATAGAAGTATTAGATGAAAAAAGTGATCTAACAAATTGTGAAAATCCAATTTGTGAAGTAAAAGATGGATCTATAGCATTTAATAATGTTAGTTTTTCATATAGCAAAAATAAGGATAAATGTGTTTTAGAAGATGTAAATATTAAAATCAATTCGGGTGAAACTATAGGTATCATAGGCGGAACTGGTAGTGCTAAATCTACATTGGTTCAACTTATTCCAAGATTGTATGACACAACAGATGGAAATGTTGAAGTCGGCGGAGTTGATGTAAGAAATTATGATATAGAAACTCTTAGAGATGAAGTTTCAATGGTATTACAAAAGAATGTATTATTTTCTGGAACAATAAAAGAAAATCTAAGATGGGGGAAAAAGGATGCAACTGATGAAGAAATAATCAAAGCTTGTAGACAAGCTCAAGCAGAAGAATTTATTGAAAATTTCCCACATAAATATGATACTTACATTGAACAAGGTGGAAGCAACGTATCTGGAGGACAAAAACAAAGATTATGTATTGCAAGAGCTCTTCTTAAGAAACCTAAAATATTAATATTAGATGACTCAACAAGTGCCGTAGATACAAAAACTGATGCTTTAATTAGAAAAGCATTTAAAGAAACAATTCCAGATACAACTAAGATTATTATTGCACAACGTATTTCTTCAGTAGAAGATGCAGATAGAATTATTGTATTAGATGATGGAAAAATAGATGGCTTTGGAACTCACAATGAGTTGTTAGAATCCAATGCTATATATCGTGAAGTTTATGAATCTCAAATGAAAGGAGCTGATAATAGTGAGTCAAAATAAAGATATGAAGCCTAGAACTATGCGTGGGCCTCGTAGCTCACGTGGACATGCCAAAATGAGTAAAGATTCTTTAAAGACATTAAAAAGATTATTAGTGTATGTGCTTAAAGAATATAAATTGTTATTTTCTATAGTAGTAATAACTATTATCATAAGTTCTCTTGCTAATGTTATTGGTACAACATTATTAAAAAATTTAATTGATGACTATATATCACCATTATTAAATACACAACAAAAAGATTTTGGACCATTGCTTAAAATGATAACTAGTATGGCATTGATTTATTATGTTGGAGTTATTGCAACATATGCATTTAGCCGTATGATGATAATAGTTTCTCAAGGATCACTAAAAAAAATAAGAGATAATATGTTTTCTCATATGGAGACTTTGCCAATAAAATACTTTGATACTCATGCTCATGGAGACTTAATGAGTCTTTATACCAATGATACAGATGCTTTAAGACAAATGATAAGCCAAGGCATACCACAATTGTTATCAGCAATTATAACTGTTATAGGTGTATTTATTGCTATGATACGTCTAAGTTTGCCACTAATAGTAATTGAAATATTAATTATCCTATTAATGCTTAAAGTAACTAAATTTATTGGATCTAAAAGTGGAAAGTACTTTGGACTTCAACAAAAGGATTTAGGTGCAGTTAATGGTTATATAGAAGAGATGATGGAAGGTCAAAAAGTTGTAAAAGTCTTTTGCCATGAAGAAGAAGCAAAGCAAGATTTTGATAAATTAAATGATATGCTTTTTAATAGTGCAAATAATGCAAATAAATACGCTAATGTTTTAATGCCTATTATGAGTAACATAGGATATATAAATTATGTAGCTGTTTCTATTTTTGGTTCAGTTCTTGCAATTGGAGGTTTTGGAGGTTTTACTCTTGGAGGTCTTGCAGCTTTCTTACAATTAACAAGAACTTTCAGTCAAACAGTAAACCAAATGGCTCAACAATTTAACTTTGTTATAATGGCATTAGCAGGAGCAGAACGTATCTTTAAGCTTATTGATGAGAAAAAAGAAATGGATGAAGGATATGTTACTTTAGTTAATGCAAAAGAAAATAAAAATGGAGAAATAGAAGAATGTAAGGAACGTACTGGAATGTGGGCTTGGAAGCATCCACATAGGGATGGTACAACTACTTATACAAAGCTTAATGGTGAAGTAGTATTTGATGATGTCGATTTCGGTTATAATGATGAGAAGATTATATTACACAATATAAAGCTTTATGCAAAACCTGGACAAAAAATAGCCTTTGTAGGGGCTACAGGTGCAGGAAAAACAACTATTACTAATTTAATTAATCGTTTCTATGATATTCAAGATGGAAAAATTAGATATGACGGTATTAACATTAATAAGATTAAAAAAGAGGATTTAAGAAGTTCATTGGGCATAGTACTTCAAGATGCTCATTTATTTACAGGAACTGTTGCAGATAATATCAGATATGGTAAATTAAATGCAAGTGATGAGGAAGTGCATGTAGCAGCAAAACTTGCAAATGCAGATCAGTTTATAAAACATCTACCAAAGGGATATGATACAATTCTTACAGGGGATGGAGGAAATCTTTCTCAAGGACAAAGACAGCTATTAACAATCGCTAGAGCAGCTATAGCAGATCCACCAGTTTTAATACTTGATGAAGCAACATCTAGCATTGATACGAGAACAGAAAAAATTGTTCAAGATGGTATGGATAAGCTTATGAAGGGAAGAACTGTTTTTGTAATTGCTCATAGGCTTTCTACAATTAAGAATTCTGATGTAATTATGGTACTAGATCAAGGTAGAATAATTGAAAGAGGAAATCATGATGATTTAATTGAACAGAAAGGTAAATATTATCAACTTTATACTGGAGCTTTTGAATTATCATAAAAATAGTGTAGCAAAAAACCACAGTAATTTGAACTGCACCCTGTCAAGTAGACAGATGAAAAAATAAAAATTATCAAACCAAGATCTGATTTCTATATTCAATAGGAGTCAGATCTTTTAAGTTTTTCTGCAATCTTTTTGCGTTATAAAAACTATGATTAATTTTGTTAACTGTATTATAAAAAGTGCAGTCCTATTAGATATGTATAATAGGTTAAATTAGTGGAATTATATTTATATAAAAATATCAGTTATTATTTATTTTTAATTAGTTCGTTCATTTCAAATTTAACATAGTGCAAAATCTTATCAGTAAATTCTTTGAATTCAGAATTAGTTAAATTCAAGGTGTTTTTTTCATCATTAATATAGACTAGAGGAATTGTATCATTTTCAATAGCAATTTTAAGGGACTCTTCAGCTTCATCATCTGTTCCTATGAATTCATTAAAATTAATTTTAAATCCACATAGTTTTATAATACTTGCTATTTTACTAATACTTTCATTATCATCAGGTAAACATCTATGTACTGTAGATGCATTTTTAAGATGACTTTGGATTCCTAGAAGATAAGATAAATTAACATTAAGGGCTTTTGCTATTTTATTTAACATTTCAGCGCTAGGTTCTCTATTATTATTTTCGTAATTTGAATATGTTGAGTAAGGTATCTTAAGTATAGCTGCCATATCCTTTTGAGATATTCTTTTCTCTTTTCGTAAAGATTTAATATTATCACCAACTTTAATAATATCATTAACGCCCATACGTACTCACACTCCTATAATATTATGTTAATAATAATTACAGAAATTTGCAACAATTATTTGGAAAAAAATTCAAAAAAATATCTAGTTATAGATTATATTATATATTAATAGCAGAACATACAATAACTTAGAATTATGTGATAAGTGTAGTATATAGTTTTTTCATTTAGGCTATAGAATAAATATGGTCACTGCTCACCTTATAAGTTTAGAATGTTTTGTTTTGATTTTTTGTTTTGATTTTTTGTTGGAAAAAGTTATTTTTTGGGAAAAGATATTACAATTAAAGTTATATAAAATAAGAAATGTGGAACTGATGTCATAGGGGGAAAAATAACCATTGGAAAATGATAGTCAAAAAATTTGGATTAATGATATATATACAAAAAATTAAAATATTATTCAATATAACTTTCATGATAACGATTCAAATGATAAAAATATTTTTTGAAATATAAAAAAATATATTGACATATAATGTGTGGAACTGGTATCATAAAAACAACACAGAGAGTTGTGGTATGTAAAGTATGAAAACGATTTTTAAATAGAGAATAGGGGGATGTTATCTATGAAAGAAAATGTAGTAGCAAAAGAGATATTAGAGAATATCGGTGGAAAAGAAAACATTAAATCCGTTGAACATTGTGCCACTAGATTGAGACTTATATTAAAAGATAAGGAAAAGATTAATGAAAAAGCTATTGAAAATATTGATGGAGTTAAAGGACAATTTTTTGCAGCAGCACAATATCAAATAATCCTTGGAACAGGATTTGTTAATAAGGTATATGATGTAATCGTTAAAGGAGAAGAAAATTTAGCAAATAGTAGTGCAAAACAAGATGCTTATAGTGATATGACATTATTACAAAAGATTTCAAGAACATTTGGGGATGTATTTGTTCCAATAATTCCTGTATTAGTTGCGACAGGATTATTTATGGGAGTAAGAGGACTTCTACAAAACTTAGGTGTACAGATGGGTGATAATTTTGTTCTTTTCACTCAAGTATTAACTGATACTGCGTTTGCATTTTTACCAGCTCTAGTTGCTTGGTCAACAATGAAAAAGTTTGGTGGGACACCAGTTATAGGTATAGTAATAGGATTGATGCTTGTATCACCAAGCTTACCAAATGCTTATGCAGTAGCAGCAGGAACTGCCACTCCAATTAACCTTTCTATACTAGGAATAACTATTCCGGTTGTAGGATATCAAGGTTCTGTATTACCTGCTTTAGTACTTGGAATTATTGCAGCTAAAACTCAAAAGGCACTTAAGAAAGTTGTGCCAGATGTATTAGACTTAATAGTTACACCATTTGTTACTTTATTATTCTCAATGATATTAGGATTATTAATAGTTGGACCAATCATGCATAATGCTGAACAATTAATATTTGGTGCTATTAAGAGCTTTATGGATCTTCCATTTGGAATAGGTGGTCTTATCATTGGAGGTGTTCATCAAATTATCGTTGTTACAGGAGTTCATCACGCATTAAATGCTTTAGAAGTTGAATTATTAGCAAGTACAGGAAAAGATGCATTTAACGCAATGATAACTTGTGGTATTGTAGCTCAAGGAGCAGCAGCATTAGCAGTAGCATTTAAGACAAAAGATAAAAAGAAACGTTCATTATATATTTCATCAGCAATACCAGCTTTCTTAGGAATTACTGAACCAGCAATCTTCGGAGTTAATTTAAGATTTATAAAACCATTTGCATTTGGTTGTGTAGGTGGAGCAGCTGGTGGTATGATTTCAGGAATGCTTCATTTAGCAGGTACTGGAATGGGAGTTACAGCTATTCCTGGTATGTTATTATACATGAACAGCTTAGGTAGCTACATTTTAGTTAATGCAGTAGCAATAGCAGTATCATTCTGCTTAACATATTTCTTCTTTAAGACAGAAGAATAATAAAAATAAATATAGCATATTAAAAATTATGCATTTGGATAGATTTAGTGGAGACTATAGGATTCTACTAGATCTATCTAAATATAATAGGATAATAATCTTACGAGATTATTATTACAAAATATATTATCTTTTTAGATTTATTTAGAAATTAATATGTTTTGTAATAATATAATATTATTCTTAACTAAATAAAGAGTCTAAGTAAATAAAAAAGTATTTAAATATATTTAAAACAAAATTAAGTATACTGATTTACTTGCATCATATGATTCATGTACCTAAATTAGTAATATTACATATATAACTTGATTTTTAATATTATCAAATAATAGGATATAATAATATTAATCAAAAATAACATTAGAAATAATAAGTTGTTATTTTATACGTTATATGGAGGTTATTATGGATCGAAAAGTTACAATTCAAGACATTGCTAACATGGTTAATGTATCCAAAAGCAGTGTTTCTAGATATTTAAATAATGGGTATGTAAGTGAAGAAAATGCTAAAAAGATAAAAGAAGCCATTGAAAAGACTGGCTTTCAAACTAATTTTTTTGCAAAGAGATTAAAAACTAAAAGAAGTAAGCTAATTGGTATTGTGTTACCGAGAATGGATTCAGTTACAGTTGGAAAATTGTTAACTGGAATTAACAGGAGGCTGGAAGAAAATGATTATCAAGGTTTAATATTGATAAGTAATTTAAGTATTGAAAAAGAACTAGAGAATATAAAGAGTCTATATCAACAAGGTGTTGATGGAATCATTATTAATTCTATTGCTATTACTAAGGAACATATAAAATTAGTTAATAAATTAAATGTTCCAATGATTTTTACAGGACAAAAAAATGAATTCACTGATTACATTAAGATAGATGACTATGAAGCTGGAAGAATTATGGGGAATTATTTTAAAGAAAAAGGCCATAGAAATGTTGTTTTTGCAGGTGTAACAGAAGAAGATAAAGCAGTTGGCGTGGAACGTAAATCTGGATTTATAGATGCTTTTACTGAAAATAATCCAGAAAGTAGTGTTGATTTTATAGAGACTGGATTCTCGTTTGAAAAGTCATATGAAATGGCAAAGGAAATGATGAAGTTTAGTCCAACAGGAATAGTTTGTGCAACTGATAATATATGCTTAGGAATACTTAGATATCTGCATGAAAATAATATTAAGGTTCCCGATGAAATTTCATTAGCTGGATTTGGAGGATATGATGTTGGAAGTGTTTTATATCCTACACTTACTACTGTAGCATTTAATTATGATTTAGTAGGAGTCAATACAGCTCAGGGAATTTTAGATCTGATTGAAGGAAAGAAGTTAGATAAACATAATAATGTACCATTAAAGCTCATAGAAAGAGAAAGTGTAAGAATTTTTAGTAGCAAATAAGACTTAGATAATCAGGAATTAGTAGATTTTAAGTGCCTTCAAGAGACTCTAGTTAAGTATATTCATTTATTATTAAAAAATGAACTTTAAGTTAAGGCACAATCCCAAAAATAATAGATCAATATGTTAACCTATTTTGCATCATACTGCGTCGGCAATTTCAGTTAATAGTCTACTATGAATTGAAATTGTCTCCTTGTCTGACACAAAATATACGTCTCATCTTTGAATTATTATTTTCTTTGATGTGCCTAAATGAGGAAAGAGGTAATTATGCTAAATCAAGATTTATATCAAAAGGTAGAAGAGAATTTAAATAATTATTATAGTAATAAAGACAACAACATATGGCGAAATAATTTTCATATAGAAATGCCATTTGGGTTAGTTAATGATCCTAATGGATTGAGTTACTATAATGATAAATTTCATATTTTTTATCAATGGAATCCATTTGGATGTGAACATAAGAATAAACATTGGGCACTAGTTAAAACAGATGATTTTGTTAATTTTACTAAGCCGGAAATAATTCTAAAGCCAGAAGAATGGTATGATAAAAACGGATGTTATTCTGGTGGTGCATATGTAAAAGATAATACTTTAAAATTATTTTATACAGGAAATGTTAAAGATGAAAATAATAATAGAGAATCTTATCAATGTATAGTTGATTATCATAAAGATGGAACTTTTGAAAAGAGAGGACCTATAATAACTAAGCAGCCTGAAGGATATACTGCACATTTTAGAGATCCGATGATATTTATTCAAGATGGAGTTTATTACATGGTACTTGGAGTTCAAACTGAGAATTTAAAAGGAAGAGCTCTGATTTATAAGTCGGAAGACATTGAAAATTGGGAACTTGTCGGAGAGTTAAAGACAAATATGAATGAATTTGGCTATATGTGGGAATGTCCTAATATGGTTAAGTTAGATAAAACTAAATATGCATTTTTATTTTCACCACAAGGATTAGAAGCTGAGGAATTTAGATATCAAAATATATATCAATCAGGATATATAATTGGAGATTTAGATTTAGAAGAAGTATCCTTAAAGAACCATAGTGAATTTAAAGAAATAGATATGGGATTTGATTTTTATGCACCACAAGTATTCACTCATGATGGTGAAAATATCATGATTGGATGGGTAGGTATGCCAGATAAGGACAATGAATATCCAAGTTCAGATAATGGCGGCTGGATGTTTCCGTTAACTTTACCTAGAGTTCTAGAATATAAGGATAATGTATTATATCAAAGACCATTAAAGTTAGTAGAAAATCTAAGAAAGTCACAAATTGTAAATATTAATAATTTAACTTTTTGTAATTATAACTTAAAATTAGATTCAAGAAATGTAGAAATAAAGTTAGATTTTGATTTTGATGAAAGTAATGTTATAGAGTTGAAGTTTAAGTTTAAAGATGAATATATATCTTTAGTTTATGACAAAAGAACTGAAATATGCATCATAGATAGAAATAATATGAAATTAGGCGGAAAAGGGATTAGGAAGTTTAAATTAAAGACTGATAAATCGTTAAGTTTACATATGTTTCTTGACAATTCTGTGATGGAAATATATTATGAAAAAGGTTTACAAACAACAACATTAATGTACTTCCCTAAGGAAGACGAATTAGAAGTAGAAATTAAAAGCGATAATAAACTAAAATTAAACGAAGCAATCGTTTGGAATTTGAGGGGTGTTAAGTATGAATAAAAACATTTTTTGCATTGGGGAACTTTTAATTGACATGGTTTGTGTTGATAATAAAGGCCTAAAATATGGTGAAAAATTCGAAAAGAAAGCAGGAGGAGCACCAGCTAACGTTGCGGCAAGTATTACTAAGTTAGAAGGAAATGCTTATTTCTTAGGTCAAGTTGGAGATGACTTCTTCGGAAAATTTTTAATTGGATTATTAAATGATTTGAATATAAATACTGAAATGGCAGTAGAAAAAGGAAGCACTACAATGGCCTTAGTTGGAATAGATGCAGATGGAGAGCGTAACTTCGATTTCTTAAGAGGAAGCGATGGAGAATATTCATTTGATAATGTTGATACATCAAAGATAACAGCAACAGATATAATTCACTTTGGATCAGCTACAGGATTTTTAGAAGGTGAATTAAAGAAAACATATTTTAAATTATTAGAATATGCAAAGGAAAACAATATTTATGTATCGTTTGATCCAAATTATAGAGATGCATTAATCAAAGATGATATGCTAGATCAATTTATAGCAGATAGTAAGAAATTTTTAAAGTATAGTGATTTCACTAAATTAAGTGATGAAGAATTATACTTAATAACTAAGGAAAAGGATCTTACAGCTGGAGTTAATAAGTTACATGAATTAGGAGTTGGTGTAGTAACTATTACTTTAGGAGCTGAAGGAACTTACTTAAGCGTTAAGGGTGAAAATGCAGTAATTCCATCAATCAAGATTAAACAAGTAGATTCAACAGGAGCTGGAGATTCATTTGTTGGAGCTGTATTAAAGCAAGTATCTGAATTTGAGGATAAGAAAAACATTAGTATGGAACAATGGAAAGAAATAGTTGCATTTGCTAACAAAGTAGGAGCAATAACATGTACAAACTATGGAGCAATAGCATCAATGCCTACATTAAGTGAAGTGCAATAATAAGTTATAGCAATTATTTACCGAAAGAAAGTGTTCTCTTTTTGCTCGGTTGCTAGAGAATATAGATGTGGATTTCTAACATTGTAAGTTGCATCCACTTTTGTATGTTCCCAATATTTATTGGGACAAGCAAAGGTAGAATAACTTATAATGAAGAAATGCTACATCCATATTTTCAAAGCAACACTGTGCAGAAGAGAACACTTTTTTCTAGTTAAGATGTATTTTCAAGCATATAAAATAAAACGATAAGTCCAAAAGGTTATGATTATTTTTTTCATAATGCAAGGAAGTGAATTGATGTTATAGTGAGCTTATCAAGGTAATTTGCTGACTTAACATGACTGGAAATAGGTTTGTCAGAAGGATTTTTTATTTTTTAAATGTGTCTTAGCTAAAAATTAAAGTAGAGTAATGACTTAATGAAATAAGAAAATTTGATATATGGTTCTAATACTATGTATTAATTCCCAAATCACTAAATATAGTAATATAAGTTAATAGGATGAAATTGGCAATTATATTACTTTGATTTATAATATGATATAATTAAAGTAAAATATAAATTTTGAAATTTTAGGAGAGTGATTATTTTTGGACCCTAGTTATACGTGGCAGATAATTAGTTTGATTTTACTGATAGTATTATCTTGCTTATTTTCAATGTCAGAAACTGCACTTATGTCTTTGAACAAAATAAGATTAAGACATATGATTGAAGAAGGGGTGCCAGGAGCTGAATTGGTAGAAAAACTTACTGAGGACCAAAACAAGCTTTTAAGTGCGATTTTAATAGGAAATAATGTAGCTAATATAGGAGCATCATCAATTGCAACAATGGTTGCAACAAATATTTTTGGAAGTAGTGGAGTTGGAATTGCCACTGGAATAATGACTATATTAATACTTATTTTTGGTGAAGTAACACCAAAATCTATAGCTAAACAAAATCCTGAATCAGTATCATTAAAAGTTGCCAAGTTTATAAGATTTGTAGTAGTAGTGTTTAAACCGATAGTTTACATTTTTGCAGCCATTTCTTCATTGGTGATTAGAATTCTTGGAGGAAATCCTAATGAATCTGAATCATCCATAACGGAAGAAGAATTAAAAACTATGGTTGGCGTTAGTGAAGAGGAAGGCGTTTTAGAAAATGTTGAAAAAGAAATGATATTTAATGTATTTGAATTTGCGGATCAACAAGTTAAAGATATAATGGTTCAAAGAGTGGATATTATTTCTATTGATGAAGAAGCAACTTATGATGAAGTAATGGAAGTAATAAAGAATGAGCAATTCTCTAGAATTCCTGTTTATAATCAAACTATAGATAATATTATAGGATTTTTAAATGTTAAAGATCTTGCTATGGTTGAAAATGCAAGGGAAAACTTTAATGTAAATAAATATATTAGAGAACCATTCTATACATTTGAATTTAAGAAAATTGTAGAATTGTTTAAAGAAATGAAAAAATCAAGAAATCATATTGCAGTTGTATTAGATGAATATGGTGGAACTGTTGGAATAGTCACAATTGAAGACTTAGTAGAAGAGATAGTTGGAGAAATTGAAGACGAATATGATGAAGAGAAGAAGTCTGTTCAAGTTATAAGGGATAACGAATATGTAGTTGAAGGAAGTGTGAAATTACATGAGATTAGTGAATTAATTGGGGTCGATATAGATTCTGAAGAATTTGATTCTGTTGGCGGATTTATGATTGGAGAGCTTGGTAGAATGCCAGAAGAGCAGGAAGAAGTTGCGATAAATAAAACAAAATTTATTGCAGAGAAGATAGAGAAAAACAGAATTAAAAAAGTTAGAATATTTACTAATGTTGAAGAGGAAAAATAAAATAAATGGATATTAGTATATTAATTAAAAAATAATGATTGAAGTGTTAGGATTAATATATAAGATAAAAAGATTACTGTATACATTTTTCAGTGATCTTTTTTTGTTGTAAGATATAAATTTTAGTTTTAATTTTTTATATAAACTTAAAATTTTATTTAGATAATATAATTTAGGTAGTAAGATATATGTGAAATAATATTTAAGAAATTTTAATATAACGATAAGGAGATTAAATATGATAGATTTCATGGAAATTGCTAAGAAACAAGCAATTTTAGCAATGGAAAAAGGAGAAATTCCAGTAGGGGCTGTCATTGTAAAAGATGGTGTAGTTATAGCAAAAGCTCATAACTTAAAAGAAACATTAAATGATACTACAGCACATGCTGAAATTTTAGCAATAAGAAAAGCATCGAAGTTTCTTGGCGATTGGAGACTCAATGGTACCGAAATGTATGTAACACTTGAACCTTGCCCGATGTGTGCTAGTGCTATTGTTCAAAGTAGAATATCTAAATTATACATAGGAACTTTTAATAAAGATATGGGAGCTTGTGGTTCAACAATTAATATTCTTGATAACAGAAGGTTAAATTCTTTTGTTAATGTTAAATGGACATATGATGATGAATGTTCTGATTTATTAGTTGAATTTTTCGACAAAAGAAGAAAACAATAATATTTAATGTAATAAACTTGATAACTTTAAGATTGATATGAATTATATAATTATAAATTGAGGATATGGTAAATAGAAGTATGATATTAATAGTAAAAGTGCTTTTTGTTTGATTTAATAAGGTGTATAATTATCTTGTGTGTTTATTTGTGTAATATATGTAAAATAAATGAATTGAAAAATTATATGGAGAGATGGCTGAGTGGTTTAAAGCGATGGTCTCGAAAATCATTGTACTCAAACTAGGGTACCGGGGGTTCAAATCCCTTTCTCTCCGCCAAAATATTTATTTGAGTTTAGCGCTTTAAACCTTATATTACTAAGGATTGTAGCACTTTTTATGTTTTAATATTTTACCTAATATAATCTTATGCTCAATAGTTATTTTAATAAAAAATTGCAAGCAAGAAATTGTGTTGAGGTCTATTTGAGTTTTTTATGGCATAAATTTTTTTATATGAAAATATATTAATATAAATGTATGTTAAAGCGGAAACACTACTGATTAACATAAATGCATGGAAAATGAAGTTAATGGAAAAAAACATTAGGAAAGTAACAGAAAAGGAAATGTTGTTATGAATTCATTTGTTGAATTATTAGAAAATATGTGATATATTAGCACTAACTGGTATGACCACTATGTCGGCGATTTTTACGGAATAAGTGACCTTTGAAATATTTTAAATAAGTAATTATTATTTTAATAGCATATTTTTTAGGAATAATAATACAATTGCTTTTTAACATTATCTGTACCGGAAATATTTTTAGAGTTAATTTTATTTTTTAACTTTGTTTTTGATATAGTTAAAACTGAAATTATTGAAGACATATGCGAAAGGTTAATATCGTGTATGTCATTTTTATTTATTACTATTTGAGTTGGTCTAATGATATTCTTTGAAATCATTAAAGATTAAGTTTTAATTAAATTATTTATGGAGGAATTATTATGATTACTAATAAAGAGAATTCAAAAAAAAATATAAGTCCGATTAATAGATTATTTAATTCTATTGATAATTTATTAATTGAAGAAAGAGAACAAAGATTAAAATCAAAATTGGGCAAGGAAATAAAAAACTGTATATTTACAGATGAAATTGTAGCGAGACTTAATGAAAATGATTTTTCGGGTGTAGTTGATGAACAAAACAATATAGTGGCGCTTTTTTCTAGTATATTTCCTGTGTTTATAAAAAATGGAGATATTATATTTAGATTATATAAGCATAAAATTGAAGTTGATTTATCTGATGAAATGCGTGATAGATACATATATATGTTCTCTGATGGAAGATTAACTTCTGGATTATTTCAATGTTTTACTCTTAGTGATGATGAATATATATATGGAATAAAGAGAATAATTGATTCTATTCCACTATTTAAAACTGCTATTATTGATACATTAGAAAACTTTAAAAAAAATATGGACATACATAATAATAAAATTGAGAATTCAAAAAACAGACAACCATTAGTAGAAAAAAATTATAATCAATTATTCAATTATTTATCAAAAAGTAAAGAGAATAACATTTAAAAGAAATATATAAATGGTAAACTGCGTTCAAAATGTAAAGCTATGTGAAATAGTAATGAAGCTAATAAAGTAAATCGTTAAATTTAATCTAATTTTTAGATTTGTTAATTAAATAAAAATGGGAGATGAATGTCATGATTATTGACAAAATATTTTACAAAACATTATTTAAAAATTTATTTTCAGATACCTTTGAACTAAAACTTTGGGATGGTAGTTCAGAAGTTTATGGACAAGGAGAAAGCCAATTTAAAATAATTTTTAATGAACCTATTCCTAAAGCTGATATTATTAAGGATCCTTCATTAACTTTTGGTGAAGCATATATGACCAAAAAAATAGATATCGAGGGAAGCGTTCAAAAAGTTATAGAATCTTTATATAATAATAAAGAGAGTTTTTTAAGCAATAGTGATAAATATGCAAATTTACTAAAGATGGCTACAAATAATATTAAGAATAGTAAAAAGAATATTGAATTTCATTATGATATTGGAAATGACTTTTATAAATTATGGTTAGATGATACCATGACATATTCTTGTGGTTACTTTAAATCTGCAAATGATTCACTAACTCAAGCTCAAAAAAACAAAGTAGAACATATTATTAAGAAATTAGATTTAAAAGAGGGTGAAACCTTATTAGATATAGGCTGTGGCTGGGGTGAATTGATTATTACTGCAGCTAAAAAATATAAAGTAAAGGCTATGGGGATAACTTTGAGTTCTGAGCAGTTATCTAAAGTTAATGAAAGAATAAAAAATGAAGGACTAGAGGATCTAGTTGAAGTTCAACTTACAGATTACAGAGAGCTAAAGAATAAAAAGTTCGATAAAATAGTTAGTGTGGGCATGTTAGAACATGTTGGGAAAGATCATCTTGCAGAGTACTTTTCAACTATAAATAATTTGTTAAATGAAAATGGAGTATCCTTACTTCATTGTATAACAGCCATAGAAACCGGAGGAAATAATACTTGGATAGATAAATATATTTTCCCAGGTGGATATATTCCAGCAATTACAGAATTAATAGAATATATGTCAAATGAGAAGTTTGATGTCATTGATGTAGAAAATCTAAGGTTGCATTATGGAAGAACTTTAGAAAATTGGGCAAGGAATTTCGAAAATGCACTACCTGAAATAAGAAAAACGAAGGATGAAACTTTTATAAGGATGTGGAGATTATATTTAAATTCTTGTGCAGCATCTTTTAATTGTGGAAATATAAACATTCATCAATTTCTATTTAATAAAGGGGTAAATAATGAATTGCAATGGACTAGAGATTATATGTATAAATAAATTTGTATAAAGCATTTTGTTCATTTAATTCTAGCTTGTTTATTAGCTGATTGATATTTTATTAGAAAATGTTTATTGTATTATAAGTGGTTTAAACCTTATATTTAGGTTTAAACCACTTATAATATTTAAATGTACTTTAGAATTTTAATATTACAATATTTTAGAAGTTAATTTTACTTTTTCTCATACCTACATTTAGCACCAATCCCAAAGACATAAAGTTAACGAGTATTGAGCTGCCACCATAGCTCATAAACGGAAGTGTAATTCCTGCAACCGGCATAATTCCAATAGTCATACCTATGTTTTGAAGTACTGAAAATAAGAATCCAGATGCTGTACCAACACAGATAAGGCGACCGATAATATCTTTAGACTGCTTGGCCAACTTAAGCATTCTATAAATCAAAATAACATATAATAATATAAGAAAAAGGGCACCTAGAAATCCCCACTGTTCTCCAACAGCTGCAAATATAAAATCTGTATGAACTTCGGGAATAAATCCACCAGATGATTTAATGCCTTTTAGAAATCCATCTCCAAATAAACCACCAGAACCTATACTTATTATAGATTGCATTAATTGGAAGCCTGAATTTTGTTGATATGATTCTGGATCTAAGAATACTAGAATTCTCTGCCTTTGATATGGTTTTAATATGTTGCTAAACCATAGAATAAAGCTTAATGGGACTGTAGATAGAAATCCTGCTGCAATAATTTTTAGATTTAAACCTGAAATGAAATATATACCTAGAGTAACAAAAAAACAAATAAGAGTCATTCCTAAATTAGGTTGAATTATTATTAGGAACATTGGAATAAAGGCATATATGGATAAAATAAGAAAGTTCTTTGGAGTATTTATATTTCCATCCATATCATCTAATTTTTTTGCTAGAATTAATATTAATCCCAACTTTACAAATTCGCCGGGTTCTATAGCTCTATTCCCAAGTCGTATCCATGATGATGCTCCTTTTACAGCTTTGCTAGTTATATCGTTATATAATAAAAGTATTACTCCAGACCAGTAAATTAACTTAGAATATATTCCTATCATATTATAATTAAATAATAAAATAAAATATATTATTGCTATGCCTAAAATTAACCATAATATTTGTAATTTAGCATAGTAAAATCCAAGAGTTGAATACGTTACACTATAAATATTTATAATTCCAAAAATAGTAATAAGAAGAGCTGTAATAATCATAGGAGTATCTAGTTGTTTAAGAAGTTTTTTGCTAACTAAAAATCTGTTCATCTTAAATTCTCCTTTAAAATTTTAACAAATAAATGTATTTATATGATAATTATGGAATACTAAATAATAATAATCAATTACTTGTATTAAAAATTAATTTATATGTAATATTTAATATTTAACTGACAGCTTTTTGAACTTAAGATAATTAATTGACGATATAATAGTTTAGATATAATTGCTTAATATCCAAGATGATTCAAGGATGTTATTTTTGTTATTGACTTACCAAGTAGTAGATAGTAAAATAAGTTGAAATTAAAAATAAAATCTTTGTTAGGTGAGGCTCCTATATAGATACATGCTGCTGCCCGGAAACGTCGAAAGACGCCAATGGGTCAACAGGTATTGCCGGATTAAGGTTCTACTTAATGTAGCCGAAGACCGTAGGTTTTCTATGCTATATAGTGCTAAAGCTCAACGAGTGAAGGAAATGTCGCAATTATATGATTAAAATAATTACGTGTATTTGTAACGTTATTGTTTAGGTTATTATCCCTTCACTTAAAGTGGAGGGATTTTTTTATTTTATAGAATTTAGCTTAACTGTTTAGTAAAGGAGGTGCATCCAAATGGATGACTATGATACGGATAAGTGTGATATGAATTTTTATTTAGGTTCAAGTAATACTATTTTTATGGGCATTAATTGGATGTACTTTTGATGCCCTAATTGAAAGGGTGAATAATATGGAAAAAGCAACAAGTTTCTTTTTTAGCAAAATTCTTCATAAGCCAATTCAAAATATATCAGGACAAGTAATTGGTAGATTAAAGGATCTTATACTTGATTTTAGTCAATCAAATCCTACTGTAATGTATATACAAATTACAAATGGAAGAAAATCTTTTTATGTATCAGCAGAAGCTCTTGATATATTAAGAGATGAAAAAGAAAGATATATAATTAAAATTAATAGTGAACGTCTTATAATAAAATTGCCACATGAAAAAGATATTTTTTTAGTAAGAGATTTTTTAGATAAACAAATAGTCGATATTAATGGTAAAAAGGTAGAACGTGTTAATGATGTAAGGCTTGGAAATATAAATTCTAAGTGGCAGCTTGTAGCTGTTGATATAGGAACAAGAGGCTTGCTCAGGCGACTTGGCGTAGAGTATCTTTTTATTAAGTTAATAGGAGCTTTTAAATGTAACTTAAGAAATAAGTTAATTATTTGGGATAATGTTCAGACTTTATCTACAAACGTTAATAATTTACAACTTCATATGCCGGCAAATAAAATTGAAACTTTGCATGCAGCAGATATAGCGGATATAATTGAGGACCTTGATAATACAAGTAGAAATATACTATTTAATAGTTTAAACAATGAAAAAGCAGCTGAAGTTCTTGAGGAAATAGAAACTGATGTCCAAGTAAATTTATTAAAATCCATGTCAGATGAAAAAGCTACTGACATTTTTGAAATCATGCCATCAGATGAAGTTGCTGATATCCTTGAGGAAATAGAGGAAGATAGAGTAGAAAAGCTGTTAACTCAAATGGATACAGAAAGCCAAGGCGAAATCAGAGAACTTATGGAGTACGAAAGAGAAACAGTGGGAAGTATAATGTCTAAGGACTTCTTAACATTTTTACCGGATGTAACGGTAAGTGAGGTTTTAAAGTGGATTGAAGATAACAGCCCTGATGAAGAGGAAAGTTACTATATATATATTACAAATGATAAAGATAATCTTATTGGTATACTTTCTCTATTTTCACTTATTACTTCAGATAAAAATACTAAACTCTATAATGTGATGGGGTCTCAGCCAAAAACATTAAAAGATGAGGATGAAATAGAGGATGCTCTTAGTATAATGCAAAAATATAATCTTATAGGTATGCCAGTTATAGATGATGAGGCTAAATTAATAGGAGTAGTATCATTAAATGACAGCATTTACGAGTATACAAGATTAAGGAGGGCAATAATATGAAGAAGACATTGTCTAATAGATTCAAAAAGTTACTTTTCATTATGACAATTATTGGGCCAGGACTAATTACTGTAAACGCTGGTAATGATGCAGGTGGAATTACAACATATGCATCAGTTGGAGCTTCATATGGGTATAAAATGTTATGGGGACTTTTGTTAATTACATTTAGTCTTGCAGTAATACAAGAAATGAATGCAAGAATGGCAGTAGTAACTGGTAAAGGATTGTCTGATTTAATTAGAGAAAAGTTTGGAGTTAAACTTACTTTTTTTGCAATGGCTATTCTTTTAATTGCTAATATGGGAGTTGTCTTTGGTGATTTTGCAGGTATTGCAGCAAGTTTAGAACTTTTTAATGTAAATAAATATATATCAATACCTATTGCATCTATAGCAATTTGGTTTTTAATAATGAAGGGATCTTATAAAAAGGTAGAAAATATATTCTTGCTATTTACATTTGTATTTTTTACTTATATTATTTCAGCATTTTTGACTAAACCCGATTGGGGAGTTGTTGCTAGATCTATGGCCACTCCAACAATTGAGTTTAATACAGGTTTTATTTTAACATTTATAGGAATGATTGGTACAACAATTACTCCATATATGCAATTTTATTTGCAATCATCAATAGTAGATAAAAAATTAAGTATATCTGAGTATAAGTATGAAAAACTTGATGTTTATTTAGGAGCATTTTGGGGAAATGCAGTAGCATTTTTTATAATTGTTTGTACAGCAGCAACACTTTATAAAGCAGGTATAACTATAGGTTCTGCACAGGAAGCAGCAATGTCTTTAAAGCCATTAGCAGGGGAATGGGCATACATACTTTTTGGTGCTGGATTATTTGGGGCATCAGTCCTTGCTACAGCTGTTATTCCGCTTTCAACATCTTATGCAATATGTGAAGCATTTGGATGGGAAAGTGGTGTTGATAATGATTATAAGGATTCACCAGCATTCTTTAGTATATATACTGGTATAATTGTAATAGGTGCTTTATTTATACTTATTCCTGGAATATCACTTATGCAAATTATACTTATAAGTCAAGAAATAGCTGGAATGCTATCTCCAATTATATTAACATTCATGATAATTTTGATTAATGATAAAAGAATAATGGGTAAGTATGTTAATAATAAAACGCAAAATATCATATCTTGGGCAACAGTTATATTTATTATAACTTTATCATTAATTTTATTTGTATCACCACTTATTTCATAATTTGAATATTAATCAATAAAAAACAAATATATATAATATGTTATTAAAATTATGTTAGTTAATAAATGAGTCTTTTTATTTTAATATTTTAATTATTAAAACATATTATAATAGCGTATATAAAATTTATTAAATAAATTTTATATACGCTTTTTCTTGTCTTAAGTACAATTTATTGCTGTTTAAGAAAAATAATAAAAATTTATATTATTATATGTACTATAAATTATAATAGTTAGTATGAATATTATTAATAAAAAAACAAATAATATAAAAGTAAATTTATATGTTTTAGATATTATCTTTGATTGAGTATAAAAACTAGTTAGTACAAGTTATGGAATTTAAAAAGTAAAACTTATAATATGTGTAATTTATTCAAGAGTAATTAGGTGGTGGTAATGTATTGAATTTTAACCACTATAATTTAAATAATTTTACTGTAGAATAATCTTGAATTTAGAAGACGTATATGTTATTATTAACAAGTATCCTTAATAACATATTTCAAATATGTTATTAATAAGTGATATTTAATTTACAAAGTATAGTGATATATATAGTATTACTATAAAAGTATGCATTTTATTAAAGACTAATGAGCAATGAATAATATGGTCTGATGTCCACTGGGGACTAGACTTTTTCACAAGAGTGAAAAGTTATGGAGGTTCAATCCCTCTTCATTCCACCATTGCCATGCTAGATGGGGAGTTAGCGGTGCCCTGTAACCTGCAATCCGCTATAGCAGGATTTAATTCCTCGCTTAGGTATTAGCGATCTATAGTCTGACTTTTGTAAGTGGTGTTGATGACTGGGTCCCACGCAACGGAAGCCCATGAACCTCGTCAGGTCCGGAAGGAAGCAGCGATAAGTGGTCACTTTCGTGTGCCGTGGATCAATCTGGTCTGAGCTAACTGCAAAAGTAACGTATGGAGAACTAATAACGAAGCGAGGTGCATGGTTCAATTTAAATCTTTAATAAGATTGATTAGAATTTTTCGAATAAAATAGGTTATTCTTCAATAGGATTAACAATATAGGACAAAAATCAATAGGATAAGAAAGTAAGGGAATTTCATTTATGAAATGCCCTTATTTTCTTTTATAAGCATAAATATTAAGTTGAATTAAAAAAACTTATATGATATTATAGAAAAGCATAAAGTTAGAAATAAATTATGGAGAGATGTCCGAGTGGTCGAAGGAGCACGCCTGGAAAGCGTGTATAGGGGCAACTCTATCAGGGGTTCAAATCCCCTTCTCTCCGCCAACTACGAAATACTTATAGTGTCACTTACGCACGGTATAAGAGAGCACACGCTTAGCTATGAAAAAATAGCTAGTGTGTGTTATTTTTTTGAAAAAATATATCTATTTGATATATTAATGAATGAAAAGTGTTAAATTGACTAACAAAGCGACTGTATAGACGATAGTTTTTAGTAACCAAAACAAATGCATGACTTTTATTTTGGTTAACTATAGTATAAGTTGTTTATCTATGCAATCCTATAACAAGCAAAGAGAAGGTATTATAATCTTTGTAAATAAAAATTATAATACCTTCTCTTTGCTTATTATATTACTCATATTATTAATCTCCAAACGGTGCTAAAGCTATGCAGTTTTTTTTATATGTTTTTCTTGATTTATGTCTTTTTGATCCATATTTTTAAGAATATTAGTTAAATTTTTATAGTCATCTGTAGTAAGATTTGGTCGACTAGATAAACTATATAGCATCGCTTTTTTAAAGTTTTCAAAACTAAATATTTCTTTAATAAATTTTATCATATATGCTTTTCTCCATTCAAAGTTTATTTACGATTACAATAGATATACTTCTTTGATGAATTTTATTATGAACTCATCAAAGAAATCAAATACCTTTTATGAAGCAGGCATTTGATTTTTGATTATTATATCATAATTTTAAGTTATGTTTTTTATTATTATAATGAGAATGTTTCAGGTTCTCCTGTAAATGAAGAAATAGTGGCAGTACCTTTTGTAAAATAAAGAACAGCAAAAATACCATCATTAATGTTATACATAGATTTTAAAACTGGAATAGTTTCAAGTGCAAGTTCTTTTACTTCACGTCTATCATCGTTTGCTACCTCACCACTAAGACGAATCCATTGACCTTTTTTGTTCATCCCACTGATTTCAACTTTTGGATTTTGAAGCATTTGTTTGAAACATTTTTTAGTATTGTTTGTTACGATATATAATTTGTGTTCATATTCAAAGACAGCACCAAATGGTCTTACCCTTGGTTGATCACCTTCATTAGTTGCTAGGTAAAAAGTACCACAATCTTTTAAGAATTCTAAAGCTTTATCCATATTTATTGCTCCTTTCATGTGCGTGTGTTAAAATTTAATTATACATAAATGATAACATGTACAAAAATAATAACAAGTACGATTATTTACTTTTGTTAGTATCAAATATATACTAAAGGAAGGAGATAAATGATGGAAGATAATAATGAGTTATTTGGAAAATGTCCATACTTTACAGCTCAAAAAGTATTCTCAGGTAAATGGTCTATATTGATAATTTATCATTTGAGTGAGGGGACTTTGAGGTATGGAGAACTTCAGAGGAAAATGGATAATATTACACAAGCTACGTTAACAAAACAATTAAGAATGCTTGAAGATTATGGGTTGGTTAGTCGTAAAATTTATTCAGAGATACCACCTAAAGTTGAGTATTCTTTGACGGAATTGGGAGTAGACTTTATTCCAGTGCTTGAACAGTTTAAAGTCTGGGGAGATAAATATATTGAAACAATAAATACTAAAAGCCACAATTGAATTGGTAGGTAAGATGGGAAATGTGATAATTTCTCAATGATATCCACAATAAGAGTACATAAGTTTGAATAAAATGTGCTCTTATGTGGATATTTTTTTAGATTCTAATTAGTATGAGATTTAACGATATGTATTACTTTCTTATTAAATTTATAAATGTGTAATTTAATCCGTTTTTTTCATCAGTAAATTTCTCAGAAGTAAATTCTGATTTAAATTCATCGTAATTAATTTGTGGAAAATATGTATCTCCTTCAAAATCAGTATCTATTTTTGTTAGATACAATTTATGAGCATAAGGTAAAAGTTGTTTATAAATTTCAGCCCCTCCAATTACAAAAACTTCATCTTCGCAGTTTGAATATTTTTCAATAAGAGTATCTAAATCATTAACTACTTTCACTTTATCAGAGTCAACTTTAAAGTTTTTGTCTCTAGTTAAAATTATATGTTCTCTATTTGGTAAGATTCCAGGAAGTGATTCAAAAGTTTTCCGTCCCATAATCATTGATTTTCCAGACGTTATGCTTTTAAATCTTTTTAAATCTTCTGAGATGTGCCATATTAACTTATTGTCTTTTCCAATAACATTGTTTTTGGCAATTGCAACAATTATTGATAGCATTTTTAATTCCTCCTTAGTGTTATTAATTTAAGTTATATATAATTTGGTAGCTAGTCACACAAGTTTGAATTTCAGAATAAAGTTTAGATTACACTGAAACAGGCATTTTTATTGATTCATGATGCTTATAATCCTCAAGTTTTATATCATCTGGAGTAAAGTCATAGAAATCTTTGATTTCAGGATTAATCCAAAGTTTTGGAGCATCAAAACCGTCATCTTTTCTTTCTAATTGAGTCTTAATACCTTCAACTTGATTTTCATATATATGTGCATTGTTTATTACATGAGTAAATAATCCAGGCTTAAGTCCTGTAACTTGTGCTAATAAATGAACCAATACAGCATATTGCGTTGTATTAAATGGTACACCAAGTGGCCAGTCGCCGCTTCTTTGAACTAACATACAGTTAAGTCGACCATCAGTTACGTCCCACATTGTGCACCAGCAGCATGGATATAATGCACCAGTATCTAGGTATGATATTTGCCATAAATTAAGCATCATTCTTCTATCTTGTGGATTATTTTTTAATGAATCTATTAATTTATCAATTTGATTGAATTTCTTAACAACCCATCCATAAGAGGTACCGATAGTTCCATCATCCATCATCCATTCGTCCCAAATCTTAACATTTTGCTTATGAAGATCATTTACATCATTTGATTGATCTTTAAAAATCCATAAAAGTTCTTTAACAGCAGTTTTAAAGGCAACAAATTTAGTTGTTAAGATGGGAAATTCTTTTTCTAAATTAAATTGCATAATTTGATGAGGCAGTTTATAAGTTGATATTCCAGTCCTATTAGTATCAAAATATCCATTTTCTAATATATCTTTAGCGATTGATAAATATTTATCATCATATGTACTCATTGCTACATCCTCCTATAAAATTAATTAAACTTAAAGTAAATGAAAATAATAAATGGAATATGAGTTGCATATTTTATTATAAGCCAAATGCTAGATTCACTAATAATAGTAGAACATTATTAAATTTGACTAGCGCAGCATAATATAAAATATATAATCATACTAATATATTATTTTTCTTAAATGTGTATAAATTTTTGTGAATTTAGAGTATATTATCAACTCATTTTAGCATATATATATATAGTTAACAAAGTTAGGTTTATTAAAAAATAACAGACAAGTTTGCATGCTTATTTTGTGTGGCACTTTCTTCAAAATTTCTGCTGAAAATATGTTATGAGCAAATCTTACCTCCTTGATTTTGCACAAAATGCGAGCAGCATTTTGTTTGTTGTTTTCTTATGTACCTAAACAAAAGATTTAGGAGGTATATGTTATGAAAATATCATTTAATATTGCAGTGCAAATTATATCAGAAATTTTAAAGGATAAACGAGATATGATGAGTTTAGAGTTAGCTATACAAGATGTCGCCAGTAAGTATGAAATTCCAGAAGAAGTAGTAGTCCATGCGTGTAACATAGGAAACGTTTCATATTAATTATAGTTTAATTTCTATATGTTTTAGATTGTTTGCCTTTTAATTTATATTTATTTTGAATTTTAAACTATACTATAAGGCCTCATTATAATGATAGGGCCTTATAATACGTTAGAGAGAGCTTTTTTGTATAGTTTGTATATATAAGTATAAATATTTTATCCACTTATACTAATTATGTAGTCATTAGTGTATAATAATATTATATTTAGGAACATTAAAAATAATGGGTTATTATGCCAATATATTTTATGATACATTTTGTAAGGTTTTTATAGTAGTACTTCAACTATAAAAAAGTTTACCTGATTAATTATGTCATAAAATATATAATGCATGTTAATCTGTTATTTTAATTTTATATGTCTTAAGAAGAATAGTGAGGTGAGAGCCTTTGGGTTATACAGCATTATATAGAGAGTGGAGACCAAGGACTTTTGATGATGTAGTTGGTCAAAAACATATTACTATAACATTAAAAAATGAAATTTTAAATGACAGAATAGCACACGCTTATCTTTTTTGTGGTACAAGAGGAACGGGGAAGACATCTACAGCCAAAGTAATGGCAAAGGCCTTAAATTGTCTTAATTCTGAAGATGGTGAACCATGTAATGAATGTGAGATGTGCAGAAAAATAAATGACGGATTAGCGATTGATGTAACTGAATTGGATGCAGCATCTAATAATGGTATTGATAAGATTAGAGATATTATAGATGATACTAAATATCCACCACAGGAAGCTAAATATAAAGTTTACATAATGGACGAAGTTCATATGTTATCAGTTGGAGCTGTTAATGCATTTCTAAAAACTTTAGAAGAGCCGCCTAAGAATGTAATATTCATATTAGCAACAACAGATCCACAAAAATTACCTATAACAATTTTATCTAGATGTCAAAGATTTGATTTTAAGAGAATAAACCAAAAAGAAATTTCATCTAGACTAAGAAAAATTACTGAAGCTCAAAATATACAATATGAAGAAAAAAGTTTGGATTTAATTGCAAGAGTATGTGACGGTGCGATGAGAGATGCAGTAAGTATACTTGACCAAGCAATTGCTATGGGTGAAAATCAGATTAATTATGACGATCTAGTAAGTATGTTAGGCCTTGTAACTAATGAATACTTATTTGACATAACAAATGCAATTGTAGATAGAAGTGTTGAAAAGGCTATGGTTATAGTTGATAAGCTGGTGTATTCAGGTAAGGATATGCAATTGTTTATAAAGGATTTAATATCTCATTTTAGAAATCTTTTAATGGTTAAGGTCACTAATAATCCTGAAGAAGTTTTGGATATGTCTCTTGAAAACATTTCGCTAGTTAAAGAGCAAGGACGTCGAATTAGAGTTGAAGAAATAATGAGAGGTATTAGAATACTTCAGGAGGCTGAAGCAAATTCTAAGGCAAGTAAACAAAGTAGATTATACTTAGAGCTTGCAATAATAAAAATGTGCAAAATTGAATATGATACTTCAAATGAAGTTATACTATCAAGAATAAATAAGCTTGAGGAATCGTTAAAAAGCGGAAAAATACAAATGGTTCAATCAGGAACTGCTAATGAGGCATCAGAAGGAGAACATCGTAGTTCTAATCATAACGCTCATGATAGTAATCAGCTGAAAAATATTGTACATAAAGTTAATGAAGCCAGTGAAAATAAACTAGAAGTGAATCCTAATTCATCATTGACACTTGATGATATAGGAAGAGTCTGGACTGAAGTTTTAGAGAAATTTAAAGCTAAGAGAGCAATGATTGTTTATGCATCAATTGTTACAGCTAAACCATATTCATTTAAGAATGGAGTAATTACATTAGAGTATGAGTCGATGTATGCATTTAATAAAGATAGATTAGAAAAACAAGAGTATAAGGAAATTGTAAATGGTGTATTTTCTGAATCCTTAGGTGAAAAAGTCATTGTGAACTATATAGTTAAAAAAGAAAAAGAGCAACAAGATAAAGAAGATTTATTAAAGCAAACACTGGAAGGAGTTCCATTTGAAGTATATGATGAGTAATTTGTAAAGATTATTTATGATCATTTAAACAATTTAATATTGTTGTAAAGTTTAAGAATAGTATAATAATTATATTTTCATAACTACATGATGTGAAGTTTATAAGTATTGAGTATTATATAAAGATGTTTTATAATTAAAAAATGATATTTAGGCATATTTTAATATAAGTAAGTGTATCAATTGGTTTCGTATCATAGAGTGTAAATCTGTTTAGCGTAATGGTGAATGTTATGTGAATAGGATTATGGTTTATGATGTGGAATATATGCATTTTTGAATTATTACTATATATGCTATATAAGAAAGAGGAGGATTTTTTTATGGCAAAAGGTGGATTTCCAGGTGGTTTCGGTGGAGGAAACATGAACAATCTTATGAAACAAGCACAAAAACTTCAAAAGCAAATGGAAGATATGCAAAAAGAGCTTGAAACAAAAGAGTTTGAAGCGTCAGTAGGCGGTGGTGCTGTAGTAGCAAAGGTATCTGGTAAAAAAGAGTTAACTTCTATTAAGATAAAACCAGAAGTTGTAGATGAAGATGATGTAGAAATGCTTGAAGATTTAGTAGTAAGTGCTGTTAATGAAGCATTAAAGAAGGCTGATGAAGAAACTACAAGTAAAATGGGTAGATTAACAGGTGGAATGCCAGGTGGATTATTCTAGGAATAATTACATTGGATAAATTAAAAAATAACAATTTTCACTTGTTTATTTTAAATCCTATTTATGTGGATAAATATGGGCGATTTTATAATCAAAGAAATTAATAGTAAAGTTTAATTTCTTTTCTGTTATTTTTTCTATGTGCCTTGGTTAGCATACAGAATGTTGGAGTGTACTCCATCTGTATGCTTTTTTAGGCACATTAAAAAATAACAAGTCTATCTACAAAGCCTGTTTTTCATAATACTAAATTAGCAGATTGCTCTAATAGAACCGCTATCAGATCAATCTGCTTCTGCTTGCTTGATGAAAAATAATCATCGTATTTTGGACTTGTTATTTTCTTTCATGTGCCTTAAATGAACAATTTATAAGGTGCATATAATAAAGATAAAATATATATTAGTATTTTTGAATATACCTATTGCTAAATTTTATTATAAATTTTAATAAGTCAAAATTACAAAAATAGTTATAGATTCATAAAATTGATAAGATGAAGGGAGATGTTTTGGTTATGATGGAATTTTATCCTGTAGCCATAGAAAAGTTAATTGAAGAATTTGCAAAGTTGCCAAGCGTTGGACAAAAAACTGCACAAAGACTAACTTTACATATTTTAAATCTTCCAGAAAATGAAGTTAAGGAATTTGCAAATGCATTAGTTCAAGCAAGAGGGACAATTAAATATTGTTCAGTATGTGGAAATTTTACAGATAAAGATCCATGTCCGTTATGTTCAAATCCAAATAGGGATAAGGGAACTATATGTGTTGTAGAGCAACCTAAAGATATCATGACTATGGAAAAAGTTAAAGAATATAATGGAGTATATCATGTTTTACATGGAAATATATCTCCAATGCAAGGTAGAGGTCCACAAGATATTAGAATTAGAGAACTTGTTTCAAGAATGAGTGAAGATATAAAAGAAGTTATATTAGCAACTAATCCTAATATAGAAGGTGAAGCAACGGCAATGTATATATCAAAGGTACTTAAACCTTTAGATATTAAGGTGACTAGAATTGCAGCTGGAATACCGGTTGGAGGAGATTTAGAATATGCAGATGAGGTTACATTGTCTAAAGCATTAGAAGGAAGAAAAGAAATTTAGTTAGGTAAAAAATTTAATAAATGAAGGAACCCAGTTAATTGGGTTCCTTAAAAAGGTGTTACATAGATGGGAGTTAGAAGTTTTTGTTTGACATGAGTGAAAAGCTTCTTATACCATATAATATATGGATAACTTATAAATGTGTTACAACTTATTTAAAAATTATATAAAGAAAAAACATGTATATTCCTCTATACAATTGGATAAAATTGTAATAAGAAGTTTTTGGAGGGATTTGCATGAACAGGAAAAAAGTAATAGAGTACCTGGCGAATAAGAGTGACGAGTTATCTGTATATAGAAAGCTCATTGAAGAAATGGAAGTTGCAAAAATGGAAATAAATGTAGCACGGAGTATGTTTAACAATGTTAATGATGATGCACTTATTGAAGTAGCTATTTATTCAGAAAATGTAGCAAGAAAGCGTTATGATTATCTGTTATCAATTGCTAAAGCAAAAGGTATAAGTGTAGACGATAGTTATGTAATAGAGAAGAATGTACAAATAGCAGAATAAAAAAATGGGGGACATTAAAACATGAATGGGCAATATTTAATATATGGCTTAATTGGAATAGCAGCACTATTTTTAGTAGTAAAATTATTAAAATGGCCAATAAAAATACTTGTAAATGGAATATTGGGAGTTGTAATATTATATTTAACAAATTTTGTGATCGCACATCTTAGTTTAATAGGCATAAATGTTAATTTTGCATTAGCAATTAACCCAATTACAGCTTTAATTGCGGGATTTTTTGGAATTCCGGGTGTTATTGTATTAATCATAATAGGATTATTTTTGTAATTAAATTGTGATATTATACGTAAATGAAGTTGATGTGTTGAGAACTTATAAACCCAAAAAGACGCCTGTCTGATTTTTATAAGAATTTTCTATAAAAGATCAGGCAGGTATCTTTTTGTATTGAAATTTTTTGATAAAAATAATAGTTATACAATCTAGAAAAATTTATACGATAATAGCTGAATATAATAATTAAATTGTAATGTGGATGAGGAGGAATTAATATTTTAATATAGAAATTAAGAATAGATTGGGTAAAGATGAAAATATATCATTCGATATTATAATCAGTATTAACTTTAACACATTTCAAAACAACGTAGATTAATTAGGTTATAAACAGTATAAAAGGGAGGGAACAATAGATGAAAAAGATGTATATTAAGCAGATAATAACAATGGGAATCGTTGCTCCAATTATAATAAGTATGTATTCAGTACCAGTTTCGGCTGCTTGGTCTAAAAACTCTCAAAATCAATGGAATTGGTTAGAGGAGAGCGGAAAAGCCAAGGGTTGGAAGGAAATAAATAATAAATGGTATTATTTCAATGATGATGGAGAAATGTGTACAGGTTGGCGTCAGGTTAATGGAATTTGGTACAACCTATCTGATGAAGGAATAATGAATACAGGCTGGCAGAATATTGGTGGTCATTGGTATCGTTTCGAGCAAAGTGGGGCTATGAATACAGGATGGATACAGGAAAATGGAAATTGGTATTTCATGAATCATAATGGACAAATGGAAACTGGAACAATTGAAGTTGACGGAAAAATTTATACTTTTTCAGACAATGGAGTTATGAAAAATGACAATGAAACAATAAAAAATGTAGAAACTGATGAATTTGAGCAAGATATTAATGATGAAAAAACTGATGATACAACTAGCGCTACAGATGAAAAGCGTAAAGGATATGTATGTACAAATGGGGACTCATTAAATATACGATCATCAGCTTCAGTATCTTCATCTATAATAGGAAGTTTGCCTAAAGGTAGTCAAGTTATGATTACAGATAAAGAGAAAAATGGTTTTTTACCTATAAACGCTGATGGAACTATTGGTTGGGTTAGTGCAGATTGGATTAGTTTCAATAAAGTACAAGCTTATACTGAGCAGTCAGATAATGATAATTTTCAATCAAAAAAGGATTCAATTAATATAGGAGAAGCAAGAACTAAGCAACCAGATTTAGATGACAATCATTACTATTCTAATGAAAATGTTTTTTATAAGGCTAAACTTTCGCCACCGTTTACTAGTGGAGGAAGAGTTATTAAAGGAAATTGTACATGGTATGCGTGGGGGCGTGCATGGGAAATTACAGGCGTTAAACCGACTGATGCAGGACTTATAGGCAATGCGTATGAATGGTGGGAGGCAAATAAAAGTCATGGAAAATATCGATATGGTTCTGAACCTAGGGTAGGTGCAATTGCAGTATGGAATTCTAATTTGCCTAATTCAGGCGGCTTTGGACATGTTGCCATAGTTGAAAAAATTGATAATAACAAAGTTTATATATCAGAATCAATGTGGCATGGAGATGTTTTTAGATATGGACCAATATATGATACTGATTATTTAAAAGGATATATTTATATAGATCAACCGAATTTTTAAAATTAGATATTAATATAGAAAATTAAAATTACGTTATTACCGAAGTAAGATGCACATATGCAACTTATTTCGGTTTTCTATTGTTTTAAGCTAATAAATAATAATCTTTGATTGTTGTTTATATGAGAATAGATAAGTTTAAATTAGAAAAATACTTCCAAAAAAAATTATCTAATTTTAAAGCGTAAAAAACAAATAAATAACAAATAGTTATAGTGAAAGGTAATAAAAAACTAAATAAATTTAGAAGTTAAAAACATAAACACTATGTATACAATAATTGTAAAATTGTATATAATCATCCTACATGGTAAATTATATAAAGAATTTATTTTGAAATTTAGAGGGGGAAATAAAAGTGAAAAAAGCAAAAAAAATAGTAGCTATGGCGACAGCATTAATAATCACATTAATGATGAGTCCAATATCATATCATAAAGTATTTGCAGCAGAGCAATTGTCAGATCAAATGGCAACAGAGTCTATAACAAAAAATAATAAGATAGGATTAAGATTACAAGATGATTTTTATGGTGCAATTAATAATGAATGGCTCAGTACTACAAAAATAGAACAAGGTAAAGATCAAGCTTCAGTGTTTCAGGAAGTTAGTGATATGGTAATGAAGCAAAAAAGGGATATAATTAATGAGTTATTAGAAAAGCAAAATCAATATGGCGAAAATACTGATCAAAAGAAAATAATAAATATATATAATAATACTTTAGATACAGAAGATAGAGATAAAGAGGGAATAAAACCTGTTCAGAAGAATTTAGATAAAATTAAGAATATAAAAACAATACAAGATATAACAAATTTATGGAGCAACAAGGAAATATTAAATTCAACAATAAATTTTACTGTAGGTAGCGATGCAAAAGATGCTACAATGAATGTGTTATATATAGAACCTACAACGATTAGTTTAGGTAATTCAGATGAGTATAATAATCCAACAGAAAGTACAGCAAAAACTAAGGCGTTAATACAAGAATATTATAATAAAATTCTAATGTTAGATGGATATACGCAAGAAGAAGCACAAAGTAAAGTAAATGATATGTTTAAATTTGAAGGAATGATTGCAAAATCTATGACTGGGCACAAAGAAGAACTTGCAGATTCAAATATACAACAATCAATTTATAATGTATACACATTGGATGAGTTAAATGCTTTGGCACCAAATTTAGATTTAACATCTGTTATGGCATCATTAGGAATAGAAAAAGCAAATAAAATTATTTTAGAGGAACCTAAATGGTTAGAAGCATTTAATAATTTATATACTAATGAAAATGTTCCACTTATAAAAAATTATCTTGAAATATTAAATTTATCAAATGCGTCTGAATTTTTAAGTGAAGATTTTGAAAAGGTAGGCACAGAGTTTAATAATAAGGCAGCAGGTATAGTAGGATCACGTCCTAAAGAAGAAGAAGCTGTTAGTATGGTAAATGGATTAATGGGAATGGGACTTGGAAGAATCTATGCAGATAAATATGTATCACAAAAGACTAAAGATGATGTAGAAAATATAACTAATGAAGTTATAGAAACATATAAAAGTAGAATAAATAATCTTAACTGGATGAGTAGTGAAACTAAGAAAAATGCTATTGAAAAATTAGAAAAGTTAGATGTTAAAATTGGTTATCCGGAAAATTGGATTGATTATTCCAATGTAGACATTAAATCTTATAAAGATGGTGGATCACTTTATGAGAATGCCATGACAATTTACAATTTTTCAAGAAACGAGATGTTTAGTAGATTAAATAAGCAAGTAGACAAAAAGAATGACTTTTTCCAACCTCAAACAGTTAATGCTTTTTATAATGCAACAAATAACTCAATTATGATTCCAGGAGGAATAATTCAAGGTCATTTTTATGATCCTAATGCAAGTAGAGAAGTAAATTTAGGTGGAATTGGTGCTGTTATTGGTCATGAAATTAGTCATGCTTTTGATAACAATGGAGCAAAATATGATGCAGATGGCAATTTTAAAAATTGGTGGACAGCAGATGATTACAAAGAATTTGAAGATAAAACTCAAAAAGTGAAGGATTTTTATAGTAAAATAGAAGCATTACCAGGAAAAAATATCAATGGAGCACTTACAGTTGGTGAAAATATTGCTGATATGGGTGGCATGGCTTGTATGTTAGATATACTAGGAACAATGAAAAATCCTGATTATAAGGCATTTTTTGAAAGTTATGCAACTACATGGCGTCAAGTAGTTACAAAGGAATATGAAGAGTACTGTCTAAATGTAGATGCTCATTCACCTAATAAATTTAGAGTAAATGCAGTATTACAGCAATTTGAAAAGTTCTATGAAACATATGGAATTACTCAAAATGATGGTATGTATGTTAAACCTAAGGATAGAGTAGCTATTTGGTAATGGAGTTTAAGTTTTTATATAAATTTGAGTTAATTTTTTGCAGATAGAATATCTATATAAACTATAATCAACTTATTATGTAAAACTTTAATTGACATTTACTAGTTTTTAGTTAGTATTAATTGTAGTATATGTAAGGCACAATCAAAAAAATAATGGACCAGTATGCTTACCTATTTTGCGTCATACTGCTTCAGTAAAATCAACTAATGAGCTTACTATGAGCTGATTTTACTTTCTTGCCTGACACTAAATATGCGTCGCATCTTTGGTCTATTATTTGTTTTCATGTGCCTAAAGCAAAGGAGTTGTGAAGTTGATATGCCAGCAGGTAATGGAGTAAATTGTAGTGATTGTACAGAATTAAAAAAAGGGAAGTGTGATGGAAAAGATTTAACTTGTTTATGTTATAAGTGTCCTAGAAAATTAGCTCAATGTATGTGTGTAAAATATTGCAGAGAAACGGAATCTGTACTATTTTTCGATGAAGAGTACTAAAATATATAGATAATAGTATTATTAATATAATTCAATAAAGAAATGTATAGAAGCTCCCCCATTAATATTTTTATAAAAATATTAATGGGGGAGTTTTTTGATTCTTTAGGAAATTATAATGCAGTCAAATCTGTGGATAACTTTTAGAAGTAGACAAACTCACAGTCTGCAAAGCAGGGTTTCTTGTGTTTAATTATATTTTTATTAAAAAAGTGCATACAATTATTATTGAAAATAATAAGCATTGAATGGTATATTTTTAAATATAAGTAATAAAGAAGAATTTAAAGTAAATATTGACAAATGGCGTTAAAAATAATAATATTATTGTAAATGAAGCACTGATAATTTTTTAAGATTGTTTAGAAAAAATTAAAATTTTAATAGCAAAATAACAATGTGGTTATTAAACTATAGAAATAAAAAGTTTAATGACTTTTTTTATATTTTGAATTAATAAAACTAAAGTGAATAAATATAACCAAAATTGAATAAATATAACTTAATATATAAAATTTAAGATGAGGAGATGAATAGATGTTAAAATATATTGGAAAAAGATTAATTACAAGTTTATTCACAATATGGATTGTAATAACAATTACATTTTTTCTAATGAGGCTTATGCCAGGAGGTCCATTTGATGGTGAAAAGTTAACACCGCAAGTTAAAGCTAATATTGAAGCTAAGTATGGAATGGACAAACCTTTAGCGGAGCAATATGCCATGTATATGAAAAATTTGGTTAAAGGTGATTTTGGTGAGTCAATGGTTTTCAATGGAAGAAAGGTATCAGATACTATATCAAAATCATTTCCGGCATCTGCAGAAATTGGTATGGTAGCGGTTGCTATAGCAATAGTAGGAGGCATAGTTTTGGGAACTCTTGCTGCACTTAAAAATGGAAAGTGGCCAGATAAATTAATAGTATTTATTGCAACCTTAAGTAGCACTATACCAAGTTTTGTAATAGGAGCTGTTTTAATTTATGTACTAGCTGTTCAATTTTCTATATTACCTGCAACAGGATTTAATGATTGGAAGAACTTGATAATGCCAAGTATAGCTTTAGCAGCAGTACCATTTTCATTCATTTCAAGACTTACAAGAAGTAAACTAATAGATATATTAAAATCAGATTATATAAGAACTGCAAAAGCAAAAGGTTTAAGTAGAACTACAGTTATATTTAAACATGCATTAAGAAATTCATTGATTCCAATAGTTACATATGTTGGACCATTGGTAGCTACGATATTAACAGGAAGTTTTGTAACAGAAAAAATTTTTGCTATTCCAGGGCTTGGAAATGAATTTGTACAATCAGTTACAAACAGAGATTATACTACTTTATTGGGAGTAACTGCATTTTATTGCACATTGTTAATAGGTTTTGCTTTTATGGTGGATATATTATACGTAGTAATTGACCCAAGAATAAAATTGCAAGATGCAGAAGTTTAGGGGGATAGTAAGATGGAAACTAAATTAAAAATTGAAAATGATTTGTTTACGCCTCTAAGCGAAGAGGAGAAAAAGATTAAAGCAGTAGTTCGACCTAGTATTGGATATTGGAAAGATGCTTGGATGAGATTAAAAAGAGATAAATTTGCAATAATATCACTTGTAGTAATATCAGCTATTATTGTAGCAGCTATTTTTGTCCCAATGCTATCGAAGTATGATTATGCAGCAAATGATTTATCAGCAACTTATTTAAAACCCTCAGCAGAGCATTGGTTTGGAACAGATAATCTTGGGAGAGATTTGTTTGTTAGAAACTTTTATGGAGCAAGATATTCATTGCTTATCGCAGTACTTGCAGCATTTATAAATTTAGTTATAGGTGTATTATATGGTGGAATAGCAGGATTTTTTGGTGGAACTGTTGATAATATATTGATGAGAATAGTGGATATATTATATTCAATACCATTAACAATTTATGTGATAATATTCATGGCTATTTTAAACAAGCCGGGAGCTTCTGGGAGCGGTCTTTTAACAATTGTATTGGGACTTTCTATATCATATTGGATTGGGATGGCTAGAATAGTAAGAGGTGATGTACTTCAATTAAAACAACAAGAATTTGTTCTTGCTTCCAAATCATTAGGTGCATCAAACGGTAGAATTTTAATAAGACATTTAATTCCTAATTGTATAGGATCAATAATGGTAACGCTAACCTTACTGATTCCAGAAGCTGTATTTACTGAAGCATTTCTAAGTTTCATTGGTCTTGGAATTGCAGCTCCAAGAGCGTCTCTTGGGACATTAGCAAATGAAGCTATGGCTGGCATCTATACATATCCATATCAATTAGTTTTCCCATCGGTAATGATTTGCATAATTATATTATCATTTAATCTTTTTGGTGATGGATTAAGTCAAGCATTAGATCCTAAGAACAAGAGATAGGAGCGTGGGAAAGTAATGGAAAAGTTATTAGATATAAAAAATTTACAAACTTCCTTTAAAACTAGTGCTGGTGAAGTGCATGCAGTAAGAGGGGTATCTTTTTATTTAGAAAAAGGAGAAGCATTAGGAATAGTTGGCGAATCAGGTTGTGGTAAAAGTGTTACTATGATGTCAATTATGAGGTTATTGGATGGCAATGGAAAAATTGTTGATGGAGAAATATATTTTAATGGTAGAGATATTTCGAATGTTAAAGAAATTGAAATGGAATCTATAAGAGGTAATGATATAGGAATGATATTTCAAGATCCAATGACATCATTAAATCCAGTTTATACAATAGGAAATCAATTAATGGAGCCATTATTAAAGCATAAAAAAATTAGTAGAGCTGAAGCCAAAAGAGAAGCTATAAAGATGCTTGGATTGGTTGGAATACCAAGCCCTGAAAAAAGAATGAATCAATACCCACATGAATTTTCAGGAGGTATGAGACAAAGAGCAATGATAGCTATGAGCTTAATTTGTGCACCGAAACTTATTATAGCTGATGAACCAACAACAGCACTAGATGTTACAATTCAAGCTCAAATTTTAGATTTAATGAAAGAGTTAAAAAAGAAGTTTAATACATCAATAATATTAATAACTCATGATTTAGGTGTTGTTGCAGATGTTTGCACTAGAATAAATGTAATGTACGGCGGAACAATAGTAGAGACAGGAACTAGTGAGGATATATTCTATAGAGGAAAACATCCTTATACATGGGGGCTTTTAAGAAGTGTTCCAAATCCTAAGGATGATGCTAAAGAAAAACTTATTCCAATTCAAGGACAACCACCAGATTTGTTAAATCCACCAGTTGGATGTCCATTTGCAGCTAGATGTGATTATGCAATGAAAATTTGTATTCAAAAGCAGCCACCACAATTTGAAGCAGGAGAAAAACATAAAGTTGCATGTTGGTTATGCCATGAGGATGCGCCAAAAGTTGAATCACCTATAAGGAGGATAAAGTAGTGGAAGATAATAAAGATGTAATTTTAGAAGTAAAGGATTTATGTAAATACTTCCCTGCAAAAAAGGGCTTGTTTAAAGGACGCAGTTATGTTAAAGCGGTAGATAGAATTTCATTTACAATAAAAAAGGGTCAAACTTTAGGATTAGTAGGTGAATCAGGATGTGGTAAGACTACTACGGGAAGGACTATATTAAAGCTTTATGAACCAACAAGTGGTCAAATAATATTTAATGGAAAAGATATAACAAAAAATTCAATAAAGGAAATGGTACCGCTTAGAAAAGAAATGCAAATGATTTTTCAAGATCCATATGCATCATTAGATCCTAGAATGACAGTTGGAGATATAATTGGAGAGGCAATTGATATTCATAAATTACTTACAGGTGAGGAAAGAACAGAAAGAATAAGAAGTCTTTTGTCAAAAGTTGGACTTGCAAGTGATCATATAAATAGATATCCTCATGAATTTTCAGGTGGACAAAGGCAAAGAATAGGTATAGCAAGGGCTCTAGCTGTAGAACCATCTTTAATAGTGTGTGATGAACCAATATCGGCTCTTGATGTTTCGATTCAAGCTCAAGTTATAAATATGCTTGAGGAACTTCAAGAAGAATTAGGATTAACGTACCTTTTTATAGCTCATGATCTTTGCATGGTTAAGCATATATCAACTCATATTGGAGTTATGTATCTTGGAAGAATGGTTGAGAGAGGAGAAAGTAACGATGTATATTCGGAAGCTTTACATCCATATACAAAGGCATTGCTTTCAGCTGTACCAATACCAGATCCAGATGTAGCCAAAAGTAGTCAAAGAATAGTATTAGAAGGAGATATTCCTTCACCAATAGACCCACCACCAGGATGTAGATTTAAAGGAAGATGTAAATATGCAAAATCAATTTGTGGTGAAATAGATCCAGAATTAAAAGAAGTTAAACCAGGACATTTTGTGGCATGTCATTTATATAATGAGCATTTAAGCAAATAATTATAAGCAATAAAGAGTGTAATCATTAAAATAAGGCACATGAAAATTATTAATTGATAATAGTATACTGTTAAGGGGTTTTTGATAATAACTTAAACAGATATTATAAATAATAAATTTAAGGGGGCAATATAAGTGAAAACAAGCAAAGTAAAAAAACTATGTGCAGTAGCTTTAGCTGTTACACTTGGCGTATCAGTTTTAACAGGTTGTGGAGCTTCAAGTGGAAATAAAGCAGGCGCAGACAAACAAGAATTAACTTTTAATTTAGGATCAGATCCAAAAACATTAGACCCAGCATTGAATCAAGCAGTTGATGGAACTATTGTATTGGATAATGCATTTGAAGGATTGTGTAGGTTAGATGATAAGGACAAAGCTCAACCAGGACAAGCTGAAAGTTGGGATGTATCTTCAGATGGACTAACATATACTTTCCATCTAAGAAAAGATATTAAATGGTCAAATGGGGATCCGGTTAAAGCAAGTGACTTTGAATATGAATGGAAGAGAGTATTAAATCCAGAAACAGCATCTGAATATTCATATCAATTATTATACTTAAAGGGAGCAGAAGCATATAATAAAGGAAAAGGATCTGTAGATGATGTTGGCGTAAAGGCAACTGATGATAATACGCTAGTAGTTAGTTTAACACAACCAACTCCATATTTCTTAGAGTTAACAGCTACTACACCTTATTTACCAGTAGATAAAAACGTTGTTGAAAGTAATAAAGATTGGGCAGGTACGGCTTCAACTCTTGTGTCTAATGGTCCTTTTAAATTCACAGATTATACAATGAAGGATAAAATAGTATTAGAAAGAAACGATAGTTATTATGGTAAAGATTCTGTTAAACTTGACAAAGTAACAATGAAACTTGTTTCAGAAGAAACATCTGCATGGGCAAGTTATAAATCAGGTCAATTTGATATGGTTTATTCAGTTCCAAAGTCTGATGTACAGGCAGCTGCAAAAGATGGAAGTGCTACAATATTCCCTAATTGTGGAACATATTATTTATCAATAAATGTTTCAGATAAAGCAAAAGAAGTAGACCCAAATGCAGCTAAAGTTTTAAGTGATCCAAAGGTAAGAAAAGCATTAAATCTTGCTGTAGACAGACAATCAATTGTTGATAATGTAACTAAAGGAGGACAAATTCCTGCTTATAGTATGGTACCTCAAGGTATTACAGGTTCTGATGGAAATGATTTTGCAAGTAAACAATATTTTGATCCTAAAGGAAATGTAGAAGAAGCTAAGAAGTTATTGGCTGAAGCTGGATATCCAGATGGACAAGGATTACCACAATTAGTATTACTTTATAATCCTGAAACAGGTCATGGTGACACAATGCAAGCTATTCAAGCTATGTGGAAAGATATAGGGGTGAATTGTGAACTTCAAAGTCAAGAATGGAAAGTATTCCAAACAACAAGAACTCAAAAACAATATGAAATTGCAAGAGATGGTTGGAATGCTGATTATGTAGATCCTATGACTTTCTTAGATTTATTTACATCAACTTCAGCATTAAATAACTCAGGATATAATAATCCAGCATTTGATAAAATAATTGATCAAGCAAAGAAAGAAGTAGATACTAGCAAGAGACTTGAGTTATTACATCAAGCAGAAGATATGCTTATGGAAGATATGCCAGTTATTCCTTTATACTATTATACTCAACCAATTGCAATAAAGAGTTATGTTAAGGGTGTAGTAGTTACTAAACTTTTAAATATATATTTTGATAAGGCATATATTGAAGGGAAGAAGTAGTTTGTAACAAATATATATTAAGTTGATTAAACGTAATAATATTAAATAGGTGAAGCTGTTTCAAGTATAAATAGTATACTTGAAACAGTTTCTTTAATTTTTCAGTACATTAGCCCATATAATGAAAAATAATAAATGATCAGTCTCATTAAGAGATTGGCATACTATATATTGCACTTGTAGATAAAATGCAAATTCAATATGTTATAGAATATACTCTTAATACGACAGCTCATTTAAATTTATAGACATTAGGCACATTCAAATAAATAATAGGTATTAAAGAGATGAAATAAGCTTTTTAATTAAAGCTATTCTAGGAATAATTTTTTGAGAAAACATAAGTGTAGTTTTCAAATAAATGGAAAAAATAAGAAAATTAATATTGATTTAATATAAGCATGGGATATTTTTAAACAGTTTAATCAATATATGTATACTAAATTATAAAATTAATATAGAAAAATAATAATTTAGTATAATAAGTATTGAACAGAATACAAATTAGTAGTAGAATATAAAAAACAATTAGTAGTAATAAGCATGTAAAAAGCAAATAAAATGTGAATTAATTAAATATTGTTTATTAAGGGCAAACTATGGATTAATATGAGTTACAAGTTATAATAATGCATTAAATTCTTAAATAATAGAATTTAAATAATTAGTAAATAAGTTGATAGATTCTAGTTTATTTATTTTATAAGGTATTTTAGAATCTATAAATCAGATAATTTTTGTTGGATATTAAATTTGAATTTATTAATTAATTTAGTATTATTTTGTGGGGAATTATTAACTCTTAATTTGAAGTAGTTTAATATAACAATGTTTATTAATTATAAATTTTAGTAATAAGTATTTTTAAATTTAAGGGGGATTCATAAAGTGATTAGAGTATTAACAAACGATGGATTAGAAAGTGCGGCAATTGATGCACTAAAAGACTTAGGTGTGGAAGTTGTCAACGAACATATAGAAAAGGATGTATTAGGAGAAAAGTTAAAGGATTTCAATGCGGTAGTTATAAGATCAGCTACAAAACTTACAGCAGATGTATTTGATGCAGAAGCAGGTGGAAATTTAAAGTTAGCAATCAGAGCTGGTGTTGGAATAGACAATATAGATATACCTGCAGCACAAAGCAAGGGTGTGACTGTTAGAAATACTCCTTCTGCAAGTTCAGATTCAGTTGCAGAACTTGCAATTGGTCATATGTTTGCATTAGCAAGATTTATTGCTATATCTAATTACACTATGAGAAATGGCGAATGGAATAAAAAGAAATACCAAGGAACTGAAATTGCAGGTAAAACTCTTGGAATTGTGGGAATGGGAAGAATAGGACAATCTTTGGCTAAAAAAGCTACTGCTTTAGGTATGAAGGTTGTTTATTATACAATTGAAGGAAAACATGATGAGTTAAATTATGATTTTGTATCATTAGAAGAAGTATTAAAGACTTCAGATTTTATTTCACTTCATGTTCCATATGATAAAGTAGCAGGTTCATTAATTGGTAAGAAAGAATTAGAATTAATGAAAAATACTGCATATCTTATTAACTGTGCTAGAGGTAAGGTTGTAGATGAGGCTGCATTAATAGAAGCTCTTGATAATGGAAAAATTGCTGGAGCTGGTATTGATGTATTTGAAGAAGAACCAACAAAAAATGAGAAACTAGTAAATCATCCAAAAGTTAGTGTTACTCCTCATATTGGAGCAGCAACAGAGGAAGCTCAAACAAGAATTGGTGAAGAAGTAGTTTCAATTATAAAAGAATTTTTTAATCTTTAATAATTTAGGAACAATCAAGAAAATAATAGACTAGTATGCTTGTTATTTCATGTCATAGAGGAAGCTCAACTCTTATATGCTTGCTCAGTAAGTGATTCAAAATAAATTATAGAATTGAGTTTTCTGCTCATGAGCAAATTCTAATAATAGTCCGATATGAGAAGAATTTACTTTTTGTTTGACATGAAATATGCATCGCATTTTTGGATTATTATTTTCTTTCATGTGCCTTATAGATTTGAATTAAGAAAATTTAACGCTCGGATGGAGTTTGTTTATAGTGTATGTTTTAACTCCAGTGAGTCTTGATAAGGTATATAAAGAATAGATAGTATTATTTTTTACTAGTTATTTTTATACCTTAAAATCTGATGTTAAAAATTAGCTACATAATTATTAAAATTATATTTAAGTGAAATTTAAATATATAATAGTACCAATAATTATACATAAGAATTATAATAGAATAGTGGTAGTAAGTTTTTTAGAATCTATAGAATTAGAGAGAATATAAATTGTTGGGAGGAGTTTTTATGGCTATAATTAAGCCTTTTAAAGGAATAAGACCAGTTAGTGAATTAGCTTCAAAAATAGCAGCTTTACCATATGATGTTATGAATAGTGATGAAGCAAGAGAGATGGTAGCGGATAATCCATACTCATTTCTTCATGTAGATAGAGCAGAAGTAGATTTAGATCCTTCAATAGATGTACATGATAAGAGAGTTTATGAAAAAGCAAGAGAAAATCTTGATAGAATGATTAAAGATGGAGAATATATTCAAGATAAGAGACCTTGTCTTTATATATATAGACAAATAATGAATGGAAGAGCTCAAACAGGAATAGTATTCTGTGCATCTATTGATGATTATATGAATAATATAATCAAAAAGCATGAGTTTACTAGAGCTGATAAGGAAGAGGACAGAATTAATCATGTTGATTATTGTGATGCAAATACAGGACCAATATTTTTAACATACAAAGAAGACCAAATAGCATCAGAGATAATAGAAGCTTGGATTGAAAATGAGAGTAAAAGAAAGCCTATATATAATTTTGTGGCTGAAGATGGAATAAGCCATATTGTTTGGATTATTGACAATGAAATCATTATCAACGAATTAATAGATTTATTTAAAGAAGTTGATTATTTATATATAGCAGATGGACATCATAGATCAGCTTCAGCTGTAAAGGTTGGATTAAAGAGAAGAAAAGAAAATCCTGATTACACTGGCGATGAAGAATTCAATTATTTTTTAGCAGTTGCATTCCCAGATAATGATTTAATGGTAATGGATTATAACAGAGTAGTTAAAGATTTAAATGGATTGACAAGAGATCAACTAATAGAAAAATTAGAGGAAAAGTTCACTGTCACAGAATCAACTAGCAAGGAGCCAGTTAAACCAGCAAAGAAGCATACATTTGGAATGTATTTAGAAAATAAATGGTATGTATTAGAAGCTAAAGATGGAACGTACAACGCTGAAGATCCTATAGACAGCCTTGATGTTGCAATTCTTCAAAACAATGTATTGACTCCTATTTTAGGAATTGAAGATGTAAGAACATCGGACAGAATAGATTTTATTGGTGGAATTAGAGGGCTTAAAGAACTTGAAAGAAGAGTTAATAAGGATATGAAAGTTGCATTTTCAATGTATCCAACAGAAGTTAGAGATATAATGAGTGTTGCAGACATTGGAGAAGTAATGCCACCAAAATCAACTTGGTTTGAACCTAAATTAAGAAGTGGACTATTTGTTCATCAATTAAAATAATTGTTAATATCAAAAGAAATTAACTAAGAAATAAAAAATGAGCATTATAGATTGTAAGAGAAAAATAAAATTTTTAAAAATGAATGGATTATAATTTACAATATTTGATTAAGTGATAGATTTATACTAAGTAATAGTGAGTTATAATTTAATGAAGATGGCTATTACAAAATAGAAATTAATTTTCTATTTTGTAATAGCTTTATTTTTTTAATTAATATTTTAAATTTTAAAATTCATAGGACATAAATTATTATGTATCAAAATTTCATAACTTGACAAATAGGAGTTGAATGATATACTGTATGGTATACAGTATATCATTCAGAAAAATAAAAATATCAAAAGAGGTGATAGTATGAGTGAAAATGACGCTAGAGAAAAGCTGATAGACGTGACTATAAAAATGATTTGTAAGGTGAAAAAACCAAGTGAAATTACAGTTAAGGATATTACTGAAAAAGCAGGCTTAGGAAATGGTATGGTCAACTATCATTTTCAAAGTAAGGACAATTTAATTCGTTTAGCGGTAAAAAAGGTTATGTCTTGTGCAACAAAAATGCTAAGCGAAAAAATGAAAGATAGAGAAAAAGAATCGCCAGTCCAAAGACTTATCATTATTTTAAAGGAAGTAGTAAACTTTATTGCTAATAATCCTGAAATATCAAAGATTGCAGTTTTAGATGATTTAGAAAATAATCAAGAAACAGCACATTTGTTGAGTTCGGAAGAAACATATAATGAATGTCTTAAGGAATTATATGGAGATAATAATCATAAAATTCAACTTAAAAATTATTTAATTGCTGGATATATAAATTATATATTTTTAAAAGCTGAAAAGATAAAAAGCGAAATGGGCTTTGATTTTTATAATAAAACAGACAGAGATAAAGCAATTGAAAATTTAGTTGAAGAGCTAGTTAATTGCGATAAATTTAAATGTAGAGAGAATAATAAGGCAAATGAAAATAAATAGTAGTATTAAATTTTAAAGGAGTTAATGAAAATGATGAAAGTAAATAGTGAAAAATGTGTAGGCTGTGGATTATGTGTGAAGGATTGTTTTCCACAAGATATAGAAATAGTTAATGGAAAGGCTAAAATTAATAATATTAAGTGTTTTAAATGTGGACATTGTATAGCAGTATGTCCTAAAGGTGCAGTATCTACAGATGAATATAATATGGAAGATGTAAAAGATTATAATGAAGCTGAATTTAAAATAGAACCAGATACACTTCTTAATTTTATAAAGTTTAGAAGAACTGTAAGACAATTCAAAGATAAAGATGTAGAAACAGAAAAACTTTTAAAAATTATAGAAGCTGGGAAATTCACTCAAACAGCAACTAATAGTCAAAATGTTTCTTATATAGTGGTAAAGGATAATATTGATCAATTAAAAGAAATAACTTTAGAAAGTCTTAAAAATAGGGGTGAGGAGTTACTTAAAAATTTAAATCCACAAACTATGCCTTTTAAGAGATATGCAGAAATGTGGATAAGAATGTATAACGAATATAAAGAAAACCCTAAAAAGAATGATAAATTATTTTTTAATGCTCCAGCTTTAATTCTTGTAGTATCTGATTCACAAGTGAATGCAGCATTAGCTTCTTCTAATATGGAATTAATGACTAATGCTCAAGGTCTTGGTACATTTTTTAGTGGATTTTTTGCACTAGCAGCGCAAGGAAATGAAAAGATAAGAAATAGTCTTGGATTAGAGGGAAATAAGGAAATAGTAACTTGTATGGTTATTGGATATCCAAATGTAAAATATGCAAGAACAGTACCTAGAAAAGATGCAGAGATATCATGGAAATAAAAATAGTCTAATTTTATACTTTTAGGAATATAAGACACAAGCAAAAAATAATAAGTCTATTTGCTATACTATTTTTAATCAAAGGAAGCTTTGCTAACATAGGTTTACTGAGTGCTAGCGGAGTAAGTAACCATCATCAAATCGTAGATTTGAGATGTCTGATTAATCAAGTCACACCAAATTACAGATTTTTGTTTTTTGTTCATCAGTAAAGTCCCATAATAGACGTACTATTATGGGACTTTAATTCCTTACCTGATAAAAATATTCATGGTAGTTTGGCACTTATTATTTGTTTTTATGTGCTTAAAAAATAATGAATTAAATATGTAATATATATTACATAAGGTTAAGCATTTTATTCAATATTCTAGTTGAATTTTTAACAGCAATAGGAGTGAATTTTTCATAATCCATATGAGCACCATTATTAGCATTATCAGAGATTGATCTAATAACTACAAATGGAATTGAATTTAAATAACAAACTTGAGCTATACTAGCCCCTTCCATTTCACAAGAAATTGCTCCAAATTCTTTTTCAAGCCATTTGATTTTTTCTATATTAGCAACAAACTGGTCTCCGGAAACAATTCTTCCAGTAAAACTATTTATTTCTGAAATTTCTTCACAAGCTTTTTTTGCTAAATTAATCATTTCTTCATCACATTTGAAGTCGAATGTAGATAATCTTGGAATTTGGCCCATTTTATCTCCAAATGCTGTAGTATCCATATCATGTTGAACTAAATTTTCAGCAACAACTATGTCACCTGGATAAATTTCTTTGCCAATTCCACCAGCAACACCAACGTTTATAACTTTGTCCACATTGTATTCAGATGCTAATATTTGAGTACAAATAGCTGAATTAACTTTACCTATTCCGCAGACTACAGCTACAACATCTTTTCCGTACAATTTACCTTTATGAAAAGCCATATTAGCTTTTTTCCTTTTTTCATCAAGTACTAAGTCCTTTAATAAAATTTCTAATTCTTCTGCCATAGCAGCAATTATTCCAATAGTCATTTGAGTAATCCTCCTAAAATATTAATTTAAAAAGTTTCCTTTAATTAGATAATATATAAACAAAGTAAACTTTAATAATACTAATTGTTATTTTATATGTTAAATATTTAGACATTAAATATAACACTAATCTATATTATAAACATTATTTCATGAATTTAATAGTACAAATAACGATTATAGAATACATAAATAATTTGGGATTTAGATTTATGCGACGATTAGTGCAAATTGGAAATAAGTCTTATTTCGATATAAGTTGAGTTAAAGATTTTACAGTACATACTTAATTGTTAGTTCTATGCTATTAACTGTAATATAAGCTTATTGTCCCAACTTATATATGAGATATTAACCACAAATAAATCTAAATCTTAAAGTATAGTATACACAAATAAAAAATGAAAAATATAAAAACAAGCTATTAAAAAATAAAATGTCAACTCAGATTATAACAAAGTTGACAATCTTAAAAGATAAGTATAATATGTGAAGTATATCATTAAAAAGAAAAATATGGAATATATTTATTGAGGTATTATTGTAAAATTTGTAATGGATACAGTAAATAAATATGCTTGAAATAATTACTATGTTTAGTAGGTAAATAATTATTATGTTTCAATAAAAAAGTATATTAATGATAAAGGTTAGTAATTAAGACATAGATTTGGGGGAAGAAAAGATGAATTTTTCAAATGAATTAAAAGATAAAGTATTGAAAGGATATAAAATAACTAAAGAGGAAGCTTTACGATTATATTCAGAGCCTTCGCAAGAATTATTCATGGCTGCAAATGAGATAAGAGAAGGTTTTATGGGTGATAAAGTAGATTTATGCTCAATTGTAAATGGTAAAAGCGGAAGATGTACCGAAAATTGCACGTATTGTGCTCAATCTATTCACTTTAATACTGGGGTAAAAGAATATTCATTATTGCCATATGAAGAAATAAAATCTCAAGCAAAAGAAAATCAAGATGAAGGCGTAGATAGATTTTCAATAGTGACTTCAGGGAAGGCGTTAATTGGAAAAGATTTTGAAGGCATTGTTGATTATTATAAAAGATTAAATGATGAATGTTCAATAAGTTTATGTGCATCTCATGGAATATTAGATGAAAATTCTTTGGTTAAATTAAAAGAAGCTGGAGTAAAGAGATATCATCATAATGTGGAAACGTCAAAAAACTATTATAATAAAATATGTACTACCCATACTTATGAAGATAGAATAAATACAATAAATATAGCTAAAAAAGTTGGATTTGAAATTTGTTCAGGCGGAATCATAGGATTGGGCGAATGTAGAGAAGATAGGATTGATATGTCCATTGAATTAGAAAGATTAGAGGTATTCTCAATACCTATAAATATATTAATGCCTATGAAGGGAACTCCACTTGAAAATCAAGAACCGTTGAGTGAAGATGAGATTCTTAGGACTATAGCTATATTTAGATTTATAAATCCAAAGTCTAATATACGATTAGCAGGAGGAAGAAACAAGTTGGAGAATTATGGAGACAAAGCATTTAAAGCTGGTGCCAATGCAACTATAACAGGAAATTTATTAACTACATGTGGGAATAATGTATGTGATGATAGAAAAATGATCAATAATTTGGGGTTGAAAGTAAAAGAAATAATATAGGTTATGTAAATAAAATGTAACCCGAATTTATTCATACAACTTAATGAAATAAAATTGCAAAAAATGCATTATCTACACAATTTTAAATTTGAATTTAAAGATGTGTAGATTTAGAAAATATTTATTTAACTAATAGTTTAAAAATGTTATAAAAAACTTTAAAATAGTTTGAATGTGATAATAATAAATATAGAGTTATTATCATATTTGAACTATTTTATTTTTTATAACAAACTAAAATAATATTTAAATTATAGGTATAGTAGGAATTTGTATTTATGGTATAATGACAATTAACAACTGAATTAAAATTATAAGGAGAGAAGAAATATGACAACTCAGCATTCTTTATCAAGAACAGAACTTTTAATAGGTAAAGATGGATTAGATAAATTAAAAAATAGCAAAGTAATTGTTTTTGGGGTAGGTGGAGTAGGAAGTTATACTATTGAAGCACTCGCAAGAGCAGGAGTTGGAGAATTAATTATTGTTGATGATGATACAGTTTGTTTAACTAATTTAAATAGACAAGTGCATGCTACATATAAAACTATAAGTAAGCCTAAAGTTGAAGTTATGAAAGAAAGAATAGAATCTATAAATAGACAATGTAATGTTATAACTCACCAAGTTTTTGTTACTCAAGAAAATTTAGCAGAAATAATTCCAAGTGATGTTGATTATGTTGTAGATGCGATAGATACAGTTTCAGCGAAATTAGGATTAGCAGAATATTGTTATAAGAATAATATAAGAATAATGAGTTCTATGGGAACAGGAAATAAGTTAGATCCAACTCAATTTAAAGTTACAGATGTTTTTAAAACTAAAGTATGTCCGTTAGCTAAAGTTATGAGATATGAATTAAGAAAACGAGGCGTTGAAAAATTAAAGGTTGTATATTCGGAAGAAATACCTATCAAGCCTAATTATGATGAAGTAATTACTTGTAAAACAGGATGTGTTTGTACAGGTGGAACTAAAAAGTGTGCAGCTAAAAGGCAAATACCAGGAAGTATATCTTTTGTACCTCCAGTAGCAGGAATGATAATAGGTGGAGAAGTAATCAAGGATATATTAGGAATAAATAAGTAGTTTAAAAATAAGAAAATCCACAATATATTGACGAAAACAAAAAAGTTATCAACAATATATTGTGGATTTTGTGCATAACTATAAGATTATAATAAGAATGTGGATAAAATATTAATAAAATTTTTTATAAAAAATCTACTTTAAATAACTTTGGGTAAATGATATTTTTATAATAAGTGAATTTTATTTAACAATGACTATAAATAGTTATAAAATAAATGTGAATAGTAACATTTAGAATTAGTAATATAAGATATAAGAGGATTGTTATTTAGTACATAGTAGAACCACAGATAAAGTGAAAAAAATTAACATGTATATATAAAACATGAACTTAAATATGTAGGTCTATAATTAGGAGAGGGATATATGGAATCAAACTTAATGGTAAAAATACAAGCAGATAAATTAACTCAAACAGAATATTTAGTGAAAGATATAAATGATATTGTTATAGGTAGATTTAGAATATTAGAATTAAATAATATAAGTAAAAGGTGTGATATAGATCTTAAATTTTATAGAGATTACAATTACAATTTATTAAAGGATGCGCTAAATATTATTTTAAAAACTGTATTTAAAAATGTTAGCATTTTTAAAATTAATATCAAAGTTTTTGAAAATGTAAATATAAATGCATTTTTGGATTTGGGATTCACGTTACAGGGAATACTTTCTGAAAATGAATATTTCAAAGGTGAATATTTAGATGAATTATCTTTTGGAATAACTAGAAAAGAATATAATCAATTAGGAAGATACTCAATAATACAATTAAACGGAAAAAATGTTGTACTTAAAAATCTTACACCTGGAGATGCAGAAAAATTATTAGAATATTATAAAAAGAATAAAAATCATTTAGCTCCTTTTGAACCTGACAGAGATAATAGCTTTTATACGTTAGAAGCTCAGCAAAACCTTTTAAATGAAAGTTATAGACAATTTTTAAATGGAACTAATATAGAGCTTGGCATTTTTAAGGAAGATAGGTTAATAGGAAAAATGAAACTATCAAGTATTGTATATGGTTCATTAAAAAGTGGAGTTTTAGGGTATTCTATAGATAAGGATGAACAAGGTAAAGGATATATTAAGGAAAGTGTAAAACTTTTTATTGATTATGCATTTAATGAATGTGAACTTCATAGAATAGAAGCATCAGCATTAATAGATAATAAAAGATCAAGACATGTTTTAACATCATGCGGATTTAAATTAGTTGGGATAAATGAACAATATCTTTTGATTAATGGTAAATGGAAGGATCATGCAACATATTGTATTATAAAAGAATAATTGTTTAATTTTAAATATAACTTTAGATTAATTTAGACATATGAGAGAAAATAACAAGTCCAAAAGCTATGATTATTTTTCATAAGGTAAGGAAGTGTAGGTATTTCATAGCGAGCTTATTATGGCAATTGGCTGACTGAGTATGATTTGATATAAGTTTGGTAGATGAAATTGTTATTTTTTAAAATATGCGTAAAAGAGGATTAACAAAAGAAAATATAATTTGAAGGGAAACGATATTATGGATACTGTACTTAATAATGATGAAATTGTATTAAAGGTATTTAATAACAATATTGTATTGGTAAATTCAAAGGAGAAAGAAAAAATACTTTTTGCTAAGGGTATAGGTTTTGGAAAAAAAAGCGGAGATGTAATTCCAAAGAATACAAAAATTGATAAAGTATTCGCTATAGAAAATGATGAAAATAGAGCTAATTTAAATGAGCTGGTCGGAAAATTTGATGAAAGATTTCTTGCTGTTTGTGAGGAAGCTATTTATGATGTATCTAAACAGTTAGAGACTGAATTGAATGAAAGAATACATATTGCATTAATTGATCATTTATCATTTGCAATTGAGAGGTTAAAAAGCAAAGAAGAAATCGAAAATCCATTTTTGATTGAAACGAAAACTTTATATCCTAAGGAATTTTCATTGGCTAAACTTATAGCTTTGAAAATAGAGAAGTATTCAAATGTAAAAATTCCTGAAGGAGAAGTTGGTTTTATAGCATTACATATACATTCATCTATAAATGATGGAAAACTATCCAATACAATTAAAAATACAAATTTAAGTAATATAATAGTTAAATTTGTTGAGCAACGACTAGATATACACATAGATAGAAATTCTTTGGATTATGCAAGATTTTGTACTCACATTAAATTTGCAATTCAAAGAATAATGGTTAATGCACCTGCTCATAATGATTTATCTAAAATGATTAAAAAGACTTATAAAGAGACGTATTCAATTGCAGAAGAAATCGGTAGAATTATAGAAAGAGAACTGAATGTGAAAGTTACTAAGGATGAGGTGGCATTTTTGACCATACATATTGAAAGATTCAAACTATGTAAAAAAATACAATAAGAAAACATTTACTTAAAACCTTTACAAGAAAAAAATCTTATGTTAATATACTAATATAGTAAACAGCAAAATGAAATAATTTAAGGTGTCACTGGTTATGCAGGCAAGACTTAATATAATGAAAGAAATTTATTGATCTTAGTTTAGTACAAATAAATTTTAAAAATTATATTTAAGTCTTTTTTTGTTGTTAACTTTAGGTCTTTTGATTTTAATTTTTTAAAGCTGGCCAGCTTAATAAGAATAAAATAAATTAATATTACAAAACATATTTATATAAAATTATTAAAGAACATTAGGAGGAATTATTTATGCTACAATATTTACAAAGAATAGGTAAAGCAATAATGCTACCAATAGCAGCATTACCTATAGCAGGTATATTATTAGGTGTAGGTGGCGCATTACTTGGAATTTCAGGATTAAATAACCCACCAGCAATTTATCAACCACTTATTGCATTTGTTACAATTCCATTTGTTACTGCAGTATTAACAATAATGAAAAATATTGGAGATATTATATTTGGAAACTTACCAATTTTATTTGCAGTAGGTGTTGCAGTAGGTCTTGCTAAAAAGGATAAAGGAACAGCAGCATTAGCATCAGTATTTGGTTTTATAGTAATGAATCAAGTTATTTCAACATTACTTGGTTTAGGAACCACTCAACTTGGAGTACTTAAGCCAGGCAGTGTTGGAGATTTTGGTACATATGTTACAACTAATCTTGGAATATTCACATTAAATATGTCAGTATTCGGAGGTATTATTACAGGTATTATAACAGCTTTATTACATGACAGATTCCATGAAATTCAATTACCACAAGTAATCGGTTTCTTCTCAGGTTCAAGATTTGTTCCAATAATAACAGCAATTACTATGGCATTTGTAGGAGCATTACTAGCATTTGTATGGCCAATTGTTCAAAGTGGTATTGGTGTTATAGCTACTTTGGTTAGAGAGTCAGGTCCATTCGGAACATTCTTATTCGGAGTTATTGAAAGATCTTTAATTCCATTTGGATTACACCATGTATTTTATACTCCATTCTGGTTTGGATCATTTGTTAATGGTCAAATCTTAGTAGATGGAACTTGGAAGACAGTTGCAGGTGCAAATACAGCATATTTTGCTCAATTATCAAGCATGGGTGATTTAGTAGGTGCATCATCAGATACAATGTCAACAATAGTTGGAGGAACTACAAGATTCATGGCAGGTAAATTCCCATTCATGATGTTTGGATTACCAGCAGCAGCGTTTGCTATGTATAGAGCAGCAGCACCAAGTAAGAGAAAAGAAGTTGGTTCATTGTTATTAGCAGCAGGTATTACTTCATTATTAACAGGTATTACAGAACCAATAGAATTTACATTTATATTTGTTGCTCCAGTATTATATGGTGTTCACTGTTTATTAGCAGGTTTATCATTCATGTTAATGGATATATTCCATGTATTTATAGGAATGACATTCTCAGGTGGATTAATTGACTTTAGTTTATTTGGATTACTTCCAGCAGGTGCAGGAGTTCCAACTAGATGGTTTATAGTTATATTAGTTGGTTTAGTATATGCAGTAATTTACTATTTCTTATTTACATTTATGATTGTAAAATTCAACTTAAAGACTCCTGGTAGAGATGAAAATGAAGGAGAAACTAAGTTATATACAAAAGCAGACTTCCAAGAAAGACAAGGAAAAGGGTCAGATTCTACAAGTAAAGCTGGTGGAGCGAAAGGTGAAATTGCTGAAAAAGCACCAGCAGTATTAGAAGCATTAGGTGGAGAAGGAAATATCGTAAGTGTTGATGCTTGTATAACAAGACTTAGAGTTGAAGTTAAAGATAAGTCAAAAGTAAATAAAGGAGAATTAAAAGCATTAGGTGCTGCTGGAGTTGTTGAAGTTGGTAATGGAATTCAAGCTATATTTGGAGCTAAAGCTGATGGATACAAGAATGCAATTAATAATATATTAGGAAACGATTAATAAATACAGTTATATACTTTAAATTTTAAAATATATAATATCCTACAAGTGAAGATGGAGTCCATATTATTGGGCTCTATCTTTATTTTTGTGTGCAATTATGTGTAACAAATCTGATGTGAAAGTTGTTGCATATAATTGGTATTGCAAAAAACTTAATAAATATGTTTATAGTAAAGTCTGATTTGTACTATTATTTATTTAGTAGCGGAAAAGATTATATATATTTAAGAATGATAAAAGATCAGCATATTTTAATATACTGATCTTTTATCATTATAATATATTAATTGTTTATTAGCGTGTATATGTAACTACTGTAGTTTCACCAGCAATTGTATCAATGTTTTCAAGTGTTTCTATAGAAGTTAATTCATCTGCATTTGTTATTAAAACAGGTGTGACTAAAGGAAGTCCTTTTGCTTTAATAAATTCCTTATCAAACTTTATTATAGGAGTTCCAGCTTTAACCTTAGTTCCTTGTTCTACTAATTGTTCAAAACCTTCTCCATTTAAAGAAACAGTCTCAAGACCAATGTGAACTAGAAGTTCTGCTCCGTTTTCTAATGTTAATGCAAAAGCATGTTTTGTATTAAATACTAAAGTTAATTCACCATCAGCTGGGGCAACAGCAACATCGCCAGTAGGATTAATTGCAATTCCATCACCAGCCATTTTTTGAGCGAATACAGGATCTGGAACCTCAGATAATGGCATTGATTTTCCAGAGATAGGAGCTACTAATTTAAATGTAGTATTTGTAGAATTGTTTGTTGTTTCATCTTGTTTTTTCTTTTTAAAAAATCCAAACATAGTTAAATCCTGATATACAGGATTATTCACATCCTTTCATTATATATAATATTTATAGTTTTGCTAACCTTACAAAAAATATAAGGCAAAATATATAAAAATATATAAAAAAGGCATAAGTTTTTTTAAACTTATGCCTGATTTAACAGTAACACGTGTAAGTTAATTATATAGTTAGTATATTTAAGTGTCAATAAATTTATACAAGTTTATCACTATCAAAAAAATATTAATTTACACATATAAACTATATTATGCGATATTGAATTTATATAGTTTATATATAGTTTTGTTTATTAAAGAAAGTTTGATTGTTAATATTTAATAGTGAAGATTAAAGTCATCTTTGTTTAATATAGACAAATATAG
>NC_022571.1:4905000-4927500 GCF_000473995.1 Clostridium saccharobutylicum DSM 13864 | reverse complement strand
TGGAGGAAGAGAAAGAAAAATCGATTTTCTTAGTAGCGGCGAGCGAAAAGGAAAGAGCCCAAACCAGAGATTTATCTCTGGGGTTGCGGACAGAACATAACGAGAAATCATAGTTAACCGAACACAACTGGAAAGTTGGACCGCAGGGGGTAATAGTCCCGTAAGTGAAAATTATGATAATCAGTTCTGCACCAGAGTACCACGAGACACGTGAAACCTTGTGGGAAGCAGGGAGGACCACCTCCCAAGGCTAAATACTACCTGATGACCGATAGTGAAGCAGTACCGTGAGGGAAAGGTGAAAAGAACCCCGGGAGGGGAGTGAAATAGAACCTGAAACCATGTGCCTACAACCGATCAAAGCACCTTATGTGTGTGATGATGTGCTTTTTGTAGAACGAGCCAACGAGTTACGGTATGTAGCGAGGTTAAGTACTTAAGGTACGGAGCCGAAGGGAAACCGAGTCTTAATAGGGCGACTAGTTGCATGCTGTAGACCCGAAACCGGGTGACCTATCCATGGCCAGGTTGAAGCGAGGGTAAAACCTCGTGGAGGACCGAACCACGTTGCTGTTGAAAAAGCATGGGATGAGCTGTGGATAGCGGAGAAATTCCAATCGAACTCGGATATAGCTGGTTCTCCTCGAAATAGCTTTAGGGCTAGCGTCGGAAAATGTGAGTAGTGGAGGTAGAGCACTGAATAGGCTAGGGGGCATAGCGCTTACCGAACCTTATCAAACTCCGAATGCCATATACTATCAGTCCGGCAGTCAGACTATGAAAGATAAGTTCCATGGTCAAAAGGGAAACAGCCCAGATCGTCAGCTAAGGTCCCAAAGTGTAAGTTAAGTGGAAAAGGATGTGGGATTTCTAAGACAACTAGGATGTTGGCTTAGAAGCAGCCACTCATTAAAAGAGTGCGTAATAGCTCACTAGTCAAGAGATCCTGCGCCGAAAATGTCCGGGGCTCAAACTTACCACCGAAGCTACGGGTTCACAATTTATTGTGAGCGGTAGAGGAGCGTCGTAATCGGGCTGAAGTCGTACCGAAAGGAGCGGTGGACTGATTACGAGTGAGAATGTTGGCATTAGTAGCGAGATGTAGGTGAGAATCCTACAGGCCGAATATCTAAGGTTTCCTGAGTAAAGTTTGTCTTCTCAGGGTTAGTCGGGACCTAAGGCGAGGCCGAAAGGCGTAGTCGATGGACAATTGGTTGATATTCCAATACCACTATAATCGTTATTATCGATGGTGTGACGGAGAAGGATAGGATGTGCTAACTATTGGATGTTAGTCTAAGCGTTTAGGGAGTTAGGATAGGCAAATCCGTTCTAACAATTCTGAGGCGTGATGGGGAAGGTTCCACGGAACCGAAGTATCTGATTCCATGCTTCCAAGAAAAGCATCTAGAGAGAGAAGTAGTGCCCGTACCGCAAACCGACACAGGTAGATGAGGAGAGAATCCTAAGGCCGACGGAAGAATTGCAGTTAAGGAACTAGGCAAATTGACCCCGTAACTTCGGGAGAAGGGGTGCCTGCTTTACGGCAGGCCGCAGAGAATAGGCACAAGCAACTGTTTAACAAAAACACAGGTCTCTGCTAAAGCGAAAGCTGATGTATAGGGGCTGACGCCTGCCCGGTGCTGGAAGGTTAAGGGGAACACTTAGCGCAAGCGAAGGTGTGAACTTAAGCCCCAGTAAACGGCGGCCGTAACTATAACGGTCCTAAGGTAGCGAAATTCCTTGTCAGGTAAGTTCTGACCCGCACGAATGGCGTAATGACTTGTGCACTGTCTCAACTGCAAATCCGGCGAAGTTGTAGTGCGAGTGAAGATGCTCGCTACCCGCGATTGGACGGAAAGACCCCGTAGAGCTTTACTGTAGCTTAGCATTGAATTTCGGTATTGTCTGTACAGGATAGGTGGGAGACTGGGAAACTAGGGCGTCAGCCTTAGTGGAGTCGTTGTTGGGATACCACCCTGATAGTATTGAAATTCTAACTGGATGCCATGAAACTGGTGACAGGACATTGTTAGGTGGGCAGTTTGACTGGGGCGGTCGCCTCCTAAAATGTAACGGAGGCGCCCAAAGGTTCCCTCAGAACGGTCGGAAATCGTTCGAAGAGTGCAAAGGCAGAAGGGAGCCTGACTGCGACACCTACAAGTGGAGCAGGGACGAAAGTCGGGCTTAGTGATCCGGTGGTACCTCGTGGGAGGGCCATCGCTCAACGGATAAAAGCTACCTCGGGGATAACAGGCTGATCTCCCCCAAGAGTTCACATCGACGGGGAGGTTTGGCACCTCGATGTCGGCTCGTCGCATCCTGGGGCTGAAGTAGGTCCCAAGGGTTGGGCTGTTCGCCCATTAAAGCGGCACGCGAGCTGGGTTCAGAACGTCGTGAGACAGTTCGGTCCCTATCCGTCGCGGGCGTAGGAAATTTGAGAGGAGCTGTCCTTAGTACGAGAGGACCGGGATGGACTGACCTATGGTGTACCAGTTGTTTCGCCAGAAGCATAGCTGGGTAGCTAAGTCGGGAAGGGATAAACGCTGAAAGCATCTAAGTGTGAAGCCCACCTCAAGATGAGATTTCCCATAGCATAAGCTAGTAAGACCCCTTGAAGACTACAAGGTTGATAGGTCAGAGGTGTAAGTGCGGCAACGTATTTAGCTGACTGATACTAATAGGTCGAGGGCTTGACCAATATAATCAAGTTGTAATACATTAAGAACTGTGTGCAATTTTGAAAGAGCAAAACTTTCAAAATCTCGTGGTGATGGCATAGAGGTAACACTCCTTCCCATTCCGAACAGGACAGTTAAGGTCTATAGCGCCGATGGTACTGCATGGGAGACTGTGTGGAAGAGTAGGACGTCGCGAGGTAAGCATAAACGATAGTTATAATAACTATCGTTTTTTTTTAGGTTAAATTTCTTTAATAATTAGAATAGATATAATTTTTTCGGAAATAATTTCATAAATATTACATTTTATCAATTTTTTGTGATATAATTAGTATTCAGTGGAATTTTAAGTACTAATTATAGATATATTAAAGTCTATATTAATACATACTATATGTAGTAAATATGATAATTTGTATATATTATACTTTTATTACAAAAATATAATATAATATATTTAAAAATAAAGTTGACTAATAAAAAAAATATAAAATATAGAAAAATAAGTGAAATGTACTACAAAATTTGGTAATATATATAGAGGGATAAAAATTAGTAAAAATTTTTCCAGTAGAAAGCAGATGATATTAAAAAATTATGAGAGGGATACAAATATGGATGGGGGTAAGAGTGAATGCAAGATAAACCTAATAAAAGCAATAACGTCAATATAGAAGAAAGTATAGGAGTTGAAGACAATACGAATAAGGCAATAGAACAAGAAAAGAAAAAAATTGCTAAAAAAGGTACTTCGACTATTGCAAAAGCAAAGTCCACAAGAAAATCAAGTAAATCACAGGAAAAAATAGAACCCAAAGATGTAATAACTTTAGATATAGATAAAACAGTGGATGGAACAGAGAATGAAAAAGATAATAAAGCTGTTGCATCTAAAACTAAAGCTACAAGGAAAACAACTTCAAAATCTTCAACCAAAACAACTAAATCAGTTGCAACTAAAACAACCACTAGGAGTAGAAAAAATAAATCAACTACTAGTAGTTCAAAAAAATCAGAATCAAGTAAAGATAAAACTAAAGTTATAGCAAAGGATAGTCTACAAGTTAAAACTGAACAAATAAAAAATAAATTTGACAACGTTGCGAAACAAGTGGATAAGACAGATTTGACTAATTTTAACACATATTTATTTCATAAAGGAAATAATTATGAATCATATAATATATTAGGATCCCATGTTAAAACTGAAAATAAACATAAAGGCGTGCAATTTGCTACATGGGCACCTAATGCTATGGAAGTATATGTTGTTGGAGACTTTAATGAATTTGAGGTACGAGATGAATATAAACTTGAGAAAATAACAGAGAATGGATTGTGGAATGGATTTTTTACTAGAGCTAAACAAGGAGATAAATATAAATACTGCATAGTTGGACAAGATGGTCAAATGGGTGAATATAAAGCAGATCCATATGCAATCTGCACTGAATTAAGACCTGGAAATGCTTCAATAATATATGAACCGGAAAATTATAAGTGGAATGATAAATCATGGGTAGATAAAAGAAACAAAGCAAATGTTCTTGAACAACCTTTAAATATTTATGAAATGCACTTAGGATCTTGGAAAACAAATAATGAAGGTGGATTTCTTACTTATGAAGAAATTAGTGAGGAATTACCTGGATATTTAAAAGAAATGGGATATACTCATGTAGAAATTATGCCATTAGTTGAACATCCATTAGATGCATCTTGGGGATATCAAGGAACAGGATATTATTCACCAACAAGTAGATATGGAAAACTTGAAGGTCTTAAAATATTAGTAGATAAATTACATGAAGCTAATATAGGCGTAATAATGGATTGGGCACCAGGACATTTTTGTAAAGATGCACATGGTTTATATAAATTTGATGGTAGTGCAACTTATGAATATCAAGAAGAATGGAGAGCTGAAAATAAAGGTTGGGGAACTTGCAATTTTGATTTAGGTAGATGTGAAGTTAAAAGTTATTTAATATCAAATGCGCTATATTGGTTTAGGGAATTTCACGTTGATGGATTAAGAGTGGATGCTGTATCAAGTATCTTATATTTAGATTATAGTAGGAAACAAGGTGAATGGGTACCAAATAAATATGGTGGAAACGGAAGCCTAGAAGCTATAGAATTCTTAAAAGAATTAAATGCAGCTGTTTTTGCAGAGTATCCTACAGCACTTATGATCGCTGAAGAGTCAACATCATGGCCTAATGTAACTAAGCCACCTGTTCATGATGGATTAGGTTTTAATCTAAAATGGAATATGGGATGGATGAATGATACGTTAGAATATATTGAAATAGATCCTAAATATAGAAAAGATAATCATAGAAATATAACATTTGCAATGATGTATAATTATGCTGAAAATTATGTGTTGCCTCTTTCACATGATGAAGTAGTTCATGGAAAAAAATCATTAGTGGAAAAAATGTGGGGAGATGAATGGAACAAGTTTGCAGGGCTTCGTACATTCATAGGATATATGATGGGACATCCAGGCAAAAAGTTACTATTTATGGGGAATGAATTTGCACAAAGAATAGAGTGGAGAGAATACGAATCATTGCAATGGAATTTAATTAATGAATTAGAAATTCATAAGCAAACACAATTATTTTTCAAAGATTTAAATCATTTGTATCTTAATAATAAAGCATTTTGGGAACTTGATCATGATTATAAAGGATTTAATTGGATTGAGGCTGATAACAGTGAACAAAGTGTACTTATATTTGCTAGAAGAAGTAGAAATGATGATGATACATTAATTTTTATAATAAACTTTACTTCTACAGTTTATTATGATTATCAAATCGGAGTTCCATTCTTAGGAACTTATGAAGAATTGTTTAATACTGATGATAGTAAATATGGTGGCTCAGGTCAAGTAATGGGAACTGAGTTAGTGGCTGAAAAAGAGGGATTCCAAAATCAACCATATTCTTTAAAGATAAAAGTACCACCAATGGCTACTTTAATATTAAAAATAAAAGAGATTGAAAATGAAAAAGAATTTGATGAACTAAAAATTGATGAATAAATCTATAAGTATTGTGAATTGCTTGGTAATTCATAGAATTATGGATATATTAGTTAACTAGGTTAAGGGGGATAAGAAAATGAGAGTTTTATTTGTAGCATCAGAGGCAAGTCCATTTATTAAAAGTGGTGGACTTGGAGATGTTGCAGGAGCATTACCAAAAGCACTTGCACAAAAAGGTGTAGATATAAGAGTAGTGATACCAAAGTATAAGGAACTAAATTGGGAAGTAAAAGATAAACTAAGATTTAATAAATGGTTTAATGTTAAAGTTGGATGGAGAGATCAATTCTGTGGAGTATGGGAATGTTTCTATAATGGAGTAACTTATTATGTTTTGGATAATGAGAGATACTTTAATAGAGATGAAATATATGGATTTTATGATGATGGAGAAAGGTTTGCATTTTTTGATAGAGCAGTGCTTGATATGCTAAAACAAGTAGATTGGCAGCCAGATTTGATTCATTGTAATGATTGGCAGACAGGAATGCTTCCAGTATTACTAAAATTTCAATATAAGAGAAATGATATGTTCTATTGGAATATGAAATGTGTATATTCAATTCATAATATAGCATTTCAAGGAATTTTTGATCCAACAATATTACCTGAATTATTTGATTTTGATATGGAACTTTATGATAATACATGTTTGAAATTTGATGAAGGTGTAAGCTTTATGAAAGGGGGATTATATTATTCAGATATAATAACTACTGTAAGTAATTCTTATGCAGCAGAGATACAAACATCAGAGTATGGTCAAAGGTTAGACGGTGTTCTAAGGGATAGATCATATGCATTAAGAGGAATTGTTAATGGAATAGATTATGATGAATTTAATCCTAAAACAGATAGGTTTATATATAAAAATTATGATGTAAACTCAATTAAAAATAAAGTTGTGAATAAAACTAGTTTGCAACAAGAATTGGGTTTAGCTGTTGATGAAAATATTCCAATGATAGCTATGGTAACAAGATTAACACATCAAAAAGGACTTGATTTGTTAGTAGATATTTCAGATAGATTATTACAACAAAATGTTCAGTTAGTTATATTAGGTACTGGAGATAGTCATTATGAGGATCATTTTAAATGGCTAGACTATAAATATGGAAATAAAGTATCTGCGAATATTAGATTTGATAATGCTTTAGCAAATAAGATTTATGCAGCATCTGATATGTTTTTAATGCCTTCACTTTTTGAACCATGTGGACTTGGACAATTGATAGCGTTGAGATATGGATCTATTCCTATTGTAAGAGAAACTGGTGGATTAAAAGATACAGTCACAGCATATAATGAGTATACTTGGGAAGGCAATGGATTTAGTTTTACAAATTACAATGCCGATGAGTTATACAATATATTGCAATATGCATTGTGGATATATCAAGATAAAAAACGATGGAACAACCTTATTGAACATGCGATGAATTCTGATAATAGTTGGAATAGGTCAGCTCAAATATATTTAGATATGTATAGGGAATTGACACATCAATATTAGTAGCAAAAATGGGGAGGGACATTAATGCTTGAAATGGATAAAAAGTCATTTAAAAAGGCTTATGTTAATAAGTTTTTGGAAATGCATGGAGTTGAGTTAAAAGAGGGCAACAATCAACAAAAGTATGAAGCATTAGGAAGTTTAGTAAGAGATTATGTTACTAGAATATGGTTGAAGACTAATAAGAAATATAATAAAACTGGAGAGAAACAAGTTTATTATTTTTCTATGGAATTTTTATTAGGAAGATTATTAGGAGATGCATTATTAAATTTAGGAATAAGGGATATTTGTAGAGAAGCACTATTAGATTTGAATATAAAATTGGAAGATTTAGAAAACTTGGAACAGGATCAAGGGTTAGGTAATGGAGGTCTTGGAAGACTTGCAGCTTGTTTCTTAGATTCAATGGCTTCACTTGATATCCCAGGAAACGGATGTGGAATAAGATATAAATACGGATTCTTTGAACAAAAAATTATTGATGGTAAACAAGTTGAGGTATCTGATGCTTGGTTAAAGGAAGGTAATGTATGGGAGAAGAGGAAAGCTGAAAAAGCTGAAATTGTTAGATTTGGTGGAGAAATAAATGTAAGTGAAGTTGATGGAAACTTAAAGTTTACTCATGTGAATTTTGAACCAGTGTTAGCTGTTCCGTATGATACTCCAATTGTGGGATATGAAAATGAGATCGCGAATACACTTAGGCTATGGAGTGCAGAAGCTGTTTCAAATGAGTTTGATTTTTCATCATTTAATAGAGGTGATTTTCTTCAAGCTATAAAATATAAAAATTCTGTTGAGTCAATTTCTCAAGTATTGTATCCAGAGGATTCATTTTATGAAGGAAAAATGCTTAGATTAAAACAACAATATTTCTTTGTTTCTGCTGGTGTTCAAAGTATTATAAGACACTTTAAAAAACATGGAGGAAATATTGAATTATTAGATGAAAAGGTGGCAATTCATATTAATGATACTCATCCTACTTTAGCTATACCAGAATTAATGAGAATTCTAGTAGATGAAGAAAACTTGGAATGGAATACAGCATGGAGAATAACTACTAATACGATATCTTATACAAATCATACAATTTTAGCAGAGGCACTAGAAAAATGGTCAGTTGATATGTTTCAGAAGTTACTTCCAAGAATATATATGATAGTTCAAGAAATAAATGAAAGATATTGTAAGGAGCTTTGGAACAAGTATCCAGGTAACTGGGATAAAATATCTAGGATGTCTATAATTTCAGATGGAAAAATAAAAATGGCTCATTTGGCAGTTGTTGGAAGTCATAGCGTAAATGGAGTAGCAAAGCTTCATACTGAAATATTAAAGAAAAAAGAAATGAGTGATTTTTATTATTTATATCCTAATAAATTTAATAATAAAACAAATGGAATTACTCATAGAAGATGGCTTTTAAAGAGTAATCCTGAACTTACAAAATTATTAAAGGATACAATTGGTGATAGCTTTATAAGGCATCCAATCGATTTAAAAAGTTTTGAAAATCATTTGTATAATGAAGTTGTCTTAGAGCAATTAGGAAAGATAAAGAAATTTAATAAAGAAAGACTAGCCAGCACTATATTGAAGAATGATAATATAAGAGTAGATCCTAATTCAATATTTGATGTTCAGGTTAAGAGAATACATGCTTATAAGAGGCAAATACTAAATTGTTTAAGAATAATGGATTTATATAATAAATTAATTGATAATCCCAATTATGATATTGTGCCTAGAACATTTATATTTGGGGGAAAAGCTGCACCAGGTTATTATTTAGCTAAGAATACTATTGAATTAATTAATTGTGTAGCAAGAAAAATAAATAATGACTCTAGAGTGAATGATAAGATAAAAGTAGTATTTATGCAAAATTATAGAGTTTCATTAGCAGAGCAAATAATTCCAGGAACAGATGTAAGCGAACAAATTTCCACAACTACTAAGGAAGCTTCAGGAACCTCAAATATGAAATTTATGATGAATGGCGCTATAACAGTAGCTACATTGGATGGAGCTAATATTGAAATAAAAGATGAAGTTACAGATGATAATATAGTGATTTTCGGATTAACTGCAGATGAAGTGCTTAGCTATTATCAAAATGGAGGATATAAATCTGTTGATATATATAATAGTGATCAAAGAGTAAAAAGAATAATTGATGATTTAGTAAATGGAAAATATCACAATGACAAAAATAAGTTTAAAAGCATTTATGAAAATCTGATAACTTATAATGATGAATTTTTCGTTTTAAAAGATTTTGATTCGTATTTAAAGGCTCAGGATAAGGTTGATACTCTTTATAGAGATGGTAATAAATGGCAAAAAATGTGTGGAGTTAATATTGCACATTCAGGGATATTCTCATCTGACAGAACAATTCAGGAATATGCAACAGGGATTTGGGGATCACAGGTAATTTATAAGAATCTATAGGAGGATTAATTTAATGAACGGTATACAGGTAGTACATGACTCACAAAACCTAAAATTCAGAAAACCTTTTGGAGCAGTAGAAGTTGGTCAAAAGGTTAAGCTATCAATCAATATAGATAAAGAATTGATAGTAGCAATAGAATTAATACAGTTTGATGGTACTAGATTAAATATAGGAATGGAAAAAGAGTATTTAAACAATGGCGAATTTAAATATTCTGTAGAAATTGATACATCTGATGCTTGGGGAATGTTAGAGTATTATTTTATTTTAATAGATGGATATGATAGGCTGTATTATGGCAACAATGATGAACGATTAGGTGGAATTGGTCAGATATATAACTATAATCCTGTTCCGTATCAAATAACAATATATGAAAGATCGAATATACCTGAGTGGTATAAAGAAGGAGTAATATACCAAGTATTTGTAGATAGATTCTATAATGGAAATGATGATAAGAGTGTAAATTCTCCAAAGAAAAATTCCTTCATATATGGAAGATGGTCTGATACTCCTATGTATATAAAAGATATGACAGGGAGAATTATAAGATGGGATTTTTATGGTGGAAATTTAAAAGGCATAATAAAAAAACTAGAGTATATACAATCTCTAGGAATAAGCATAATACAATTAAGTCCTATATTTAAATCCTCTAGCTGTCATAAATATGATGCAGGAGATTTTAAAGTTATAGATGAGATGTTTGGCACAGAGGATGAGTTTCAAGAATTATGTAAAATAGCAGAAAGTAAAGGCATAAAGATAATTTTAGATGTTGTATTTAGTTATACTAGTTCTGATAGTAAATATTTTAATAAACTTGGCAATTACAATAGCATTGGTGCATATCAATCACCTAATTCTAAATATCATGATTGGTATAAATTTTCTAGGTATCCATGTCAGTATGAATCATGGTGGGGGATAGAAGAAAGACCTAATGTAAATGTAATGAATGAAGAGTATATAGATTATATTATAAGTAGTGAAAATTCTGTTATACAAAAGTGGATGGAACTTGGAGCTAGCGGCTGGAAGTTAAATGTTATAGATGAACTCCCAGATGAATTTATAGAATTGATAAGAAAAAGGATACAGAATATTAGTAATAATACTGTACTTTTAGGAGACGTTTGGGATGATGCTTCTAATAAAGTAAGCTACTCTAAAAGAAGAAAATATTTAATGGGAAAAGAAATACATGCTGCTACAAATTATCCATTAAGAGAGAGTTTAATAAATTTTATTAAGGGTTATATAAAATCAAATAAATTTAAGAGAAAGATAATGTCTTTATATGAGAATTATCCAAGAGAAATATTTTACGGAAATATAAATATTATAGGTACAGGAGAAACAGAAAGAATTTTAACTGTGCTAGATGGAAATTTAGTATTGTTAAAATTAATGGTTGTTATTCAATTTGCATTACCAGGAGTACCTTTATTATATTATGGTGATGAGGCTGGTCTAAAAGGTGGAAAGGAACCTAATAATAGAAAGAGTTTTCCATGGGGAAATGAAAATGAAGAACTTGTAGAGTTCTATAGAAGGATAATAGATATAAGAAATAAGGAAAATTCTTTAAAAAAAGGAGACTTAACGATTTTTGAAACACAATTAGATGTATTTGCATTTGAAAGAAATTATGAAAATGAGAAAGTTATAGTTTTAGTTAATGTTTCAAATAAATCAAAAGTTTTTAATGATATTAATCTAAATGGAACGTATATAAATTTATTTAATCCTATTGAAAAATATAAGTTTATAGGAAGTAACAGTGTCATAACTATTTTTCCAAATGATTTTAAAATATTACGAAAAGTTTGATTAATATGTAAATGATGAAAATATTGTATGTTATAGCGTATTAACATAAAAACAATATGTTAAGCATACTATTGAAATATATAAATAATAATATTCAAAGTTTTATCTAAATGAGAGTAATAACATATGAGAGGAGATAACATTATGGGTAAAAATGAAATCGTAGCTATGATATTAGCTGGAGGACAAGGATCAAGATTAGGGGTATTAACAAAGAAATTAGCAAAACCAGCAGTACCATTTGGAGGAAAATATAGAATCATAGATTTTCCTTTAAGCAATTGTTCAAATTCTGGAATATATACAGTAGGGGTATTAACTCAATACAAACCACTAGAATTAAATGCACATATTGGTATAGGTGAAGCTTGGGATTTAGATAGAAGTAAAGGTGGAGTAAGTATATTACCTCCATATCAAGAAGAAAAGGGTGGAGAATGGTATAAAGGAACAGCAAATGCTATTTATCAAAATATAGAATTTGTTGATAGATATGATCCTGAATATCTTTTGGTTTTATCGGGTGACCATATATATAAGATGGATTATACAAAGATGTTAGATTTCCATAAAGAAAAAAATGCAGAAGCAACTATTGCAGTAATAGAAGTTTCAATGGATGAAGCATCTCGTTTTGGAATAATGAATACTAGAGATGATTTATCAATATATGAATTTGAAGAGAAACCTAAAACTCCTAAAAACAATTTAGCATCTATGGGTATATATATATTTAACTGGAAGACTCTTAAAAAATATTTGAGAGAAGATGAATTAGATAAAACTTCGAAGAATGATTTTGGAATGAATATAATTCCAAGATTGCTTGGAGACGGAAACAAATTAGTTGCATATCCATTTAAGGGATACTGGAAGGATGTTGGAACTATTGATAGCTTATGGGAAGCTAATATGGATTTGATTAGAGAAGATAATGAGCTAGATTTACATGATGAGGATTGGAAGATATATTCAGTTAATCCAGTAAGACCTGCACAATATATAGGTGAAAATGCGAAAGTATCTAACTCTTTAATAGTTGAAGGATGTACTGTGAACGGTCAAATTGAAAATTCTATACTATTCCAGGGGGTACAAGTAGGAAAGAATTCAGTTATTAGAGATTCAATAATCATGACAGATGCAAAAATTGGAGATAATGTAGTTATAGAAAAAGCCATTGTTGGTAGTGGAGCTATTGTTAGAAAGGATTGCAAGATTTCTTTAGGCGATGAAATAGCTATCATAGCAGCAAAAGAAGAAGTAAAAATGGGTACAGTCATAGAAAACAATAAGGCTGTTTAGTGAATTGCTAAGGGGGAGAAAAAGATGAAAAATTGTATTGGTATAATTAACTTAGATGAAAATGAAAATAGAATGGGTGAATTGGTTGTAAATAGATCTCTTGCGTCAGTTCCAATTGCAGCTAGATATAGAGTTATCGACTTTGTGCTGTCTAATATGACAAATTCAGGCATTGAGTGCATAGGTATTTTCACAAAAAACAAATCAAGATCATTAATAGATCATTTAACAAATGGTAGACCATGGGATTTAAATAGAAAGAAAGATGGATTAAAAGTTTTTAATTTTGGAAATGATGATCCAGTTTTTGATGATGTTCATAATTTTGCAGAAAACATTCAATTTCTAAAAGTTAGTAGAAGAGAATATGTATTGTTAGCACCAAGCTATATGATTTGTAATATAGATTATAGTAATGTATTAGAATACCATAAAAGCACAGGAAAAGATGTTACAATGATATATAAAAAAGTAAACAATGCAGATGAAGCATTTGGAGATTGTGGAGTTTTAAATTTAGATGATTCGGGAAATGTTATAAGTGTAGGAGAAAATATAGGAAAGAATCCAAAAGCTAATATTAATATGGAAATGTATATATTAAAAACAGAATTATTTATTAATATTGTTAATGAATGTATAAGTACTGGTATGTATAGAAAAGTTAAAGAATATATTCATAATAATTTAAAAGATTTAAATGTAGGTGCGTATGAGTTTACAGGTCATTTAGATTGTATAAATTCAATTAAAGCTTTATACGATAGTAATGTTGGCTTTTTAAATAGAAAGATAAGTAAGGAAATATTCAATGAAGAAAGACCTATTTATACAAAGACTAAGGACGAAGCACCAACTCATTATGAAGATAAGAGCAACGTTATGAATTCAATAATAGCTAATGGCTGTAGAATTGAAGGTAGTGTTGAAAACTGTATAATAGGAAGAAGAGTATATATAGGTAAGAATACAAAACTTAAGGATTGTATAATAATGCAAAATAGTAAAATTAGCGATGATGCAGTATTAGATAATGTAATTGCAGACAAAGGTAGTGAAATAAGAAAAGGGGAAACTCTTATTGGTTCTGCTATGTATCCATTGGTTATTAAGAAGAGAAAAAGGGCATAAGTTTAATTAAATTTATAAATGAGTCACTACAAAACTAATTATGTTAGTTTTGTAGTGACTCATTTTTGTATAGATAAGAAATATGTTATGAAGAATTTGCATTAATTGTATAATTAAGTTATGATTTATTTTATATTTCAGATATTTGGATAGTTCTTGATTTAACCTAAAAAGGAGTATTGCTTCTAATTTAAAATTTAAGTATTTTATTAACTCACTTTTTATTGAGGAAGGTAAAATAATATATTAGTACGACTATTATTTTTATAGAAGATATTTCGAAAGGATTTTTGATTAGGATGTGACTATCATTTATTATGAATATTTAATTACAAAAACTATTGACATGATAAGTATAAAGTGATAAGATAAAAGACGTCGCAAAGAGACATAAACAATTTCAAGTAAGTTCAAAAAGGCCTTTGAAAAAGAGCTTTAAAGAAATGAAAAAAGTTGTTGACAGCCTCTAAGTCAAGTGATATACTAAGTAAGTCGCTTGAGGGTGACAGAAAAAAACAAAAAGTAACAACGAAAGTTGTGAAAGAAAATGGTCTTTGAAAATTGAACAGAATATAATAAATACATTTAAGTAAACCAGCAATTTTTATTTGAGTAAGCTAAGATTAAACTTTTTATTGAGAGTTTGATCCTGGCTCAGGACGAACGCTGGCGGCGTGCTTAACACATGCAAGTCGAGCGATGAAGCTTCTTCGGAAGTGGATTAGCGGCGGACGGGTGAGTAACACGTGGGTAACCTGCCTCATAGAGGGGAATAGCCTTCCGAAAGGAAGATTAATACCGCATAAGATTGTAATATCGCATGATATAGCAATTAAAGGAGCAATCCGCTATGAGATGGACCCGCGTCGCATTAGCTAGTTGGTGAGGTAACGGCTCACCAAGGCGACGATGCGTAGCCGACCTGAGAGGGTGATCGGCCACATTGGGACTGAGACACGGCCCAGACTCCTACGGGAGGCAGCAGTGGGGAATATTGCACAATGGGGGAAACCCTGATGCAGCAACGCCGCGTGAGTGATGACGGTCTTCGGATTGTAAAGCTCTGTCTTTAGGGACGATAATGACGGTACCTAAGGAGGAAGCCACGGCTAACTACGTGCCAGCAGCCGCGGTAATACGTAGGTGGCAAGCGTTGTCCGGATTTACTGGGCGTAAAGGGAGCGTAGGTGGATATTTAAGTGGGATGTGAAATACTCGGGCTTAACTTGGGTGCTGCATTCCAAACTGGATATCTAGAGTGCAGGAGAGGAAAGTAGAATTCCTAGTGTAGCGGTGAAATGCGTAGAGATTAGGAAGAATACCAGTGGCGAAGGCGACTTTCTGGACTGTAACTGACACTGAGGCTCGAAAGCGTGGGGAGCAAACAGGATTAGATACCCTGGTAGTCCACGCCGTAAACGATGAATACTAGGTGTGGGGGTTGTCATGACCTCCGTGCCGCCGCTAACGCATTAAGTATTCCGCCTGGGGAGTACGGTCGCAAGATTAAAACTCAAAGGAATTGACGGGGGCCCGCACAAGCAGCGGAGCATGTGGTTTAATTCGAAGCAACGCGAAGAACCTTACCTAGACTTGACATCTCCTGAATTACTCTGTAATAGAGGAAGCCCTTCGGGGCAGGAAGACAGGTGGTGCATGGTTGTCGTCAGCTCGTGTCGTGAGATGTTGGGTTAAGTCCCGCAACGAGCGCAACCCTTATTGTTAGTTGCTACCATTAAGTTGAGCACTCTAGCGAGACTGCCCGGGTTAACCGGGAGGAAGGTGGGGATGACGTCAAATCATCATGCCCCTTATGTCTAGGGCTACACACGTGCTACAATGGCTGGTACAGAGAGATGCTAAACCGTGAGGTGGAGCCAAACTTTAAAACCAGTCTCAGTTCGGATTGTAGGCTGAAACTCGCCTACATGAAGCTGGAGTTGCTAGTAATCGCGAATCAGAATGTCGCGGTGAATACGTTCCCGGGCCTTGTACACACCGCCCGTCACACCATGAGAGTTGGCAATACCCAAAGTTCGTGAGCTAACGCGTAAGCGAGGCAGCGACCTAAGGTAGGGTCAGCGATTGGGGTGAAGTCGTAACAAGGTAGCCGTAGGAGAACCTGCGGCTGGATCACCTCCTTTCTATGGAGAAATCTAGATCAGCATGATGTCTGACTAGTATAGATACAATTATGTATCAAAATTTAAATACTTACTCGACAGATTACTTAAATGTTGCTTATATTCTGTTCAATTTTGAAAGACTATGTCTTTCAAAAAAATTTTCCCTAAAAATAAGGGAATGTATGTTCTTTGAAAATTGCACATAGATTAATGTATATAAAATACAACAAAGCCAAGAAATATATTCTTTGTGAATGATTAATATAACCAGTTTTGTACTAACAAAACTTAAAAGGTCAAGCTACAAAGGGCGCATGGTGAATGCCTTGGCATCAGGAGCCGATGAAGGACGCGATAAGCTGCGATAAGCTTCGGGTAGACGCACATAGTCAGAGATCCGAAGATTTCCGAATGAGGAAACTCACATGGGAAACCCCATGTATCATAAAGTGAATACATAGCTTTATGAAGGTAAACCCAGGGAACTGAAACATCTAAGTACCTGGAGGAAGAGAAAGAAAAATCGATTTTCTTAGTAGCGGCGAGCGAAAAGGAAAGAGCCCAAACCAGAGATTTATCTCTGGGGTTGCGGACAGAACATAACGAGAAATCATGGTTAACTGAACACAACTGGAAAGTTGGACCGCAGGGGGTAATAGTCCCGTAAGTGAAAATTATGATAATCAGTTCTGCACCAGAGTACCACGAGACACGTGAAACCTTGTGGGAAGCAGGGAGGACCACCTCCCAAGGCTAAATACTACCTGATGACCGATAGTGAAGCAGTACCGTGAGGGAAAGGTGAAAAGAACCCCGGGAGGGGAGTGAAATAGAACCTGAAACCATGTGCCTACAACCGATCAAAGCACCTTATGTGTGTGATGATGTGCTTTTTGTAGAACGAGCCAACGAGTTACGGTATGTAGCGAGGTTAAGTACTTAAGGTACGGAGCCGAAGGGAAACCGAGTCTTAATAGGGCGACTAGTTGCATGCTGTAGACCCGAAACCGGGTGACCTATCCATGGCCAGGTTGAAGCGAGGGTAAAACCTCGTGGAGGACCGAACCACGTTGCTGTTGAAAAAGCATGGGATGAGCTGTGGATAGCGGAGAAATTCCAATCGAACTCGGATATAGCTGGTTCTCCTCGAAATAGCTTTAGGGCTAGCGTCGGAAAATGTGAGTAGTGGAGGTAGAGCACTGAATAGGCTAGGGGGCATAGCGCTTACCGAACCTTATCAAACTCCGAATGCCATATACTATCAGTCCGGCAGTCAGACTATGAAAGATAAGTTCCATGGTCAAAAGGGAAACAGCCCAGATCGTCAGCTAAGGTCCCAAAGTGTAAGTTAAGTGGAAAAGGATGTGGGATTTCTAAGACAACTAGGATGTTGGCTTAGAAGCAGCCACTCATTAAAAGAGTGCGTAATAGCTCACTAGTCAAGAGATCCTGCGCCGAAAATGTCCGGGGCTCAAACTTACCACCGAAGCTACGGGTTCACAATTTATTGTGAGCGGTAGAGGAGCGTCGTAATCGGGCTGAAGTCGTACCGAAAGGAGCGGTGGACTGATTACGAGTGAGAATGTTGGCATTAGTAGCGAGATGTAGGTGAGAATCCTACAGGCCGAATATCTAAGGTTTCCTGAGTAAAGTTTGTCTTCTCAGGGTTAGTCGGGACCTAAGGCGAGGCCGAAAGGCGTAGTCGATGGACAATTGGTTGATATTCCAATACCACTATAATCGTTATTATCGATGGTGTGACGGAGAAGGATAGGATGTGCTAACTATTGGATGTTAGTCTAAGCGTTTAGGGAGTTAGGATAGGCAAATCCGTTCTAACAATTCTGAGGCGTGATGGGGAAGGTTCTACGGAACCGAAGTATCTGATTCCATGCTTCCAAGAAAAGCATCTAGAGAGAGAAGTAGTGCCCGTACCGCAAACCGACACAGGTAGATGAGGAGAGAATCCTAAGGCCGACGGAAGAATTGCAGTTAAGGAACTAGGCAAATTGACCCCGTAACTTCGGGAGAAGGGGTGCCTGCTTTACGGCAGGCCGCAGAGAATAGGCACAAGCAACTGTTTAACAAAAACACAGGTCTCTGCTAAAGCGAAAGCTGATGTATAGGGGCTGACGCCTGCCCGGTGCTGGAAGGTTAAGGGGAACACTTAGCGTAAGCGAAGGTGTGAACTTAAGCCCCAGTAAACGGCGGCCGTAACTATAACGGTCCTAAGGTAGCGAAATTCCTTGTCAGGTAAGTTCTGACCCGCACGAATGGCGTAATGACTTGTGCACTGTCTCAACTGCAAATCCGGCGAAGTTGTAGTGCGAGTGAAGATGCTCGCTACCCGCGATTGGACGGAAAGACCCCGTAGAGCTTTACTGTAGCTTAGCATTGAATTTCGGTATTGTCTGTACAGGATAGGTGGGAGACTGGGAAACTAGGGCGTCAGCCTTAGTGGAGTCGTTGTTGGGATACCACCCTGATAGTATTGAAATTCTAACTGGATGCCATGAAACTGGTGACAGGACATTGTTAGGTGGGCAGTTTGACTGGGGCGGTCGCCTCCTAAAATGTAACGGAGGCGCCCAAAGGTTCCCTCAGAACGGTCGGAAATCGTTCGAAGAGTGCAAAGGCAGAAGGGAGCCTGACTGCGACACCTACAAGTGGAGCAGGGACGAAAGTCGGGCTTAGTGATCCGGTGGTACCTCGTGGGAGGGCCATCGCTCAACGGATAAAAGCTACCTCGGGGATAACAGGCTGATCTCCCCCAAGAGTTCACATCGACGGGGAGGTTTGGCACCTCGATGTCGGCTCGTCGCATCCTGGGGCTGAAGTAGGTCCCAAGGGTTGGGCTGTTCGCCCATTAAAGCGGCACGCGAGCTGGGTTCAGAACGTCGTGAGACAGTTCGGTCCCTATCCGTCGCGGGCGTAGGAAATTTGAGAGGAGCTGTCCTTAGTACGAGAGGACCGGGATGGACTGACCTATGGTGTACCAGTTGTTTCGCCAGAAGCATAGCTGGGTAGCTAAGTCGGGAAGGGATAAACGCTGAAAGCATCTAAGTGTGAAGCCCACCTCAAGATGAGATTTCCCATAGCATAAGCTAGTAAGACCCCTTGAAGACTACAAGGTTGATAGGTCAGAGGTGTAAGTGCGGCAACGTATTTAGCTGACTGATACTAATAGGTCGAGGGCTTGACCAATATAATCAAGTTGTAATACATTAAGAACTGTGTGCAATTTTGAAAGAGCAAAACTTTCAAAATCTCGTGGTGATGGCATAGAGGTAACACTCCTTCCCATTCCGAACAGGACAGTTAAGGTCTATAGCGCCAATGGTACTGCATGGGAGACTGTGTGGAAGAGTAGGACGTCGCGAGGTGAAATATGCGTGATTAGCTCAGTTGGTAGAGCACCTGACTCTTAATCAGGGTGTCCAGGGTTCGAATCCCTGATGACGCACCAAATTAAAAGCTACTGAAATATTTTCAGTAGCTTTAATTTTTTGTATAGTTTTATAAATATTTGAAATTAAATCTAAATAATGTTTCTTTTTATTAAAAGTTATTTATTATAAATTCAATGAATAATTGATAGTGTTAATTATAGATTATTAAATTTATTATATATATGTTTTAAATAAATGAACTTAAAAATTATTCACAACTTTTAAGAAGTTATCCACAAAAAAGTGTATATAATATAAGAAAATTGTTAATTATTTTATATTATATTTATAAATTAAGTTTATATATAAAGTTGAAGTATGGATATACTTCCATATATAATATAAAAATTGAAACGTAAATTTATGCATAAATAATACAATTAAAATAATCATTTATAACTTTAATAATTATAGAAAAGGGGCACTATATATGAGTTTAAAAAAAAGTAAAGTTGCAATCGTAGGAACAGGCTTAGTTGGATCTAGTACAGCATTTAGCTTAATAACACAAGGTGTTTGTGATGAAATATTAATGATTGACATAAATAAGGAAAAAGCACTTGGAGAAGTGATGGATTTAAATCATTGTATTGAATATTTAAACAGAAATACTAAAGTTGTTGTAGGAAGTTACGATCAATGTTCAGATGTAGACATAGTTGTAATTACTGCAGGAGCGCCACCAAAACCGGGTCAAAGTAGGTTAGATACATTGGAGTTATCGGCTAAGATAGTAGAATCTATAGTAAATCCAATTATGAAGAGTGGCTTTAATGGTTATTTTGTTGTTATTTCAAATCCAGTAGATATAATTGCATATCATGTATATAAAATATCAGGATTACCTAAAAGTCATGTTATAGGTACAGGAACAGCGATAGATTCTGCTAGATTAAAAAATTTTATAGGGGATTTATTAAATGTAGACCCTCGTAGTGTTCAAGGATATTCAATGGGAGAACATGGTGATTCACAAATGGTTCCATGGTCTCATGTAACAGTTGGTGGAAAATCATTTTTTGAAATATTGAAGGATAATCAAAAAAGGGTTGGGAATGTGGATTTGGATAAATTAGTTCTTGACACTGCTAGAGCTGGATGGGAAGTTTACAATAGAAAAGGAACAACTTATTATGGTATAGCAGCGGCTACAGTAGGAATAATTAAAGCAATAATGTACAATGAAAATAAAATAATACCAGTTTCAACTTTGTTAGAAGGTGAATATGGAGAAAATGATATATTTTGTGGAGTGCCAGTAGTTTTAAATGCTGATGGAGTTAAAGAAGTTGTGGAAATACACATGGCAGACGATGAATTAGATAAATTTAAAAAATCAGTACAATTAATCAGAGAATACACTGAAAAAATAAAATAAAATTTATTTTTTAAATAAGTGTTGACATAATAGATAATAGTATGTATAATAATATCTTGTTGAGACCAATATTCGACAAGATGTTATTACATATTTGTTTTAGAATGTAATAGATGTTGAATGAATTTCGATATTAATCTTAATTGAGGTTTTAATCTAATTGGAAAATATAAATATCTCGTGGTGATGGCATAGAGGTAACACTCCTTCCCATTCCGAACAGGACAGTTAAGGTCTATAGCGCCGATGGTACTGCATGGGAGACTGTGTGGAAGAGTAGGACGTCGCGAGGTAAGATGGTTTACTAGCTCAGTCGGTAGAGCACATGACTTTTAATCATGGTGTCCCGGGTTCGATTCCCGGGTAAGCCACCAATTATATAAAAGTAATTTTAATTGAAAACTTGCTTAGTATTTATATATAGAACTTTTGCTTATGGTAAAGGTTCTTTTTATTTTATGATTAAGGATTTTATCTATTTTAATACAACATATTAAAAATTTAAGTAATAAATAAACCTACTATTAAAATTTCAAGTTAATTTTAATAGTAGGTTTATATTTATTTATGAAGATATTTTATTCTAAAGAGAGTTAAGTTTGTTAAATATATCATTCTTAATAAATAACAAAAACTTGGCTAAACTTTGAAGATCTTCTTTAAATGAGGAACTTTCTTCAGAAGACATATATCCATTATTAAATAATGTTAGTGCAAAGAAGAGTATACCTAGATTAATATATAAATCTTTTATATCAGCAATGAATAGATTACAAATTCCTATAAAATCTAAACTACCGCCATAAAAAACTTTATCGATTAATGAACATAGAGCACCACATATTACAAATATAAAACACATATCAGCCCAAAAATCTTTATTTCCTTTATGCAAATAATATCTATATACCTCAATAAAAATAAAGAGTGCTATAACATTCAAAAGTATTAGAAGTGGAAAACTAACGGATGTACCAAATCTTGCATTCAACCAAGATCCATCAGTATTTATTATAGGTCTAAAATATAATAGATTAGATAGTATAGGAATATCTTTCTTAAACCATAATAGTTTTATTAATATTTTTATTCCTTGATCTATAAGAAGGAGCAAGCAAAATAAGAATAATAAGATGTTGAATTTAAAACCGCTTTCATGCTTAATTCCTATTTTGTAAATACATAAACCTACTAATGCGAAAAGTACAATAAGTATTATATTAAAGAAAAAAGTTTTAGAGTCGGTAATTCTTCCGGTAAAAAACTCAAATAAAATATATAAAATCCACATTAAGGGAAGAATACTTATAGTTAAAACTCCTTTGTTTTTCATTCAATTACCTCCAATCGTATTTGTAATAATATATCAAGTTTAACATAGGGGAAAAAAAAATTCACTACTATTTAAAATAACAAAAATAAATTAGAATAAAATAAAAAATAAGTATATAATATATTTATTATTAACATAATTTGTAAGAAGTATAATAAATAGATAATTAATCATGAAAATAAAGTTGTTAGAAAGAAGGTATAGATTTTATGTTAACAATCAT
>NC_022571.1:12500-167500 GCF_000473995.1 Clostridium saccharobutylicum DSM 13864 | reverse complement strand
TTATCTATCAGAACTTAAGTGATAATTCAAAATTATATTCAATGAAAACAGATGGAACCAACAAACAAAAGCTTACTGATTATGCATCCAACAGTTTTATGCCATATGAAGGGCAATTACTTTTCTTTAATTCTTCTGACAACAACAATCTATATGTACTTGATCCTTCTAAGTTAACATCAAAAAGACTATATACTATGAATGGTTCTCAATTGAAACTTATAAATAATTCTTTATACTTTATTAATGGTGATGATTCCAACACTCTATATTCTTTAACAGTTGATATTGCAAATACCAAAGTTACATTTAAACCTGAAATTTCCGAAGGTATAAATGAATACCATTTAACTTCTAAAGGAATATTCTATAGTCCAATTAGTAATGTAAATAGTGTTTATTACAAAGAATTATCAATCCATAGATAAATAAATAAAAAACGGATACAAAAAAGTATTTTATTAATGGTTACTTTTTTGATATCCGTTTTTATTTATATACTCTTACAAAATAACTTCACACTACATATATAGCTTTTATATTAACTATTATTAAAATATTCTATTATTTTAATTTATAAATCATAATAGCTACCAATAAGCATTATATTTTATAAGTTATTTACTATTTCTTTAAATTTATTTCCTCTCACCATAAAATTAGGATACATATCAAATGAAGCACAAGCAGGTGATAATGTTACAATATCTCCACTTACTGCTATTTCTTTGCTTATGTTTGTAGCTTCTTCTAAAGATTCGGCCATCTTAATATTAACCTTAACACCCTTTTCTTTTTCTAATTTATCAAAAACAGCTTTAATTTTATCTTTAGTAGCTCCCATAAGTATTAATTCCTTAATATAAGGATAACCTTCATAAGCTAATGGCTCAAATGGTATGTGTTTATCGTATCCTCCAGCTATAATTATAACTTTTTCATCAAATGCTCTGAGTCCAGCTAGAGTTCTTGTTGGACTTGAAGCAATGGAATCATTATAATATTTAACACCATCTATTTCCCTTATAAATTCACATCTATGTTCAACACCGCCAAAGCTTTCTGCAACTTTCTTCATTGATTCTATAGACACATCATCTTTAGTAGCTATAAATGCAGCAAGATAATTTTCAACATTGTGCATTCCCTTTATTACTATATTATCTTTCTTACATACCTCTTTGCCTTCAACATAAAGTACACCGTCTTTATAATAAGCTCCATCCTTGATTTCTCTCTTTGAACTAAATTCCCTTACAATACCTTTTGCTTCTTTTTCAAAATTGTAAGTAATTTCATTTTCTCTGTTTACCACTAAAATATCTTCTTTGTTTTGATGTAAGAATATATTTTTCTTTGCATCTATATATTCTTGCATATCTTTATGCATATCCAAGTGATTAGGTGCTAAATTAGTACATATTGCAACATCTATTGCTTCATTCATAGTCATAAGTTGAAAGCTAGATAATTCTAATACAACCCTATCTTCTTCTTTTATATTTTCAATTTGTGAAAACAGTGGAGTTCCTATATTTCCACCAACCCAAGTTTTATATCCTTGTTCCTCTAATATTTTAGAAATAATAGTTGTAGTTGTTGTTTTTCCATCACTACCTGTTATTCCATATACCTTTCCTTTTGTGTATCTTACGAATTCTTCCATTTCAGAAGTGATATATGAACCTTCTTCCTTAACCTTAATTAATGCTTCACTATCAATTCTCATAGAAGGTGTCTTGAATATCACATCAAAACCGGTAAGGTTATCTAAATACCCTTCCCCTAATTCTAATTTAACACCCTTGTTATCAAAATCTATTGCCACATCTCCAAGTTCATCTTTACTCTTTCTGTCAAAAGCTGTTACTTTAGCTCCTAAATCTAGTAAAAAATTAATTAATGGAATATTGCTTACTCCAATTCCTACTACTCCAACTTTTTTATTAAATATGAATTTCTTAAATTCACCAAAATCTCTTTTCATATTTGTCCTCCACTTCAGATTATCTATTTATATTTTAATCAAGTTATTATATTCTTTTCTTTTGAGTTCAATTATAACATTTAAGATGGCTTTATTCCATATTAAGGCAGCATATATTTAAAATATATACTATAAATACCACACATTTAACTACAATCAATGGCTCATACTTTCGTTTTTTAACTAAATATTTCATTTATTTGCTTTAATATTAATTCATATATAAAAATAGCTGTTTTAAAATAGATATTATATCTATTTTAAAACAGTCTATTTAATCAAATATCACTTTTAAATCAGCAATTTAATATATATATTCAGAACCATACGTTTTAATATCCTAACGTTGTAGATTAATTAAAATTAAAATTCCAAACTTTTTTGAATATAGTTTTCTAATTCGCTTATTTTAACTCTCTCTTGTTCCATAGTATCTCTATTTCTAATAGTAACCGATTCATCTTCTATAGTATCAAAATCAATTGTTATACAATATGGTGTTCCTATTTCATCTTGTCTTCTATATCTCTTTCCTATACTTCCTGTTTCATCAAAATCAAGGTTAAACTTTTTGCTTAAATCTGCATAAATATCTAACGCTCTTTCTGATAACTTTTTAGAAAGAGGTAATATAGCCGCTTTAAATGGAGCTAAAGCTGGATGTAAATGCATTACTGTTCTAACATCTCCGCCTTCTAATTCTTCTTCATCATAAGCTTCAACTAAAAATGCTAACGCAACTCTATCAGCACCTAATGATGGTTCTATAACATATGGCATATATTTTTCATTAGTTGTTTGATCTAAATAACTTAAATCTTGACCAGAATGTTCTTGGTGCTTATTTAAATCATAATCAGTTCTATCTGCGATTCCCCAAAGTTCACCCCAACCAAATGGGAATAAGTATTCTATATCAGACGTTGCATTTGAATAGAATGATAATTCTTCTTCTCCATGATCTCTCATTCTTAAACTTTCTGGCTTAACATTTAAGTTAAGTAAAAAGTTCCAGCAATAATCTTTCCAATATTTATGCCATTCTAAATCTGTTCCAGGCTTACAGAAAAATTCTAATTCCATTTGTTCAAATTCTCTTGTTCTAAATGTAAAATTACCCGGAGTAATTTCATTTCTAAATGATTTACCAATTTGAGCTATACCGAATGGTACTTTCTTTCTTGATGTTCTTTGCACTGCTTTAAAGTTTACAAATATACCTTGTGCTGTTTCTGGTCTTAAATATATTTCTGATTTAGCATCTTCAGTAACACCTTGGAAGGTTTTGAACATAAGATTGAATTTTCTTATTTCAGTATAATTCATCTTTCCACATTTAGGACATACTATCTCATGCTTTTCAATATATTCTTTTAGTTCTTCATTAGTCCAACCATCAGCTGATGCCACTTCTGCTCCATTAGCTGTCATATGATCTTCAACTAATTTATCTGCTCTAAATCTTGCCTTACATTCTTTACAATCCATTAGAGGATCTGAGAATCCACCAACATGACCTGACGCAACCCAAACTTCTCTGTTCATTAAAATCGCTGAGTCTAATCCTACGTTATAAGGACTTTCTTGAACAAACTTTTTCCACCATGCCTTTTTAACATTGTTTTTGAATTCTACGCCTAAAGGGCCGTAATCCCATGAATTTGCCAATCCACCATATATATCTGATCCCGGAAATACAAATCCTCTATTTTTACAAAGTGCTACAATTTTATCCATCGTTTTTTCTACTGCCATAGTTTATCCCTCCAAATATATTTTATTAAATGTTACATAGAACATTTTATTTTTTAAATTAGTTACTCATTTAATTTGCATTAAATGTGCTAGAAATACTTATATTTCTATATAAAACAAAAGGGCCCTAAGCACAAAGGGACGAAATTACAATTCCGCGGTTCCACCCTTCTTGGCTCAAGCCCATCTTTATCACGTTACACTCAAAAGTTCCATTCATTTTAAACCAATAATGATTTACACCAAACATCATCTCTCTTAAATTGATTTATAAACTACTCTTCTTTTTCATAATGCATATTTAATTATAAATTTATTTTAACAAAATACCTTGGTATGTCAAGGTTAAAATCTAGTCCTTCATTATAATAAATAACAAAAATTAATGTAAATAAATTCTATTATTTATATTTGGTTTTCTTTTTTAGATTCTTTCTAAAAAAGGATAAAAAAAATGGCTCCGCGAAGAGGACTCGAACCTCCAACCTATCGGTTAACAGCCGAGTGCTCCACCATTGAGCTATCGCGGAACGTCATTACTTTATTTATTATAACAGGTTTCTTAAAATATTCAACCCCTTTTCAAACTTTTTTATATATTTTTTTAACTTTTAAGTCACACTCCAACATATACATCAGCATTTAAATAACTTTATCTAGTAAATTTATTTTGCACATAAGTAAATCAATTCATTTTCATCTAATATTCAATAATACGATATTATACGATTAAAAAGATTAGTAGAATTCTTCAGTAACCATAAACATTTAAAGACCAAGAAAATCTTCTTGGTCAAATGTGTGTTTTATTATTTTCTCAATCTTATCGACAAATTTAATTTTTTATATAATTGCCCTAAAGAATAAAAAAACTGTAGTAAAATTAATTTAGTACTACAGCTTAAAATTTCTATATTAAAAAAGAATAAAAAAATGGCTCCGCGAAGAGGACTCGAACCTCCAACCTATCGGTTAACAGCCGAGTGCTCCACCATTGAGCTATCGCGGAACGTCATTACTTTATTTATTATAACAGCTTTCTTGAAATATTCAACCCTTTTTCATATTTTTTTATTTTTTATAATTGGCGTAAAAAGTAAAAAAACTGTAGTAAAATTAATTTAGTACTACAGCTTAAAATTTCTATATTAAAAAAGAATAAAAAAATGGCTCCGCGAAGAGGACTCGAACCTCCAACCTATCGGTTAACAGCCGAGTGCTCCACCATTGAGCTATCGCGGAACGTCATTACTTTATTTATTATAACAGTTTTTCTAAAACATGCAACCCTTTTTATAAAAAAAGTCAAATTTTTTCTTATACTAAAGGCCCTATATATTTTTATTAATATATAGGGCCCTCTATCTTAATTATTATAAACTATTTTTGTGGTCTCATTGTTGGGAATAATATAACATCTCTAATTGATGCTGAATCAGTTAAAAACATTATTAATCTATCTATACCCATGCCCATTCCACCTGTTGGTGGCATACCTGTTTCAAGAGCGCTCATGAATTGTTCATCCATCATGTATGCTTCATCATCTCCAAGCTCTCTCTCGTTAGCTTGTTGTTCAAATCTTTGTCTTTGAACTATAGGATCATTTAATTCTGAGTATGCATTACAAAGTTCTCTACCAAATACGAATCCTTCAAATCTTTCAGTGAATTCTGGATTTCCTCTCTTCTTTTTTGTAAGAGGTGAAATTTCAACTGGATAATCCATTACAAATGTAGGTTGAATCATATTTGCTTCACCGAATTCTTCATATAAAGCATTTAGCACTTCTCCCTTTGTTACTTTTTCTAAAGGCTTAGGGAATTCTAAATGTTTTTCTTTAGCTATAGCTTGAGCTTCTTCATTTGTTTTAATTTCATTAAAGTCTACTCCGCCATATTCCTTTACAGCATCAACCATAGTAATTCTTCTCCAAGGTGGCTTAAAGTCTATTTCAGTCCCTTGATAAGTAACTTTAGTAGTTCCATTTATCTTTTCACAAACATATGCTACCATATTTTCCGTGATTTCCATCATATCATTATAGTCTGAATATGCTTCATATAATTCAATAGATGTAAATTCTGGATTATGTCTAACTGACATTCCTTCATTTCTGAAATTTCTTCCCATTTCATATACTTTTTCAAATCCTGCAACTATTAATCTTTTAAGATATAATTCTGGTGCAATTCTTAAATACATATCCATATCTAAAGTATTATGATGAGTAATAAATGGCTTAGCTGCTGCTCCCCCTGCTATTGGTGCAAGAATAGGAGTTTCTACTGCTAAGAATCCTTTATTTTCTAGGAATTCTCTTATTCCAGAAACAACTTTACTTCTTTTTATAAAAGTATCTTTAACTTCTGAATTTGTAATTATATCTACTTCTCTTTGTCTGTATCTTAAGTCTGGATCTTTTAATCCATGCCACTTTTCTGGAAGTGGTTTTAAAGACTTACAAGTTAATTCAAATGTATTTACATTTACAGTTACTTCTCCAGTTCTTGTCTTAAATACTTCTCCAGTAGCTGCAACCCAATCTCCTAAATCAAATGTCTTATATTGTTTTAAATTTTCTTCGCCTACTTTATCAATCTTTAAAAACAATTGTATTTTCCCATCTTTATCATATATATCTGAGAATACAACCTTTCCTTGACCTCTTTTAGACATTATTCTTCCAGCAACAGTTACTTCCTTGCCTTCTAATTCATCGTATTTTTCTTTTACTTGTTCTGATGTGTGAGTTCTTTCAACTTTATAAACGTCAAAAGGATCTTTCCCTTCCTTTTGTAATTCTGCTAGTTTATCTCTTCTTAAACCTTCTTGTTCATTATATTGAGATTCTAACTCCTGCATACTCATTTCTTCTGTTGACATATTGTACCTCCAATTAACTTCTACTTATTCCTAGTATTTCAAATTTATTCATACCATCTGGAACTACTACTTCTACTATCTCGCCTACTTTTTTGCCTACTAAAGCCTTTCCAACCGGTGATTCATTTGATATTTTAAAATTCATAGGGTCTGCTTCTGCTGATCCCACAATTGAATACTCTACTTCTTCATCAAATTCATAATCTTTAACTTTTACTTTTGAACCAACTGAAACAATATCCTTTGGGATTTCTGATTCATCAACAACAACAGCATTTTTTAACATATTTTCTAATTGAACTATTCTTCCTTCTGTAAATGCTTGATCGTTCTTAGCTTCATCATACTCAGAGTTTTCACTTAAATCTCCATAGCCTAATGCTACTTTTATCTTTTCAGTTATTTCTTTTCTCTTTACTGTTTTTAAATAATCTAATTCACCTTCTAATTTTTTAACACCTTCATAAGTCATAACATATTGTTTTGCTTCGCTCATATATTTTACTCCCCTTTAAAACCTTCTATTTTAATTAAATAATACGCCTTAAATTTCCAATAAACTCAGATAAACCCTGTTATTAGATATATCTTAAAAACAGAGTAAATTTAAGCTTTATTTCTTACGATTGCCTAATAATAAGCGTTTTTCCTTGAAATCATTTAACTAATTATAAATCAGCATATTTGATATGTCAACAAATCTTAATTCAATTAGATCAGTTTATCAAGCTCCATAATAATAGTTTTAATTAAAATTTTATTTATCATCAACTCTATAATTATTGCCTACTACTTTATTATTTACTCTAATTATTTTTAAAGAACACTAAAATCCATATTAATTTTATAAGTATAACTTATATTACTAAAAGTAAACTTATTATAATCTATATTATTCCAGAATATAGATTATAATTCCTATAAATATATCTATTATATGCACTTTTTATAGTTCGTCCTTATATTTTGTTAAAATTTCAATTACCTTATCACTATCATCTAATACATTTATTGAATTTCTAATATCAGTACATCTTGGAAGTCCCTTTATGTACCATGATGCATGCTTCCTCATCTCTCTTATAGCTTTATATTCTCCATCATATTTTATAGCTAACTGATAATGTCTGAGGCACATTTCAACTTTTTCTTTATTAGAAACTTCTTCAATAGTTTCACCATTCAATACATTCGCTATTTGCTTAAACAGCCAAGGATTTCCTTGACTTCCCCTAGCAACCATTATTGCATCGCAATTAGTAAGTTCCTTCATTCTAAGCGCGTCTTCTGGAGTGAATACATCTCCATTTCCTATCACCGGAATTGAAACACTATCTTTTATTTTCTTTATTATATCCCAGTCTGCTTTACCTTGATACATTTGCTTTCTTGTTCTTCCATGAATTGCTACGGCATCAACTCCCGCTTGCTCCATACCCTTGGCAAATTCTACTGCATTAATATTATCTTCATCAAATCCTTTTCTAAATTTAACAGTAACAGGCTTTGTTGAAATCTTCTTTATAGCTTTCACAATTTCATATGCAAGCTCTGGTTCATTCATCAATGCAGATCCCTCTCCATTTTTAACTATCTTTGGAGCTGGACATCCCATATTAATATCAATAATGCAAATATCATCTCTATGATTTAAGTGTTCCTCACATATACTCGCCATTATTTCTGGATCTCTACCAAAAATTTGAGCCGCTACAGGTTTTTCTTCATCTGCAATTCTAAGTAACGCTTGTGTGTTCTCACTGCCATAATATAGCGCCTTAGCACTTACCATTTCAGTATAAACCAAACCACATCCCATTTCCTTGCACAATCCTCTAAATGATATATCAGTAACGCCAGCCATAGGTGCTAAAAATACATTATTATCAAAGGTTAAATTTCCTATTTTCATCTAGAATTTGCTCCTTATTCTTTTCATATAATATTTTTAATCCTTCTAATGTCAAATCAGAATCAACCTTGTCTATAATATTAGTTTCTTTAGCTATTAAATTAGCTAATCCTCCTGTTGCTATTACAAACGGTTCTTCATTGCAATTGCCTTTTTTCATTTCTTCTTTCATTTTTTTAACTATATATTCAACTTGCCCAATATAGCCAAATATAATACCTGCTTGCATACTTGTTATTGTATTCTTACAAATTATATTTTTAGGTACCTCTAATTCTACTCTAGGAAGCTTAGCTGCTCTTTCAAATAATGCATCTGCTGAAATTCTTATTCCTGGACATATACATCCACCAAGATAATTACCATTTGCTCTTACTGCACAAAAAGTAGTAGCTGTTCCAAAATCAATTATTATAACTGGTTTTTTATAAATTTCATATGCTGCTACAGCATTTACTATTCTATCTGCTCCAACTTCTCTCGGATTATCATATTTTATATTTATTCCTGTTTTTATTCCTGGTCCCACTATTATTGGTTCATGCGAAAAACACTTTCTAAGCATATTTTCCAAAGAATGCATTATATTGGGAACAACAGAAGAAACTATAACTCCATCAATATCCTTAGGATTTATATCACTTAAACTAAATAATTGCATAACTTGTATGCTATACTCATCTGATGTTTTACTTCCATCACTTGAAATACGCCAACTAGCTATATATCTTTCTCCATCATGTACTCCTAAAACAATATTGGTATTACCTGCATCTACAAGTAAAATCATTGAAAGCACCACCTTAATATAGTTAAATTAAAAGCAGCTCTTAGAGCTGCCTTAACATAAAAATCGATTTAAAAATAACAATATAATTTTAACAATTCTGACTCATTTGTCAATAGTTTAACGATGATTTTAAAATAAGCCTATAATTTTTCCATCCTTTAATACATCCATCTTATTAGCTGCTGGCACTTTTGGCAAACCTGGCATAGTCATTATATTTCCATTTTGAACGACTATAAATCCTGCCCCATTTGACACTCTTACTTCATTAACATTTATATCAAAACCTTCTGGTCTTCCTAGTAGGCTTGCATTATCTGATAATGAGTATTGAGTTTTAGCCATACATATAGGCAATTTGTCTAATCCAAATTTTTCTATTTCAGCTATTTGTTTTTTCGCTGCTGGTGTGTAATTAACACCTCTAGCACCATAAATTTCTCTAGCTATAGTTAATACTTTTTCTTCAATAGTAGCTTTTTCATCATAAATTGGTGCAAAACTTGAATTATTGTTTTCTAAAACATCTAATACAATATTACCAAGTTCAATTCCGCCTTCTCCACCTTTTGCCCATACATCTGATAACGCTACTTTCACACCTATCTTATCACAAAAATCTTTAATAAATTGTATTTCCTCATCACTGTCTGTAACAAATCTATTTATAGCAACAACAGGAGTTACGTTGAATTTGTTGATATTTTCTATTTGCTTTTCTAAATTAGTTATTCCTTTAGCTAATGCATCTACATTAGGAACATTTAATTCTGTTTTTAAAACTCCACCATGATGCTTTAATGCTCTTATAGTAGCAACAATTACAACACATTCAGGCTTTATTCCTGCATACCTACACTTAATATCAAAAAACTTCTCAGCACCTAAATCTGCACCAAATCCAGCTTCAGTAATCGCAACATCTCCAAGCTTTAATGCAAGTTTAGTTGCCATGACAGAATTACATCCATGAGCAATATTAGCAAACGGACCTCCATGTATTAGCGCTGGAGTATTTTCTAAAGTTTGAACTAAATTAGGCTTAATTGCATCTTTCATTAATAAAGCCATAGCACCTTGAACTTCTAATTCTTTAGCATAAATAGGATTTCCATCTAAATTATAAGCAACTAAAATGTTACCCATTCTTTCTTTTAAATCGTCTAAGTTTTCTGCTAAGCATAATATTGCCATTATTTCTGATGCAACAGTTATAGTAAATCCATCTTCTCTAACAAATCCATTAACCTTTCCACCCATTCCAACAACAATATGTCTTAATGCTCTATCATTCATATCTATGACTCTTTTAAATATAATTCTTCTCGAATCAATTCTCAAATCATTTCCTTGGTGAATATGGTTATCTATTGCTGCTGATAATAAATTATTTGCACATGTAATAGCATGCATATCTCCAGTAAAATGAAGATTTATATCCTCCATTGGAACTACTTGAGCATATCCGCCACCTGCTGCGCCTCCTTTTATTCCAAATACCGGTCCTAACGATGGTTCTCTTAGTGCTATCACAGCTTTCTTTCCTAATTTATTTAACGCTTGACCAAGCCCTACAGTAACTGTAGACTTACCTTCTCCAGCTGGAGTAGGATTAATAGCTGTTACCAAAATTAATTTACCATCTTTATTATCTTTAACTTTATCATATACATCTAAAGATATTTTACATTTATATTTACCATAGTATTCAATGTCATCTTCACAAAGCCCTAACTTCTTTGCTACATTTTTTATAGGTTCCATTTTTGCTTCTTGTGCAATTTGAATATCACTTTTCATGAAAACTTCCTCCTAAAATCAGTTAAAATTAGATTTGGTCACGTGAAAATAAATAACAAGTCCGATTTGCCATGGATATTTTTCATCAAGCAAAGAGGTAAATCACCCTCATAGCGGGACTATTAGGTCAATCTGACTACGCAATATAATGGAAAATGAGCTAGCAAATGGACTTTGTATTTATTTTAATGTGCCTTAATACTCAACAATTATACTGTAATTATATCATTTCAAATTATGCATTTAAAGTTTTTTCGAATATTAAATAATTTTTAAGATGTAACATTCGCATTATTCATATCACTTTGTCTTATTTTAAATATTAACTTATATGATATTTAATTTATCATCTATAATATGCAATATATCTTTTTTATTTTTATCCACTAATATTAAAGTTTATTCACACCAATTTTCTATGAACTGTGGATAAAAAAAGACTTGCTAGACAATATCTAACAAGTCTTTTACATTAAGCTAACTATTTGCAAAAATATCCTCAAATTCATTCGCATCAAGTTTTTCTTTTTCTATCAACGCTTGTGCAACAGCATGTAATTTATTTGTATTACTCTTTAATAATTTATTTGCTGTGTCATAAGCTTCATCTATAAATCTCTTTATCTCTTTATCTATTTTAGCGCCAACTTCTTCACTAAAATCTCTTGATTTTCCCAAATCTCTTCCAAGAAATACTTCATCATGACCTGTAGTGTTATAAGATATAGTACCAATTTCATCACTCATACCATAATCCATAACCATGCTCTTCGCTATATGACTTGCTCTATCAATATCATTTTTAGCACCAGTACTTATATCTCCCATGATTAATTTCTCAGCCACTCTTCCTCCTAAAAGACCAACCATTTCATCTTTTAGCTTAGACTTAGATGTATAAGATGTATCTTCTTTTGGAAGATGCATAGTATATCCACCGGCTCTACCTCTAGGAATTATACTAATTTCATGCACTGGATCACAATTTGGAAGTAGCTTCATTACAACTGCATGCCCTGCTTCATGGTAAGCAGTTAATTTTTTATCATGTTCTGTTATAACTCTGCTCTTCTTTTCTGGACCTGCAATTACTCTAGTTATTGCTTCTTCCATTTCCTCCATAGATATTTCTTTTTTATCTCTTCTAACTGCAAGTAGAGCAGCTTCATTAGCTAAATTTTCTAAATCCGCTCCTGAAAATCCTGGAGTTCTTTTAGCAAGTACATTTAAATTAACGCTTTCTCCAAGTGGCTTTTTCTTTGTATGAACTTTAAGAATTTCTTCTCTACCTTTTACATCAGGTGCTCCAACAACAATTTGTCTATCGAATCTACCTGGTCTCAACAAAGCTGGATCTAATATATCTGGTCTGTTTGTTGCTGCAATCATTATGATTCCTTCATTTATACCAAATCCATCCATCTCAACAAGAAGTTGATTTAGCGTTTGTTCTCTTTCGTCATGTCCACCGCCTAGTCCAGCTCCTCTTTGTCTACCAACAGCATCTATTTCATCTATGAACACTATGCAAGGTGCATTTTTCTTAGCTTCTTCAAATAAACTTCTAACTCTAGATGCACCAACACCAACAAACATTTCAACGAAATCTGAACCTGATATACTAAAGAATGGAACACCAGCTTCTCCAGCTATAGCCTTTGCAAGTAAAGTCTTACCTGTTCCAGGAGGTCCAACCAATAATACCCCTTTAGGTATCCTTGCTCCCATTTGTACATACCTTGATGGTAATTTCAAAAAGTCAACTATTTCCTCAAGCTCTGCTTTTTCTTCATCTGCTCCTGCCACATCATCAAAGGTTACTGTTTGACTTTCAGGTGTCACCATTTTAGCTTTACTTTTACCAAAATTCATAACACCTCTTCCGCCACCTCCACCTTGAGATTGTTGAGTAAACATAAATAAAAATATAAAAATTACTACCGCTAATAATACGCATGGAAGTAATGTTGCAACCCAAGTTGCATTATTTGATGGTGGTTCAAAATCTATTCTCACATCTGTTTTTGGCTGATTCTCTATTAAAGAATTAACAATTTGACTTGGAATATAAGTAACAAATGATTTATTATCTGTAGTCTTACCCTCAATTGTCATTTTATCTTCTTTAATAACAACACTTTCTATTTCATTTGCATTCCACTTTTGCACGAATGCACTATATGTCATGTCATTAGAACCTTTTCCTGTTTGCCACATAGTAACTGCTGCTAGAACTAGCATAACTGAACAAACAATCCATACAGCTGCACTTGAATATTTTTTCATTCAAGCCCCCCCTCTCTTATCATATTTAAAATTTTAACATAGGGTTATTTTTATTACAACAATTGTAAACTCTATTTTTTATACACTTCAGGTTTTAATATTCCTACAAAAGGCAAGTTTCTATATTTTTCAGCATAGTCTATTCCATATCCAACTATAAAACCGTCTGGAACCTCAAACCCTATATATTTTACATCTAAATCAGCAACTCTTCTTGCTTGTTTATTTAATAAAGAAACTATTTCTATGCTGTTAGCTTTTCTTGCTTTTAAATACTTAAGTAAGTAACTTAAAGTCACACCAGTATCAACTATATCTTCAACTAATAAAATATCCTTTCCTTCAATATTATGATCTAAATCTTTCAATATTCTTACAACACCTGAAGTTTGTGCAGAATTTCCATAACTAGATACTGCCATAAAATCTATTTCACAATGAACTGAAATGTTTTTTATTAGTTCTGCTGCAAATATTACTGATCCTTTTAAAATACCTACTACAACTAAATCTTTTCCTTTATAATCTTTACTTATACCATCAGCAAGCTCCTTAATTCTTTTAGTTAAAACCTCTTCTGAAAATAGTATCTCTTGTATATCTTCTTTCATATCAATATTCCTTTCTTTGAATAACTACTTTTAATATATTTTTAGTTTTATTTGTAATCTTAAATTGTTCTGATACCTTAAGTCCAACAATCCATGCAATTTTATCATCAAAACACAAAATTGGAACATTGTCTCTATCTTCTTTAGGTATTTTCATATCAATAAAAATATCCTTCAACTTCTTACTTCCACTCATACCTAAAGGTATAATTTTATCTCCATCTTTTCTATTTCTTACTGATATGTTCTTAATTATTTGGTCTAAATCAAAATACTTTATAAAATTGTTTTTTTCTAAATTTAATTTAGTATTATTGTAATTTTCTATTACCAAAAATTCTATCTTAAAATCGTTAAAATCAATGGTATTGTTATTCACATTACCTTTGTCTATGTTTATTTCCTGTTTCTTCTCATTTGAATTAAAGTTTTTTTCTTTTCTATGCTTTATGTATATGTCACCATAAATATTTTCAGCATAAATTTTATTAGGTAAATCAATTATTTTACCAGAATTCTTTTTAGATAATTGTAAAATTTCATATATATGCTTCATCTCAAAATCATAATTAGACTTTGAATATTTTGTTATAGCATTTCTTAATACTCTATTAATAACAACCTCATCTTCTTCAAACATTTCCTTTTTTATTATAAAATAATCTTTAGATTCTATACAATATTTATTATAAAAACTTAAAGCTATCTTCTCAATAAATTGATTATCTTTTTGTATTAATATAGACATCCTATTTAAAGTTTGTATTATATCATCATTAAAATTTTTCTTCATATATGGTAATATATCTAATCTTATTTTATTTCTGTTATAAATTTTTTCAAAGTTAGTTTTATCAATTCTAGGATTTAAGTTATTAACTTGAATATAATCTTCTACCTCTTTTCTACTTAAGCATAAAATTGGTCTTACAATCTTATTATCTCTAGAAGCTTTTATTCCACCTAAACCTTCGAGTCCGGTTCCTCTCATAAGTCTAAATAAAATAGTTTCAGCTTGATCATTTGCATTATGTGCAGTAGCTACTTTACTATATCCTTCTTTTTTCATTATTTCATCAAAAAAATCATACCTAGCATTTCTTCCTGCCATTTCGCAAGATAATTTCTGTTCTTTAGAATATGTTTCTATATCCATGCGTTTTACAAAGCATGGTATATTCATTTTTTCACATGTATTTATTACATATTCTTCATCACCAAATGCATCCTCACCTCTTAACATATGATTTAAGTGCGCCACTCCTATATCTATATTCAATTCTTCCTTTAGTTTAAATAAAATATTTAAAAGGCATATTGAATCTGGTCCTCCAGAAACAGCCACTAAAACCTTATCTCCAAACTCAATTAAATTATTATCCTTAATATATGATAGAACTTTTTTATACATCTTTTAACACTTCCTAAAAATCCCCTAAAATTATATATAAAATATAATTCCGTATTTATATTTTACGTATATATGTTTTAAATGTAAACATTGTTATTTAAAATTTCACAATAAATTCTATCTTATCTTAAACCTAGAATGCAAATAGCCATTCCAAAATCAGCTTAAACATTGATAATTTTGGAATAGCTTTAAATATATGCAAAACTTAGCCAGCTAAATAAATTTTTGAAACTAATACTGTCATATCATCTTTAATCATTTCATCACTTAATTCTTTTGCTTTATTTAATATTAATTCAGATAATTCTTTCGGATCCGAATTAATGTTTTTTAAATATTCTTTGAGCCAAATAAACCCTTCTGAATTAAACCTATCTATATCTAATACTCCATCACTTACACTAATCAAAATATCTCCTGGCTTTAATCTTTCTTTGACTATTTCCACATCAACTTCATCAACAAGTCCAAAAGGCAAATTTTTCGAATTTATAGCCTTGACTTCACGTCCTCTCTTAATAAAGCTAGGGGCTGCACCTATTTTAACAAAGTTAGCTTCTCCATTATATAAATTAACTCTGGTTAAATCTAATGTAGCATACTTTTCATCTTCAGCAAATCTCATTCCCATTATAGAATTAACTGTATTTACTGTTACATCCTCATTAAATCCAGCCTCAACAAACTTTTCTACCAAATCCACAGTAGCCTTACTTTCTTGTCCTGCCTCTGGTCCTGATCCCATTCCATCACTTAATATAGTCATGTAACATCCATTAATGGTTTTTCCAAAGCTATAATTATCTCCAGTTTCACTTTCCCCACTTTTAGATTTTACTGCACAATATGATACCATGTAATATTTAGGAATCTCTTCTATAGTAATAACGCACTCATTGGTTTGAGGATTAATACTGCATCCATCATCACTAACACATAAAGGCATCTTTACTGTCTCGCTTAATAAAGGAACAACAGTACTTCCACAATAATCGGCACCTTTACAATTGTTCATACTTATTCTTATTTTAATTCTTCCAACTATATCTGTATAACATAGTACATCTTTGTAATCGATTGAGTTCTTGTTTAACCCTCTCCTAATTATTTTTTCTAAATCATTATCTATAATAACTTCTTTTTTAAACTCATTTAATAAATTATCTAAAGTAGATGATATATTGGTTATATGTTCCGATAATAAATGTCTTCCCTCTGCCAATCTTTCTTTCACTGTTTCGTTAACGGTATAATTATCCACAATACTTTCAGTACTTTTTAAAAGACCAAAATTCTTAACACATCTTTTTTCTAGATCTTTAGGTATTTCTATATTCCCTTTCTCATAGCTCTGTATTAATAATTGAAAAGAATTATATGTCTGATGAAAATCCCTTTCCCAACATACAGATTTATTTTCGCATTTAGAACACGCTCTATCTGCTAAATTCTCTACCAAAGCACTACCTTTCGCTTTAATTAATAAATTTTCATTCTCATTACAAGAACCAAGATACTTTGATACTGTAGCTAGCACTCTTGTAAGCTCTTTTAGTTTAAAAGTAAATTCTCCTTTTATACCATTTATCTTATTTTCACTTAAACATTGCTTTTTTCTATCTGGATTTATTTCAATTTCGATACTTTTATACGTAGATTTCGGAACGCATAAAAATAAAATTGAACTAGTTAGAACTTCAACTGCCAACTTCAATGTTAGCGAATCAGAATATAATCCAAGTGCAAAATAAATTATTATGCCTGCAAGTATTGAAAATATTTTTCCTGTATCTTTAAATATTCCTACTATGAGCCCTCCAACTCCAAAAAAGCCTACACATGACATCATATCATTTGATGCCACTCCAAGTATTATTCCCATTGAAACGCCAATCATTGCTCCATAACTAGCTCCGCCTATATAAGCAGTTGCTAAAACCAGAACCAATGCAATTACATTTCTTATAGAATAATTCATTAAATTAATATCACCTATTCCCGCTACTAGTAAACATAAAAAAATACCTATACTAATTATCTCTTCAGAATTAAAGAAATAATTCGTGCTAATTTCACTTAATGAATCTAATGCATAGTTAATCACATAATATATAGGCACAATTACTAGTGTCTGTATCAAACACAATGTCACATTAACTCCTAGCTCATATTTATTTACTAACAACCCATAAATAAAAAAGCTAAATAGAATTGTTATAAATCCTATCAATTCCTTTTTTCTCTTTCTTGCTGTTGATACAAAACTGTAATATATTGTCATTATGATTATAGCTACTAAATATACATATCCATCTGTTAGTAAATTATTAATTGTTAAATATCCCAGCACACATCCAACTGCTGCTGCTAAATTATTCCTCTTGTTGCCTTTTATAACTACAGCCATTAAATACGCGATTCCAAATGGTGCTATTCCATGACTATCTGATTGATTCAACAACAAACTTACTCTACTGATTAAAATTCCAACTACTAGAATTGTCGTTAATTTTATTGCTATTGTTTTTATCCACGTTTTTCTTTTAATTCTCGGTTCACTACTTATTTCTTCGTATTTATCCACATCCAATCCATATTGCACACTACCTCACCTCATTTTCCAAATAATGTAATTAAATTATAACACCGCCACTTTACGATATATGTCATAAAGTGTTTCAACACTAGAAATTTCGTAGGACAACTTCATCTAAAATTCTCTAATATTTAATAATTTAATATCTTATTTTCTTTAATACAAAATTACATTCAAAGTTTATCCAAAGCTTTATACAATACTCTTAACGCTATATATTTGCCAAAATTACCAAAATAAGTAATTTGTCGTTATTCTTACCTTATTAGAAATTTATATATAAATATTTTTTCATAAATTTATTAAGTTTTGAATAGTGCATATGAATTTCAATTTAATCAACTTCTCATTTTATAAAAATCGTATAATTTGTGAATGCAAAAAAGACTTAAGTAAATTAATTTACTTAAGTCTTTGGTGCCGAAGACCGGAATCGAACCGGTACGGTGTTTAACCACCGCAGGATTTTAAGTCCTGTGCGTCTGCCAGTTCCGCCACTTCGGCATAATAATATTGAAAACATAAAACGAATTTACGACACTTCAAATATCACTCTGAATATTCTTATATACATTTTCAAACTAAATGGTTGCGGAGACAGGACTTGAACCTATGACCTTCGGGTTATGAGCCCGACGAGCTACCAACTGCTCCACCCCGCGATATTTATTTTTTCATATATATGGTGCCGAAGACCGGAATCGAACCGGTACGGTGTTTAACCACCGCAGGATTTTAAGTCCTGTGCGTCTGCCAGTTCCGCCACTTCGGCACATATTGGTAGCGGAAATAGGACTTGAACCTACGACACCTCGGGTATGAACCGAGTGCTCTAGCCAGCTGAGCTATTCCGCCATATCAATGGTTGCGGGAGCAGGACTTGAACCTACGACCTTCGGGTTATGAGCCCGACGAGCTACCAACTGCTCCATCCCGCGATATTTATTTTATATATAATGGTTGCGGAGACAGGACTTGAACCTGCGACCTTCGGGTTATGAGCCCGACGAGCTACCAACTGCTCCACCCCGCGATATTTGTTTTTTCATATATATGGTGCCGAAGACCGGAATCGAACCGGTACGGTGTTTAACCACCGCAGGATTTTAAGTCCTGTGCGTCTGCCAGTTCCGCCACTTCGGCACATATTGGTAGCGGAAATAGGACTTGAACCTACGACACCTCGGGTATGAACCGAGTGCTCTAGCCAGCTGAGCTATTCCGCCATAAATGGTTGCGGGGGCAGGACTTGAACCTACGACCTTCGGGTTATGAGCCCGACGAGCTACCAACTGCTCCACCCCGCGATATTTGTTTTTCATATATATGGTGCCGAAGACCGGAATCGAACCGGTACGGTGTTTAACCACCGCAGGATTTTAAGTCCTGTGCGTCTGCCAGTTCCGCCACTTCGGCAAATTTTGTTGATACATCGTCAACAACAAGACTAATTATAATGCATAATCTTCATGATGTCAACAAAAATTTTAATATATTTTTTTATTCATTTAAATTTTATATTATAACTAAAATTTTAGCAAATTTATAAGATAGAGCAAACTATGTTTTCCTAATTTACTCCATACTTTTAAATTTGCTAATAAATTGTTTTAATATATATTTATATCATTTAAAGGTTTTTTAGACGCCTTTTTTACCACCCTTGCCTTTAAATTCTTGATGTTTCTTTACATCTTGCATTCTTTCTTCGCTGTCCTTTAAGAACTTAGACATAATGTCTTCAAAGTTTCCTGCCGCCTTTTTCTTTTCAGGTGATTTCCAATCAATTTCTGCTGGTTTAACTGATTTTTTTTGAACATTTGCTTGTTTAATTGAAAGACTAATTTTACCATTATCATCAATTGAGATAACTTTAACTTTGACTTTATCTTGTTCACTAAGGTGTTCTCTAATATCTTTTACGTAAGAATCTGCAACTTCTGAAATATGAACTAATCCAGTTTTGCCCTCAACTTCAATAAAAGCTCCAAAATTTGTGATGTTTATCACTGTGCCCTCTACTATGTTTCCTGCCATTAAGGTCATGTTTAAAAGACTCCTCCTTAAATTTAAAAAATATATAAATATAAGAACAAATACTATACTATTGCAAATGTTCTTTAATTTAAAATACAATTTTAATTATTACTTAATTATAATATATTATTCTAGAGTTCATTAAGTTCCTTTATAAAATAAAAGTTAATTAGAACTTGATTCTGTTGTACTGCTATTAACAACCTTTTCACCTGGCTTAATCATTCCAAGTCTTTCCCTTGCTAATTTTTCTAAATAATCCAATGAATCTGAATTAATTTTTTCAACTTCATCTTGAAGTCTTTCATTTTTCTCTTTAACGTCTTGTAATTGAGATTGCTTATTAGCAATTTCTTTTTCAATTCTATTAATTTCTATACGTTGCCTAATATAACTAAAAGCAAAGAAAATAATAAATCCAACAATTATTAATTTTTTTATCATTAATTTGTTCTTCATACTACAGAACCTCTATTTTACAAATTCTCTTAAGTATATTTTAAACACTATACCGCTATTATTCAAGTAATTTTTTTTGTTATTTTTTTTTATCTGTAACCTTATATGCAATTATTTTTAATGGATAACATATGTTTTTTAGTAATATTCTAATTATTTTAGCTATAAATTTTATAATTATCTTTTCACTAGAATAAAAATGTCTACTAATAAGTTTTAAATATAACAAAATAGCAACAACAATAAATATATATACATATGGAGTTAAGAACGCATAGTTGGTATATAGCAAAAAAGTAAATACTATTAAAGCTGCAAGTATCCAAAACAATATGTCTTCTATTATTGTTAATATCTTTATAGAACTAAAACCTCTTATTGCTCTATACATATCAAACAATATTCCTGTTATGATACCTGCTATTAGACTATATATAACAAGATTAAATTGCATACTTAATTGTAATGGCATATCAACCCTCTACTTAAACAGCCTACTTATTATACTCTCATTGTTCTTTTTTGCTATCTTACCATTGTAAACCATAGAGGCAATATTCCCAACTATTATAACATCACCATTTTGCACATCTAATTTATTCATCTTTAATTCCTCACCCTTAATTGTTAAATTACCCAAATTAGTAGTTAAGTCTATTTTTTGTTCATCGAAACTTATAACTTCAATAACTCCGCTTAAAGTTAATTTTTTTCTATTTTCTAAAGCTAAATTAGATTTATTATCTTCAATCTTATTCTCTAATCTTTTTTCCATGAAAAATTCCTCCATTCATTCTTCTTATACAATATATGTTTATTTATTTTAATTTAGAATGAGGAATATTCAATGAAATATGTGATTATAACTATATTTTAGGCACGTAAAAATAAATAGCGAGCCCATTAGGACAATTTACCAGTGCAACATGATGTAAAATAGGCTGACAAATAGATTTGTTATTTACTTGAATTTGCCTTAAAAGTTTTACATAAAAAAAGAGTAGCTAAATACTCTTAGTTCCTACTCTTTATCTTCTTCACCTTCAATAATTATATACATCTGTTTTGCATCTTCTTTTCTTACATGTTCAGCTATATTTATTATTTCAGCTTTTAATATTCTATTAGCAAATGTTATTTGTATTATATCTCCTTCTTTTATTTTAGTAGAAGGCTTTGCTACTTTATCATTTATCAATATACGTCCGCTCTCGCATACTTCTTTTGCAACTGTTCTTCTCTTTATGATACGAGATACCTTTAAATACTTATCTAATCTCATATTTTCTCCTTTATTAAAAGAACCCGAGAAAACTCGGGTTCATATTTGCTCTATTAGTTAACTAATATTTATTATTTGTTAACTTTATCTTTAAATTCCTTACCAGCTTTAAATACTGGAACTGTTGTTGCAGGAATGTTGATTACTTCTTTAGTTCTAGGATTTCTTCCTTCTCTAGCTGCTCTTTCTCTTGTTTCGAAAGTTCCAAATCCAACTAATTGAACCTTTTCACCATTTTCTAATGCTTCTTCAACGCTTTCTATAAAAGACTTTAAAGCTAATTCTGCATCTTTTTTTGTTAATTTACTTTTTTCTGCCATACTAGTTATTAATTCTGCTTTATTCACAATAACATCCTCCTTAAAATCCAGTTATTTATTTTCTAACTGCTTTCTTATATGTACTAAATTGCACTTCTTTATTATATAACCTCTTCAGCTACCCGTCTATAGAAAACTCTTCATTTCCCTACACTTAACTAAATAATACAATAAATCTTTACAACATAGTTCTTTATAAATTATAATTCTTCATAAACTAAAAAATTCCTTTAATAAAATTTACATTAATCTAGTTTTTTTGATTCTACCCAAAGTTTATCCATTTCATTCAATTTCATATCAACTAATTTTATTCCTTTTTCTTTAGCCATTCTTTCAATATAATCAAATCTTTTTATAAACTTATCAGCCGTAAAATTTAATGCAATTTCTTCATCTATATTTAAAAATCTTGCAACATTAACACATGAAAATAATAAATCCCCAACCTCTTCTTTTATTTTCTCCATATTCTTTGTATTATATACATCAATTACCTCTTCAAGCTCCTCTTTTACTTTGTTTATAACTGAATTTAAATCTTCAAAATCAAATCCAACTTTCTTAGCCTTTTGTTGAATCTTATGAGCTCTTAAAAGCGAAGGTAATCCTTTTGTTATACCATTCATTTCTTCAGTCAAACTTTCATAACCCTTTTCCTTTTTCTTTAAATCTTCCCACTTTTCAATCACTTCTTCAGATGAATCTATCTTATTTGAATTTCGGAAAACATGCGGATGTCTGCTTATCATCTTATTGCAAATTCCTTCAATTATGTCTCCTATATCAAAATATCCATCTTCTTTTCCAATTGATGCATGAAACACAACTTGAAGAAGTACATCCCCTAGTTCTTCAATCAATGAATTATCATCATCTTTCTCTATAGCATCTATAACTTCATAAGACTCTTCTACTAAAGCTTTTTCAAGTGATTTATGAGTTTGCTCTCTATCCCAAGGACATCCATTTTCACCTCTTAAAACTTCTATTATGTCTAAAAGATCATTAAAATCTCGTTTGTTATTTAAATCCTTTGGAATATATATAGATGTTAAATAATCTATATCCTCTTGCATATCCAATTCAAACAAAGGTATCACTCTTATACTCTCTTGCCCTTGTATTCTTGCAGCTCTTACAAAATAAATTTCTGTTTCATCATTATACTGCTCTAATAACTTCAACTTTACTTCAGATGCTATTAATGGATTATAAACTTGAGTAATTATAGTTCCTATTCTCTTATCCAAAACCTGATTATTTATATCAAATGCATCTATAACCTTTAATCCCTCTATCGGATCAATCATAAGTGCTTCCATCATAGCATCAATAAAACTTACTGCTGGCATAACTTTATATTCTATGTTATTTTTTTTGCATAAATTTATTAAATTAAATACTGATTTTTCTGCAACCAATGGATGTCCTGGTACTGCATAAACCAAATCACCTAACTTCTTATGCTTTTCTATTAAGTCATTTGCTATGGATAAATATACTTCATCAAAGCTATCCATACTTTCATAAACATTATCATAAGTGCCAAATTTAATATTCTTTTCTTCCAAATAATCTACTGTTGGGTGCTTTTCTGTTCTCAAAAATATATTTTTATTATTTTCAAGTTCAATTATTGTTCCTACAGTTAGTGCTTCTTTAGCTCCAGGTCCTAATCCTACTATTTTAATCATTAGGTTTCTCTCCTTTTTACATTCTTCTTCTAAATCTATCTCTTATCTCTTCAATTTTAAATATTTTAAATACAACTACTAGTATCATATATACTATCATACCTAAAAATATAGATATTAAGCAAGATATACCATTACTTATTGTATTTCTATATATAATATTATAACTCATTAACACTATTAACATCATTATAGTTGATGCATATGCTGGCTTTATTATTATTTGATATAAATTAAGTTTTACTTTTAACATTAATTTCATAGTTATTAAATTTAATATACTTGTTACTACATATGCTCCAACGCTTGCTATAACAGCCCCATAAATGTTAAATACTGCCATTGGAACAAGCATACATGTCAATATAACTTTAACTACACATCCAGTTAATAAATTGATTACAGGTCTTATATAATTTCCTGTTCCTTGTAAAATAGATGTTGTTGTTTGAGTAATTATTATAAATGGAATTGACAACGATAAATATTTTAATATTTCTATTCCCTCAAATCGTCCTGGAAATATAAATTTCATTATTGGCTCAGTTAAAAAGAAAAGACCAAACATACATGGTATTGCAATTACTGCTGCCATCTTCATAGATGCATCTATTTTATTTTCTAATTCATTTTGCTTTTTTAGTATAAAGTTTTCAGCAATAATAGGTATTAACGATGTGCAAATTGCCATTGAAAGAGTTAAAGGAACATTTACAATTACAGAAGCTTTTCCTGTTAATTGGGCATATAAAACCGTAGATTGTGTATTAGTAAATCCTGCTTGCAATAACTTTTGTGGAACTAAAATCGAATCTATTAAATTCATAATTGATCCAACAGTTGTACCTAATGATATCGGTATTGCAATTTTTAATATATTATTTAGTACTTCAGGATTACTTTTAACTTTTTTAATTCCATAAGATTTCTTAATTTTTCTATATTTCGAATATAAATACGAACTTCCAATCACTGCTCCAGCCGTTGCTCCAAAAGCAGCTCCCCCTGCAGAATATTCTATTCCCTTTGGTAATAAAAATACTGCAAGTCCAACTCCAAAAACTACTCTCCCCATCTGTTCTATAATCTGCGATATAGCTGATGGCGTCATATTTTGCAATCCTTGAAAAAATCCCCTAAATATAGTCATGAACGATATCATAACAGGTGCAAAAGATATACCTATCAATGAGTAATAAGCTTTTGCATCCCATTTTAAAAACGATATTATAGGTTTTGCAAAAAAGAATAATGATAAAGTAGTGCCTGTCCCTATTATCATCATTAACATAGCAGATTCTTTTACAACTTCAAATGTACCATTTAAATCATTAATTGCATTTTTTTCTGATATCATTTTAGAAATTGCAACAGGTACTCCTGACGCTATTGCTATAAAGAACATATATAATGGATAAGACATTTGATAATATCCTATTCCTTCATCTCCTATTAGCATTATTAGTGGCCACCTAAAAAAAAGACCTAAAAACCTAGTTAATATGCCTGAGATCCCAAGAATTATACTTGCTTTCATTAGGGATTGTTTTCTCATAAAACACCTCCAAACTTACATGTTACTAATTATTATTATTGTAAGTTCAGAGGTATTATGACTTTTAGTTATTAAAAATTTTAAATTTATGTATTACGATTCTATAAAATTATTGTTCCATTTGTTTACCTAAAAACGCTGCTGCTGTTTCAACAAGTTTTGTTTCAACATCACCAAGTTCCACATCAACTTCTTTTGAAAGAATAATTACAGCACCAATTTCATCACCTTCTGCTATAATTGGTGCAATAACTTGACTTGTATAAGAAGCTTCATCATCATCATTATGTAATGGTATTACTGTACCTGCAGATTTATTTAATAATACAGTTTTTCTTTCATCCATTATTTTTTCTAATTCGCTGCTAACTTTTCTTTCAATATACTCTTTCTTAGGAACTCCACTAACTGAAACAAATGCATCCTTATCAGCTATTAAAACAATGTGACCTATAACTTGTTGTAAACTTTCACAATATTCCTTTGAAAAATCAGTAAGTTCTTCAATTGGAGAATATTTTTTTAAAATTACCCCACCATCTCTATCTGTAAATATTTCAAGTGGATCCCCTTCTCTTATTCTTAAAGTTCTTCTTATTTCCTTTGGAATTACTACTCTTCCTAAATCATCAATTCTTCTAACAATTCCTGTTGCCTTCATTGGTTATATAACCTCCTTTAAAACTCTATTGATTAGTTGCAATATTATTATTTGAATTTATAGAAATTTTATACACTTATAACCAAATTTTATATTATATATTATTTCTAAATTTTTTAACATATATACGCTTCAACAATTTTATATAAATAAACTTGTTAAAGCGTTAATGTATCTAAGTTTTAAAACTTCAACTTTTTAGTAAATATACCAATTTCATAACATCTGCTTCCCATGATATATGCATAACTTTAGTTTTTCTCTTAATTATCTATACAAAAAAACGAGTAATAACATGTATATTGGTTATTACTCATTGCATTCTTGACTAACATATTAATATTTTTTTCTATAATGAACTAATTATTAGTCTTGATATTATAAAACAATCAATTTAACTTTAACAAATAACTTTTTAATATTTGCCTAACTTTACGCTATTGTATTAACTTTTTTAATATATATTTGAAATATGATGTCTCGTAAGTTACTATGCTCACATTAGCTTCCATTCCATTTCTTATATTTACATTGTTTCCTCTTTTATCAACAAGTATATTAGTATCTAATTTACAATCTGCTGTATAATATTTTTCTCCTGATTTTTCATCTATTACAATATCATCACTTATATTTTCTAATTTAGAAGTTATTACTCCATATTCATTTTTTGAAAAAGGTATAGTTTCTAATTGTACTCTGTCACCTTCTTTTATAGTTCCTAAACTTGTATTTTTAATATATATGTTACAAATATTATCTTTAGGATGTAATTCTCCATGTGCACTGATTACTATAGTCTTTTTCGCAAATATAGACCAAACCATAATACAAATCAAAAATGACATTACTATATACAATATATATTTTAATAATTTATATGAACATGAATTTAAATAAGCATTCATTATATCTTTGGCATCTGTTATCTCTTCTAAATTTTCAATCTTATATTTCATTACAGTACCACCTTCATATATTATCTACAAGTATTTTATCTGATTTATCAATACTTTGAACACTCCATAAGTTGTAATAATAGCCTTCTTTCTCTAATAATTCTTTGTGCGTACCAGCTTCTACTATCTTTCCTTTATCTATAACATATATCATATTGCATTTCATAATTGTACTTAACCTATGCGCTATCATTATTGTAGTTAAATTTCCCGAGCATTCTTCCAACGTCTTTTGTATTGCTTTTTCTGTGATGGAGTCAAGATTAGATGTTGCTTCATCCATTATTAATATTTCTGGTTTTTTTAATAAAGCTCTAGCTATTGATAATCTTTGTCTTTGCCCACAAGATAAATTCATTCCCTTTTCTTCTAAAATTGTTTCATATCTTAAAGGTAAATTTTCTATATACTCATGTATTTGTGCCTTCTCACAAGCACAAATCATATCTTCATAAGTTATATCCTTATCAGCAAATTCCAAATTCTCTCTTATGGTTCCAGAAAAGAAAAATGAATCCTGGGATATATAACCAACCTTATCTCTCAATACTTTTTTATCTATGTCTTTTATATTATAATTATTTATAATTATTTCTCCATCTTCTAATTTATAAAATCCCATTAAAAGTTTTGCAATTGTTGTTTTTCCTGAACCACTTTCCCCAACGAATGCTATTTTATCTCCTTTTTTTATATTCATGCTTATATCATTTAAAACTTTATCTCTAACTCCATATTGAAAGTTTACATGTTTTAAAATTATATCACCAATTAATGATTTAGGTTTTATTTTTTCATTTATTGACTTTTCCAACTCTAAGTCCAATATTTCTCCTAATCTGTCACTAGCAACCATTGCTTCTTGCAATTGTGGTTGCAAATTTATTAACCTTTCTATTGGTTGAATAAAATATGCAAGTAATGCATTAAAACTTATTAATTCTCCGATAGTTATCTCGCCTTTTAAAACTAAACTACCTCCAAACCATAATAAACATATACCAAATATACTACTTATCACACTCTTTAATGTCCCTTGAAGATTATGAATATATCCATGTTTGAAGCAACTCTTCATAAGCTTTAAAAACTTATTCTCTGTCTTTACTTCCACCAAATTTTCACCATTAAAAGATTTTATTGTTTCTATTCCTTCTAACGATTCTACTAAATAGGACGTTAATGTCGCATCATCTTCCATAACCCTTCTATTGATTTTTTTTAATTTATTTTTAAAGCTCAATATCAAAATTAAATATAAAATTATCGGAATTAAACAGCTAAGAAATAGCTTTGAATTTTGAATATATAAGACTATCCCTCCAGCTAATGCCATTACAACATCAATCATTAAAGTTATAGTTGCCGATGAAATTGCATCTCTTATTTTACCACCATCATTAAATCTCGAAATAATCTCTCCCACTTTTCTTGTACTAAAAAAGTTCATAGGTAATCTTATTACATGTTTATAATAACCTAACAATAGTGGAATATCTATATTTTGAGCCATATAAATAAGTAAAATACTTCTAAAAAATTCTGTTATAATTTTAAAAATAATTAGTACTAGCATTGCTATCGAGATTGAAAACAAATCCTTACTTAAATTATTGGGTAGTATATCATCTATTAAAAACTGAAAATAAAATGATCCAGCCATGCCTAATATTGTTATTAATAAAGATGATATAAATATATTTATTAATAAGCCCTTTTGAACTTTTATTAATCCCCAAAATCTTTGAAAAATCCCTTTAGTTTCATCTCCCTTTTTAAACGTGGCTGTAGGAATCATTAAAATTAATATATCACTCCATATTTTAAAAAATTCCTCTGGTGTATATTTAATAATACCTTTAGCGGGATCTGCCACTAAAATATATTTCTTAGAAATCTTATGTATTACTACATAATGCAATAACATATTATCTATAATAACATGTGCTATTAAAGGTAGGGGTAAGTTATCAAATATCTCTTCTTTTTTTACTACCCTTACTGCTTTGCAACTAAATCCTAGTTTTTTTGCTGCTTGTACCAGTCCATAAACTGAGGTGCCTTCTAAATCTGTTCCTGATACTTCCCTTATTTTTGATACTGGCATCTTTAAGCCATATTGTTTTAAAATCGTAGCTATGCATGCTGGTCCACAATCTTTCATATCATGTTGTTTTATGCAATAATATTTTTTAAATATATTCATCTGCTCACCTTTTATCCTATAATTTCCCATAATAATCAATCATTTATGTTATTTTAAACTTTATGAGAAAAGCTGATTTCATTTAGAAATCAGCTTTTCTTGTTATTAGATAAAATATAATTTTAATTAAATAAAATTATTTCTAGCTTATTCAGCAGATATTCTCGCTCTATATCCGTGATTAACATACATATTAGCACAAGCTTCTGCTTGATTTAATGTATTAAATCCGTGTACTGTTTTCATAAGACTACCATTTCTATAAATTCTAACTACGTATGCCCCCCCATTTATCTGTTTTTGTTGGTTAAGTGTTAATTCTAACATTTTAACATCCTCCTTTTATTCTTTATATAAGTGATTAATCTACTTACAATTACATATTCTCATAATACTTAAATTAAATAAATGCCTTTTACTCCAAACATACAAATTTATCCATAAAACGCAAATAACTTGTATATATTATTGGTTATATTGATTTTTTTCCTTTCCCCCCCTTAAATGTATGTTTTATTGCAATAATATTTACTTCTTCAAATAAATTCATTATTTCTGAAAGTATTTTTATTGTCGTTAGCCTTTAGTATTATAAAAAATACCTATAGACCAAACACTTTTCATATGTACAATCTATAGGTATCATTTTTTATTATTTACTTTATAAAACTATTGTAAATCAAAACTATAATCTGTCTTCATAAGTTTTAACTTTAACACTTTGTTTCCATTCATTTATTTTAGCATTAAAGGCATCGCTTTGCTTTTGTTGTAATAATTCACTTTTAATATCGTCCTTGACTTCATCTAAAGGAGTTACTTGTGCACCCTTTAATCCAGTAGCTTTAATTATATGATATCCGAATTGAGTTTTTACTGGATCTGAAATTTGTCCTTCTTTTAAATTTTTAAATGCAGCTAAGAAATCTTTATCGTAATTAGCTTTATCATAAGCTACAAATCCTAAGCTTCCACCTGAATCCTTACTTCCATCTGTTGAATTGTCTTTTGCTAACTGTGCAAAATCTCCGCCTGCATCTAACTTAGCTTTTATTTCTTTTGCTTTTTCTAATGATTTGTCATAATCTATTGAAGAACCATCAGCATTTTTTTCTGCAATTAAAATATGTGATGCATTTGCGCCAGCACCTTGTGAATATTTGCTATCTTTATTTTCATCATAATATGATTTAACATCGTCATCTGAAACAGTCACATCTTTAACTATTTCATCATAAACTTTCTTAACTAATACTTGTTTCTTTTGATAATCTCTAAATGAATCTTCTGTATATCCATTTGCTTGTAATAGTTGTTCAAATTGTCCTTCTTGTGGATATTGACTCTTAAGAGTTTGTATATTTTTATCTACTTCGCTATTTAAGTCATCTTCTGATGGATTTACGCCTAATGAATCTGCCTGTTGTATCATTAATTTTTCATTTACCATTGCATTTAAAGCTTGTTGCTTCATTTGCTTAAGTTGATCTTTTATTTGAGCATTATTTTCATAATCCTCTCCATATTTTTGCTTTATTGACTCAACAGTTGATTTTAATTCGTTATCTAAATCAGCCTTTGTTATTTTTTCATTTCCAACTTCTGCATATACCGTTTGTTGTATCGCTTCAGGTGTCTTTTCAATCATCTTGCATCCCATAACAGACACTGCAACCATACCTATTACTGCTGCTGCAACAATTTTCTTTAATCTTTTCAAAATTTTCCCCTCACTTATTCATAAATTTGCTGTAAAAAGTTATGATATTAGTATATCAATATTAACTTTACAATTCAATTTTTTTACACTAATTTTACTCAATATATATATTTATATCATATGTTTGTTACAATATTATGTCATTGAATACATTCTTCAAGAATTCTAATTTATTTTCCATCTTTATATTTTTTAATTTAAATGCAAAATATGGATTTAATCCAAATTTTAATACTACACTATCTTTATATTTTTCAATTAAAGATTTAAATATGTTCTTGTATTCGCTCTCTCCCTCAGCAAATCTAAATATTATCTCTTTAGGAGTTTCCTTTATTTCTTCTATAAAAATCGATTTAGCTTGGCTCTTTATATATGCAATATCCATTAAATTATAAACTGGTTCTGGAATTTTAGAATATCTGTCTTCTAATTCTTCTTTTATATCATTATAATCTTCTATACCATCAATTGCGGCAATTTTCTTATACACTTCGATTTTTTGAATTTCGTCATCTATATAGTTTTCTGATATAAACGCATCAACTTTTACATCTACAGTTGTTTCTACTGGCTCCTTTTGAATTTCGCCTTTAATTAACTTAACCGTATCTTCAAGCATCCTACAATATAAATCATATCCTATTGAAGCCATATGACCATGTTGAGATGAACCCATCATGTTACCTGCACCTCTTATTTCAAGATCTCTCATAGCAATCTTGAAACCAGAACCTAATTCAGTAAAATCTTTTAGTGCTTTAAGCCTTTTTTCTGCAACTTCTGTCAAAACCTTATCTTTTGTATATAAAAGATATGCATATGCTATCCTATTTGATCTTCCTACTCTACCTCTTAATTGATAAAGTTGTGATAATCCCATTTTATCTGAATCATAAATTATTATTGTATTAACATTTTGAATATCCATTCCTGTTTCTATTATAGTTGTACATACCAATACATTGTATTCTCCAGCCATAAAGTCAAACATTTCTTTTTCTAGTTGCCTTTCAGCCATTTGTCCATGAGCAATTCCAACTTTGCTTTCTGGAACTAATCCTTGTACATACTTGGCTATTCTTTCAATATCCTCAACTCTGTTATAAACAAAATAAACTTGACCACCTCTACCTATTTCTCTAAGTATTGCATCTCTTATAAGCTGATCATTTTGTTCTACAACATAAGTTTGAACTGGATATCTTTCTTCCGGTGGAGTTTCTATAACTGAAATATCTCTAACACCGCTTAATGACATATGAAGAGTTCTTGGTATAGGTGTTGCACTCAAGGTTAAAACATCAATATTTTTTTTGATATTTTTAATCTTTTCCTTTTGTTTCACTCCAAATCTTTGCTCTTCATCTACTATAAGAAGTCCTAAATCTTTAAATTGAATATCCTTAGACACTAATCTATGTGTTCCTATTAAAATATCTACATTTCCTTCTTTTACTTTTTTAAGAGTTTCATTTTGTTGTTTTGTTGTTCTAAATCTACTAACCATATCTATTTTTATAGGGAAATCAGAAAATCTATTTTTCATATTCTTATAATGTTGTTCCGCCAAAATAGTAGTTGGAACTAAAAGTGCGACTTGCTTACCATCCATAACTGCTTTAAATGCCGCCCTTAACGCAACTTCTGTTTTTCCATATCCAACATCACCACACAAAAGTCTATCCATAGGCTTATCGCATTCCATATCTAACTTTATTTCCTCTAATGAAGTTAATTGATCTGGAGTTTCCTCAAATGGGAATTCATCTTCAAATTGTTTTTGCCATTCTGTATCTTTAGAAAATTTATGTCCCTTTACTGTTGTTCTCATTGCATAAAGCTTAACTAAATCCTCTGCGATTTCATTAATTGATTTCCTAACTTTAGCTTTTGCCTTTTGCCATTCAGCACTTCCAAGCTTATTAACTTTTGGAGACTTTCCTTCATTTCCAATATACTTTTGAATTAAATCAAGCTGTTCTACAGGAACATATAGCTTATCTCCCTTATCATACACGATATCTAAATAATCTCTTTTGTGTCCTGCAACATCAATTTGCTTAATTCCCTTATATACACCGATACCATGATTAGCATGAACTACATAATCACCAGGCTTTAGTTCAGCAAAACTTTTTATTTTAGAAACCCCTTTTTTCTTGGATTTCTTATTTTTAATTTTTCTCTTCGCTTCTCCAAATACCTCTCTATCAGATATTAAACATATTTTATATTCAGGATATTCAAATCCTTTTAACTGATTTCCAAATGTAATTACAACCTCACCATATTGAATATCATCAATTGTGTCTCGATAAGAACTTTCTATTCCTCTATCTCTAAGCGTAGCAACTAAACGTTCTCCTCTTGCCCTTGTTCCAGATAATATCAACGTTTTATATCCTAAACTTTTTTTACTTAATATATCATCAATTAATAAATCTAATTGTCCTTGATAATTATTTAAGGTTACTTGTGATACATTAACTGTTACAAATGGTTTTAGCCAATCATTAGCCTTTGTTAATGATTCAAAGAAAACAATATTTTTTCCTTCAAATGATTCAAACACTTCTTCTTTACTTATTAAAAGTTCTCCTTGTCTTGGGAATATATCCCCCCTTTGCGAGAAAGCAGTAAAGTTTTCTTCAAATTCTAAATATATTGATTCCAATTTACCCTTGCATCTTTGAACATCATTTACTACAAAAAAATAATCCTTAAAATAATCAAAAAAACTTTCCGTAGTTTCAGAGAAATATGGTAAATAACTATCTATTGTTTCAAAAGATGATTTTTCTTCTAGTGATTCTAAATTCTTATTTAATATTTTTCTTAGTTTATCTACTCTTTCACTATCTTTATCATTTGATGTAATTTTCTCAAAGTCATCCCTTAATCTATCACGACCGAGAGATAATGCTTCTTCTGATATAATTATCTCTTTTGCTGGAAATATATCTATTTTTTTTACCTTCTCAATACTTCTTTGAGATTCTATATTAAATGTTCTAATAGATTCTATTTCATCACCAAAAAGTTCAACTCTATATGGATAAGTTGAACATGTTGGGAACACATCTAAGATTCCACCTCTTAATGAGAATTGGCCTTTTCCTTCAACCATTTCTACTCTCTCATATCCTGATTGAATCAATTTTTTTGATATCTCCACAATATTAATTTCATCATTTTCTTTAAGATGCATGCTATACTCTACAAATAATTTATGTGGAGTATATTTAGCTGCAAATGAATCTATTGATGTTACTATTATTTTTTTCTTTTTATTTAATATTTCATTTATTACTTTTAGTCTTGCCCATCTTAAATCTCCTGAAATAGCATCTATATTATAGAAAACCATTTCCTTAGCCGGAAAGTAGTACACCTCATTAGTATACAATATTAAATCTTCATAAAGATTCTTTGCTTCCATATCACTTTGGGTAGCAATTATCATAGATTTATCTATATTTTCAAAAATACTATCTATAACATATCCTCTTCCTGATTCTGATGTTCCATAAACACCAATAGGATATCTTTTTGCTTCAATGCCTTTTATAATATTTTCAAATTGTTCACTACTTTCCAAGGGCTGTAATAACCCCTTCAATCTCATTTCTTGCACCATCCTTAAATACTCTTATTCGCCTTAAACCCATTAAATTGATTCATAGCTGTTTTTACGTCATTCTTTATTATGTCTCTTGATGCTTTTGTTGAAGCATCTATACTTTCATTCAAAACTAACATTTCTTCCTTAGTAAACTTTCCTAAGACATAGTTAACCAAATCTACATTAGGTTGTCCTACGCCTACTTTTATTCTTGGAAAAACATCTGTACCAAGGTGAGATATAATGCTTTTTATACCATTATGTCCTCCTGCACTACCTTTTTCCCTTATTCTTAATCTACCTACATCTAAACTAATATCATCATATATAACTAATACCTGTTCATTTGTAAGTTTATAAAAATCTACTACTTCTCTTATACTTTCTCCGCTTAAATTCATATAAGTTGTTGGTTTTAATAATATTACCTTTTCTCCATCAATAAAACCTTCACCATATATACCTTTAAATTTTTGCCTGTTTATCTCAATATTATACTCTTTTGCAATGTTATCAACAACTTTAAATCCAATATTATGTCTTGTATTCTCATACTCACTTCCTGGGTTCCCAAGTCCTACTATCAAAAACATTAAATTTTTCCTCCTTAAAAATTTATTATGAAATTATTACGAATTTACTTTAATTTGTATATGTTACTATTTTAATCTTGCTATAAAATCGAGTTACTTTTACTGATTTTAGTGTAAATTATTTATAATTACAAATACAATATTATATTTGTAATTATAAATAATTTCATCAATAAAAATATCATTTAATCTTTATTGATGAATATCTTGTAAGTGAAAATGTAAATGATACTCCTATATCTTTATTATTATCAGTCCATATTTCTTCACCTTGCTGCATAAGTATCATTCTTACTATAGAAAGTCCTAACCCACTACTAACTTTATTAGTTCTAGACTTATCCGATTTATAGAATCTATCCCATATATGTCGTATTTCTTCATCTTTAATTTTGGGTCCATCATTATAGATTTCTACAAATACTTTTGGCCCTTTAGAAAATATACTAATTCTTATATTTCCCTTATTACCACAATACTTAATAGCATTATCAAGTAAATTAGTTATAACCTGCATTGTTTTATCTTCATCTGCACTTACATAGCAATTTTGGCCTAACAACTTTATCTTTAGCGTTATTGCTTTTTCCTTTATCTTTGTTTCATTATTAATTACACATAATCTAATCAATTCATTTATGTCAATTTTCCTAATATGAAATTTTAACTTTCCTGATTCAATTGCTGATAAATCTAACAAATCATTAATTAGTCTTGTCAGCCTTTGAATCTCACTATAAACTCGTTCTAAATAATATCCCTCTTTATCTTTTGGAATAACTCCATCTATTATTCCAGCTATAAAACCTTTTATTGATGTTATAGGCGATCTTAATTCATGAGAAACATTTGATATAAATTCTCTTCTATTATTTTCAACTTTTTCTAATGATTCTGCCATTATATTGAATGAGTCAGCAAGCTGACCTATTTCATCTTGTGATTTTACATAAACTCTTTTATTAACTTTACCATTAGCAAATTCCTTTGCTGCATTATTTATTTCAGCCAATGGATTTATTAATATCTTCTTTGAAAATAGTGATAATACTGATGAAGCAAATATCATTGCTATTAATGCAGATATCCATATAATAAGATAAATCTTATGTAACTGTCCATTTATTTCTGACAACGGTGTTGTCATTATCATATATCCTTGAAATTCGTTATCTTTTAAAATTGGATATATATAAGTGTAATGATCATTAACATATTCTATTGATTTTCCTTTTAATAATGAATTCATATTTTCTTCTGAGATGATAGGCAATACTTTTAATTTTTTATTTTCCTCAAATTTAGAGCACAAAATTATGGAACTATCTTTATCTGAAATAAGTATTTCTGCATTTACTGCACCACTTAATGCGTCTACAACTGTTTGAAGTCTATCAATATCCTTTTCATTACCCTTTCCAATAGAATCTTTAGCTCTATACGTTAACATTGCACTTGGAACATTCGAAATGCATTGTTCAAATTGAGTTCTTTTTTCTTTAAAATAATAAACCTTGAACCACATAGATAATATCCACGCCAAACAAACTAACACAATTCCCAAAATAATTGTAAATGTAATTATTAATTTTAAAAGCAAACTCATTCTTCTCATTTAGTTCACCTCAAATTTATATCCTACACCCCATACAGTTTGTATTTCCCAAGTTTCACCGCTGCTTAATTTTTCTCTTAATCTCTTTATATGTACGTCTACAGTCCTAGAATCACCCGGATAATCATATCCCCAAACTTCACAAAGCAACTGTTCCCTTGTAAATACCTTATTTTTATTGCTAGCTAAATAATATAAAAGTTCAAACTCCTTTGGTGGCATTTTTATGTCTTCGCCATTATATGTTACTTTGTATGACATTGAATCTATTAATAAATCGCTTAACTTTATAACTTCACTCTTAACTGTATCTGTTGAATATCTTCTTAAAACTGCTTTTACTCTAGCTAGCAATTCTTTAGGTTCAAATGGTTTCACTATATAATCATCTGCTCCAAGCTCTAGCGCCAAAACTTTATCAAAAGTATCTCCTTTTGCAGTAATCATTATAATTGGAGTTTCACCTTGTTTTCTCATCCATTTTAAAACATCAATTCCATCTATATATGGTATCATTACATCAAGTAAAACTAAATCTGGATTATAATCTAAATACATATCTTGTGCTTCTTTACCATTTAGCGCTATTTTAGTATCATATCCCGAACTTTTTAGATACATATTTATTACTTCACTAATATTTTCATCATCATCTACAATTAAAACTTTTCCTGAAAATCGCTCCATACTTTACTTAACCCCTCCTTTTCTTACAATTTAATAATTTGTATTTAATACTAAAATCATTAATTACATTTCCAATATTATTTGCAATTGATTCATTTTATATAAATGCACATGAATTAGCATTGAATATATTATAACCTTAAAGCTCCCTCAATGGCTACAACCATAGAGGGAGCTTTTTTATATGTATTATTTTTGATATTCAAATAATTTACTTATTGGTTGATCATCATAAATTCTCTTTATTGCTTCTGCAAATAAAGGTGCGACCGAAATTGATGTTATTTTAGTTTTATCTATACCATCTCTTAGCGGAATTGTATTTAACATTACCAGCTCTTCAATTGCTGACTTGTTTATTCTTTCCATTGCAGGTCCTGATAACACACCATGAGTACAACATGCATATACGTTTTTTGCTCCTAAATCTTTAAGTGCATTTGCTGCATTTGTAATAGTTCCAGCAGTATCTATCATATCATCAATTAAGATACATACCTTTCCCTCAACATCTCCAATTATATTCATTATCTCCGAAACATTTGCTTTTGGTCTTCTTTTATCTATAATAGCTATTGGTGCATGTAGGCTATCTGCAAATTTTCTTGCTCTAGTAACACTACCTAAATCTGGCGATACCACTACAACATCTTCTCTATCTGCAAGTCCTTTTGAAATAAAATGTCTTGCTAGTATTGGTGATCCTAATAAATGATCCACTGGGATATCAAAATAACCTTGAATCTGTGCAGCATGTAAATCCATAGTCAAAACTCTATGTGCTCCTGCTGCAGTTAATAAATCAGCTACCAATTTTGCAGTTATTGGATCTCTTGATTTAGCCTTTCTATCTTGTCTCGCATATCCATAGTATGGAGTAACTACTGTAATTCTCCCTGCTGACGCTCTTTTAAATGCATCTATCATAATTAACAATTCCATCAAATTATTATTAACTGGTGAACAAGTAGATTGAACTATAAATACATCATTACCTCTTACAGTTTCATTAATATCTACAGATATTTCTCCATCACTAAAAGTTGAAACCTTAGACTTTCCTACTGGAACACCTAATATATCCGCTATATCCGCCGCCAATTGTGGATGAGAGTTTCCAGTAAAGACTTTTATATTTCTTCCATGAGTTATCATAATTAAGAAGACCTCCTTAAAATTTTAGTTAGTTCAGATATATTAATTGCCTTATTACTTTTCTAATATACCTTATATTAGGGCACATTCAAAAAATAACAAATCCATGTGCCTAAAATTTTATTTTTTTAATCCCTTTTTTTCTACCCATCCACTAATATTTCTTTGTTTAGCTCTTGCGACAGCAAGATCACCTTCTTTAACTTCAGCTGTAATAGTTGATCCTGCTGCTATATAAGTGTTGTCTCCAACTTTAACTGGTGATACTAAGTTAGTATTACATCCTATAAAACTATTATCTCCAATAACAGTTTTATGTTTAACTTTACCATCATAATTTACAACAACTGTACCACATCCAAAGTTACAATCTGAACCAACTTCTGCATCTCCTATATAAGTTAAATGAGATACTTTAGTTCCATCACCAATAGTTGATTTTTTTATTTCCACAAAATCGCCTATTCTTGCATGCTTACCAATTGTAGATTCTGGTCTTATATATGCAAATGGTCCTACAGTAGTGTTGTCTCCAATTTTACTATCTAATATAACAGAAGATTGAATATCTACTTCATCTCCAATGGTACTATCTGCGATTCTTGAATTTTGATAAAGTAAGCAATTTGATCCTATTTTAGTATTACCTTCTAAAATATTATTTGGATATATTATTGTATCTTTACCTATTTCTACATCAATTCCTATATAAGTTGTTTTAGGATCAATTAATGTAACTCCATTTTCCATATGCTTAAGATTTATTCTATTTTTAAGTATTTCTTCTGCTTGTGCTAATTGAACTCTTGAATTTACTCCAATAGTTTCTTCAAAATCTGTTACAACTGCTCCTATTACCTTATTTTCAGATTTTAATATTTCAATTACATCTGTAAGATAATATTCACCCTGTTCATTATTATTGTTTAATTTATCTAAAGCCTTAACTAATAATTCAATATCAAAACAATAAATTCCAGAATTCATTTCTGTAATTTTAAGTTCTTCTTCATTACAGTCTTTATGTTCTACAATTTTTAAAACTTGATTATCTTTTCTTACAATTCTTCCATAACCAGTTGGATCATCAACGATTGCAGTTAAAATTGTTGCTGCATTTTTATTATTTATATGATCTTCAACTAATCTTTCAACTGTAGATTGTTTAATTAAAGGAGTATCTCCTGTAAAAATTGCAACTACACCTTTTTTTCCTTGTAAAAATTCTTTAGAACATTGGACTGCATGTCCTGTTCCTAATTGCTCAGCTTGAAGAGAATAAGATACGTTTCTATCTTGAGTTCTTTCCTTTACAAGCTCTGCGCCTTTTCCTATTATTACATTTATATCATCTATTCCTGAATTTCTTATTGAATCTATAACATGCTTTAACATTTCTTTTCCACATACTTTATGTAGTACCTTAGGTAAATCAGATTTTATTCTTTTACCTTGACCTGCTGCCAAAACTAGTGCACATTTATACATTATATATCACACCTCATTCATAGGTTTACTAAGCGATTTTATAAGCTTAATAATACATTTAATATTCATACTTATTAATTATATTTGAAAGCAATATTTATTTCAACCCATATAACCCCTTAATATTTTTTCGAATATTACTTATTATTTAATTAATGAAATAAGAGGAAGCTATATACTTCCTCTTATCTTTAAAATTATTAGTTGTCTGCAACTTCTTCTGAAATAGCCTTTTCGTAAGCTTCTAAAATTGCAGTTTGAATTTTTTCTCTTGCTTCTGTATTTATTGGGTGAGCTATATCCTTAAATTCTCCATCTGGTGTCTTTCTACTTGGCATAGCAATAAATAAACCCGCTTGACCTTCTATGACTTTGATATCGTGAACTACGAATTCATTATCAAATGTTACAGAAACGATTCCTTTCATTTTACCTTCTGATGCGATTTTTCTAATTCTAACGTCTGTAATTTGCATCTTACTCCACCCCTCCCAGTTGCTTATAAAAATATTTGATATTTATATAATATATAATTTCTCCATAAATTTCTAAATTCCTTTTATATTTGTTAAATTATTAGAAAATTTATTTTATTATGTAAAAATATATAAATTACTACACATTTTAATAATAAACTAATTCTAGGGCATATAAACTAAACATTAATTTAGTCCTTATACAATAATAAAAGCTATATTTATTATTATGATGATGATTTATTTATTAAAAAAATAACAAGTCCAAAATAATCTTGACAGATGGACTTGTTATTTTTTTGAAGATACCTTAAACGTTAATTATAATTAATTAAGAAAATATTTTTGAAGGTTGTATTCCTACAATTGATGATTCATCTACTTCTTTTAATTCTACAATTGAAACATATTCATCAATTAATTTCTTTTCGCTTTGTTTATTATCAACCAATACTCCAATTCCAACTAATTCACTATCAAATTCCTTTAATAAATCTTTGATTCCAACTGCAGTTCCTCCGCCCTTCATAAAATCGTCAATAAATATACATTTACTGCAATTTTTCATTGATTTCTTAGACAATGACATTTGTTGCAATCTTCCATTACTTCCTGAAACATAATTTATAGTAACTGTTGGTCCTTCCGTAACTTGGCTATCTCTTCTTGCAATGACCAATTGTACTCCTAAATTTCTAGCTACTTCATAAGCAAGGGGAATTCCCTTAGTTTCAACTGTTATTACATAATCTATATCTTTTCCTTGGAAACAAGATGAAAGCATAACCCCTGCCTTACTTATTATTTCTGGATTATACATTAAGTCTGTCATATATATTATATTTCCTGGTATTACTCTTCCCCCATCTTCTAATAAATTACATAATTCTAATGAAAATTCTTTTTTCTTATCATATCCAATTGAAGGAATGTACTTAATACCACCAGCTACCCCTGCTATAGTTTCTATTTTTCCCATACTAAGTCTTTCTAAAACTTCTCTAACAACTACTATATCTTCGCTTATAGTAGATTTAGCTGCATTTAATAATTCTGAAAATTTATTTAATCCTATTATCTTATTTGGACTTTCCAATAGTATCTTAGTTATAATCACTACTCGTTTATTTCTCGTAAACTTTTCCATTTAATCACCTACACGAATTTATTTTTATTAAATCCCTTTAATATTCATATTTTATGTCAAATCCAAATTAATATCAATGTTTTTAACTTTTTATCTATAAGTTTATGGAAAATAAACATTTTCCAATAAAATAGCATGTATTTATTTTTTTCTGTGGTTGATTCACAAAAAAATGTATATAATTATAATTACAGTGTACTACTAAAACTTTCATAAATTTAACTTTGAACTATAAATATACATTTATAGTATGAATTTATAAACATATTCCCTGATAACTTTAAATATTATTATATTATAATGCTATTTTGTTATTAGGCATAATCGTGAAAATAATTAACAAATATAATTGCATAGCTCTCGTCATACTGTGTCAGCAAATTCTACTAAATAAATACACTATTATTAAGAACCTGCTTTCCTCTCTGACAAGAACTATGTGTAGTCTTTGTTCTATTATTTTCTTTCATATGCTTATTTATTCAAATGCTGACTTTGAATTTTAGTTTTACAATTGTATAAGAATTATATAAAATTTTAATATAATTCTACTAATTAAAAAGGGGTTGATCCATTTGTCTTTCGATTTTATAAAAGATAAAGATAAAAAAGTTCATTTCATTGGTATTGGTGGTATCAGCATGAGCGGACTTGCTGCTGTTTTATTAAATAGTGGCTTTAAAGTTTCTGGTTCAGATTTTAAAGATTCTCCTATTGTTGAAAAATTAAGATCTGAAGGTGCTGAAATTTACATAGGGCACAATAAAGATAATATTAAGGATGTAGATTTAGTAGTATATACTGCTGCTATCCCTTCTGATAATCCTGAACTTTTATATGCTAAAGAAAATAATATAACATTAATGGACAGAGCTGAATTTTTAGGTCAAATTATGAAAGGTCATAAATATAATGTAGCCATTTCTGGTACTCATGGAAAAACTACATGTACATCCATGTTATCTCATATTACACTTGCTGGTAATTTAGATCCAACTATTCTAGTTGGTGGAGAATTAGATGCTATTGGTGGTAACTTTAGAATTGGTAACAGCGAATATTTCTTAACTGAAGCTTGTGAATATAAGCGTTCATTCTTAAAATTCTTCCCTTATGTCGGAATAATTTTAAATATTGATGCTGATCACTTAGATTGCTATAAAGATATCGATGAAATTGCAGATACATTTTCAAAATTCTCTAATCTCATTCCAAAAGACGGATATCTTGTAGGATATGGTGATGACGTTAGAGTAAAAAAAGTTTTATCAAATGCTGATTGTAACACTTTAAGCTACGGCTTAGGAGAAAATGTTGATGTAACTGCCAAAAACATAGTGTTCAACAAAAATGGTTGCGCTACTTTCGATGTATATAAACATGATAAAAAGTTATTTAACCTTACTCTAAATGTACCAGGTGAGCATAACATATTAAATGCTCTAGCTTCAGTATGTGTTTCACTTATATTTAATATTTCTTCTGAAGATATAATTGAGGGATTATCAAAATGCAAGGGTGCACACAAAAGATTTGAGTATAAGGGAGAAAAGAACGGTGTTACAGTAATAGATGACTATGCTCATCATCCAACTGAAATTAAAGCTACTTTAAGTACTGCAAAAAAAATACACCATAATAAAACATACTGCATCTTCCAACCACACACTTATACTAGAACTAAATCATTATTTGATGAATTTACTCATTGTTTCACAGAGACTGATGAACTTATCTTAATGGATATTTATGCTGCTCGTGAAAAAGATACTGGTTTAGTTTCATCTGACGAACTTGGCGATGCAATAAGAGCTACAGGTGTTAAATGTACTAATGTTCATTCACACGATGAAGCGCTAGAATACGTTAAATCAAAACTTCAAGACGGCGACTTACTATTAACTGTAGGTGCTGGTGATGTAGTTATTGTTGGTGAAAAATATTTAAATGAATAATTTAAAATTTAGATGCATTGCGAAGTATTAAAGTTTCGTGATGCATAATCGAAATTAGACACATATTTGTTCCATAGGACTAAGAAAATTTCGCTGGGAACATCTAAATGGAAAGTTACACCTGCTTTAGTTTGCTCCAAATATAAAGTTTGGACAGGCTAAAGTAGAACAACCTTCCATTAAGATATTTAAACAGTTTATTTTCAATGCCTATTTCACAAATATGTGTCTAATTTCTTTATTTTGATATGCTCCTTAGTATAATTAATTATTGAATGTGATTTTAATATATACATACTCTTTTAATCTTAGACTATATTCTAAATATAGTGTTGAACTGTAATAAAAAATTATAGTTATATCATGTAATTATAATTCTCAATATAAGAACTTTATTATTTATTTAATTATAGTAACCTCTTTGGATACTGAATTTAAAATTTCAGCTCCATCTTTTGTTACAAGGACTAAATCTTCTATTCTAACACCAATCTTACCTGGAAGATATATTCCTGGTTCTATTGAGAATATCATCCCTTCTTTTACCTCTTCGTGATTAATAGAACTTACATCACCTTTATCATGTATTTCCAATCCTACACTATGTCCTGTTCTATGAGTGAAATACTTTCCATATCCCTTATCATCTATATAATTTCTAGCTGCTGCATCAATTTCTGAAAATTTAACACCATCTTTCACTTTTGCGATAGCATTTAAATTTGCAGTCTTTACTATCTCATATACTTCTCTATCTTCTTTACTTGGCTCTTCTCCAAAAAACACTGTTCTTGTCATATCGGAACAATAATGATTATACACGCCCCCAATGTCAATAACTATGCTATCACCTTTTTTAAGCTTTGTATCATCATTTTCATGATGTGGATCTGCTGCATTTGCACCATATCCTATTATAGGATCAAATGAAAATCCTTGAGCTCCTTCATTTTCGTATATCTCCTGCAATAGTCTAGCATAATATTTTTCAGTACATCCTTCCTTCAACTCTCTTAAAAATATTTGCATAACTCTATCATTTATTTGAGAAGACTTTCTCATAAGTTCTTTTTCTTCTTCATCCTTAATCATTCTTAATTCATCAATTATACTAGATGAATTAACAAAACCTTTTACTGCATTAAACTCCATTAATCCTATTAAATATTGTGCAGGCCAAAATTTGTCTACACCTAAAACTTTATCTTTTTTAACTACTTTACTTAATATTTCAATTGCATTGTCATTATCTGTAAACCAAATCACTTCTATTCCTAAATCTTCTTGAAGTGGAAATAGCTTATTTATTATAAACTTGTGATTACCATCTGCATTTATATAAAGAGCTATCATTCTCTCTCCAGTTGATATCCATTTACCTGTTAAATAATAAATCGCTGCTGGTGATGTAACCACCATCTGTGATAAATTCATAGTTTGCATTTTTTCTAATACATTTGCTAATCTTTGATCTTTCATGTATGTAACCTCCATATCTGATTACTTGTTATTTATTCGAATGTTCCTAAAGAATATTATATAACTTTTCCACTTAAAATAATATTCTTAATTATATATTGGAGGTATAATATACTATGATAAATATCTGAGGAGGAATACTTATGAAAATAGCAGTAATTTCAGACATTCATGCTAATATATATGCTCTTATCAATCTTTTAGAAGATATTGATAATGAAAAAGTTGATACAATAATTTGCTTAGGAGATTTAGTTGGATATGGTCCTCATCCTAATGAAGTAATTTCAATGATTAGAAGAAGACATATTCTATGCATAAAAGGCAATTATGACAGCTCAGTTGTTGACAATGAGTACTCTTACATAAGAGAAACACCTATTAATAGTTTTTCTCTTCCTTGGACAGTCAATGAACTAAGGGAAGAAAATAGAATCTACCTTCAAAATTTACCTTCAACCTTATCTTTAAAGATATGTAATAGAAATTTTCTATTCGTGCATGGAAGTCCAAATAAAATTAATGAATATCTTTTTGAAAATGGAGATAACACTAATGAAATAATGAAATCCCTTAATGAAGATGTTCTTATTTGTGCTCACACTCATCTACCATCAACAAAAGACTTTAACGGTAAGATATATATAAATTGCGGAAGTGTAGGTAAGCCTAAAATAGGTAGACCAAATAGCACATATTGTATTTTAAATATTAATAATAAAGATGGTATGAAGGTGCAAATAAAGGAAATTCCTTATTCGTTTAACAGAATTATTAAGGATATGACTATGTTAAATTTCCCCAGCCCACTTATTGACAGTTTTCAAACAGGCTCAGAGTAGACAAGATATATAAAATATTATCAAATTAGCTACACTATTAGTCCTGCACAATATATATCTATAAACGATTGCATTGTACATGACTAAGTTGCATTCACTAAAAAAGTATTGTAAAATCTATTTAGCATTAATCGTAATAGTATACATTACAATATTACAAATTAAAAGACATATTAATATTATTTAGTTTATATATTAAATTTCAATATTTGATAATTTTGTATGTTATTCTAAATTTTTCATGCTTTATATGATTAATTATAAAAACGGAGGTCATGTACAATGGCAAAATCAAACTTAATTAGAACCCTTTACAGAAATACTGATGATTTCTTATCAAAGGAAGTAACAATATCTGGTTGGATTAGAACACTAAGAGCTTCTAATGCTTTTGGATTTATAGAAGTTAATGATGGCTCTTTCTTTAAAAATATTCAAGTAGTTATTGATGAAAAATTAGAAAATTTCAAGGAAGTAGCAAAATTACCTATAAGTTCTTCAATTTCAGTTATAGGTACACTAGTTGCTACTCCAGACTCAAAGCAACCATTTGAAATTCAAGCAAAAGAAGTTATAATTGAAGGAATGTCAAATTCTGATTATCCTCTTCAAAAGAAAAGACATACATTTGAATATTTAAGAACAATAGCTCACTTAAGACCTAGAAGTAATGCTTTCTCAGCAACTTTTAGAGTTCGTTCAGTTGCAGCTTATGCAATTCACAAATTTTTCCAAGATCAAGACTTCGTATACACACATACTCCAATAATAACTGGTAGTGACTGTGAAGGTGCTGGAGAAATGTTTAGATTAACAACTCTTGATCCTAAAACTCCTGAGTTAACTAAAGATGGCGACGTAGATTTTACTAAAGACTTCTTTGGAAAAGAAACTAATCTTACTGTTTCTGGACAATTAAATGCTGAATGCTTTGCATTGGCTTTCAGAAATATATATACATTTGGACCAACATTCAGAGCTGAAAATTCTAATACTACTAGACATGCAGCTGAATTCTGGATGATAGAACCTGAAATTGCTTTTGCAGATTTACAAGATGATATGGAACTTGCTGAAAGCATGCTTAAATATGTTATCAATTATGTTATAGAACATTGTCCTGAAGAATTAGAATTCTTTAATCAATTTGTTGATAAAGGATTATTAGAAAGATTAAATCATGTAATTTCATCAGATTTTGCTAGAGTTACTTACACAGAAGCTGTTGAAATACTACAAAAATGTGGAAAAGAATTTGATTATCCTGTATCTTGGGGCATTGATCTACAAACAGAACATGAAAGATATCTTACTGAAGAACACTTTAATAAACCTCTTTTTGTAACAGATTATCCTAAAGATATCAAAGCATTCTATATGAGAATGAACGATGATAACAAGACTGTTGCAGCTACTGACCTTTTAGTACCAGGAATAGGCGAAATAATTGGTGGTAGTCAAAGAGAAGAAAGAATTGATGTATTAAAAAATAGAATGAATGAATTAGGTCTTAATGAAGAAGATTACTGGTGGTACTTAGAATTAAGAAAATATGGAGAAACTAAACATGCAGGTTTTGGTTTAGGTTTTGAAAGATTAATCATGTACATTACTGGTATGACAAACATCAGAGACGTAATACCATTCCCTAGAACTCCAGGAACAAGCGAATTCTAAACATTAAATATTAATGTTTAATATACATTAAACCGTGTTATAGTATTATTTTCATGTTATTAATTTTTTATGATATTATTCTATAATGGGTAAAAAGAGAAGTAAAATTATTTTACTTCTCTTTTTTATGTTAAGAAAATTAATAAAAATAATAAATTAACTATATGCATTTATCTATATAAAATTATATATGTAAAAAAGCATTCACTTTAAAAGTGAATACTTAATATTTTTATAACTTATATTTAGACATATGAAAGAAAATAGGGACAGTAGATAGTTTTGTGTAAAAAACAAAACTATCTACTGTTTTTTTACATAATCAGTTGGTAGTTTTGGAATAATATACATAAAGAATAAAGGAGGAATATGTATGTCAAAACCAATTGATGATGACTTTGATTACAAAGCTGAGGTAAAGAAATGTAAGACTATCGATGATGTCATGGGTAAAAATGGTTTAATTCAAAGATTAGTTAAAGATGTGTTAGAAAATATTTTAGAAGGTGAAATGGAAGAACACCTTGGAAGAAATAAATATCAAAGAGCAGAAACTAATGATTCTACAAAAAAGAATTATCGAAATGGATATAGTACCAAAAATCTTAGAAGTTCCTTCGGTGACGTCGATTTAGACGTACCAAGAGATAGGAATGCTGAATTTGAGCCACAAATTATAAAGAAATACGAAACTGTGTGTACAGAATTAGATAAAAAGGTGATTTCTCTTTACGCAAAAGGAATGACCACAAGTGATATTCAAGCAGAAATAGAGGACTTATATGGAATAACAATATCACCTTCTATGGTATCTAGAATTACAGATAAAGTTATGGAAAGTGCTGTTGAGTGGCAAAATAGATCACTAGATAAAGTTTATCCAATAGTGTATTTGGATGCTATGTATTTCAAGGTGCGAAGCAATGGAAAGATTATGAATAAAGCTGTTTATATATGCTTAGGATACAACATGCAAGGATACAAAGAAATTTTAGGAAGTTGGGTAGATGAAGCTGAGGGTGCTAAGTTTTGGTTAAAGATATGCACTGATCTTAAAAATAGAGGCGTACGAGAAATCCTTATAGCATGTATGGACGGATTAAAGGGGTTACCAGAAGCCATTAAAACTGTATTTCCATCAGTTAACATTCAAACATGTATTGTTCACCAAATAAGAAACTCAGTTAAGTATATAGCATCAAAAGATAAGAAAGAATTTATTAAAGATTTAAAATGTGTTTATAAGGCTTCAACTGAGGAACTTGCGCTAGCGCAGCTCGATAATTTAAAGGATAAGTGGGGAGATAAATATGCTATTGTAATAGATTCGTGGTATAACAATTGGAGTCACCTATCAACATTCTTCACTTTCTCTCCTGAAATAAGAAAAATGATATATACAACTAATACGCTTGAAGGATTTAACAGACAAATACGTAAGTATACTAAATCAAGAACTGTATTTCCAACCGATGAATCTTTAAGTAAATGTGTTTATCTAGCTACTATGGAAATTATAGAAAAGTGGACTCAACCAACACCAAATTGGGGTCGTACTTTAGCAGAATTATCAATAGTATTTGAAGAACAATTAAATGATGAATTAGCTTAATAGCTTGTACTTTTTGCTAAACTTTATGTATAATATCTGATTTTTCACTAATACTATAAATGGATATAAAACATATTTTTAACATTTACTAAAAATAAAAAAATATTACTGGACCATAAAATTTCCAGTAATATTTAAATAACAAATATACTAATAACACAAAATTATCTAGAGTCCCAGAAAATAACATATCTATCCATCATGATTATTTTCTTTTATGTGCCTTATCCTTTTATTAGTCTATCATAATTTTTATAATTTCCTTATCAGTTTCCCTCATTCCTTCTCTTGCAAGTTTCCCTACATTGCATATAGTAGCTTCAACACCTTTTTTGACAATACCATCACCATCTTTAAATTGTTGCCCGTTTTTATACATGTTATATCCTAAAATTCCTGCATCTACTCCTGCTGCAATTTTAGCTGCACAAGATGCTTTTGCTCCATCGCAAACAATTCCTGAAACTATAGATAATGCATTAACAATTGTATGTGAAATCTCTTTGTATCCTCCACCATGAAGATACGCTATTCCAGCTCCACTTCCAGCACCTGCACTAATAGCACCACAATATGCAGAAAGTCTTCCTATTCCAGTCTTTTGATGTATTGTAACTAAATCTGAAAGAGCTACAGCTCTATAAAGCTTCTCTTTTGATACATTTAATTCTTTAGCATATTCAATAACCGGAAGCGAAGCTGTCATTCCTTGATTTCCACTACCAGAAAGAATAATAACTGGTAATTCACATCCATTCATTCTAGCGTCTGATCCTGCTGCTGCTTTAGCTTTTGCTCTTGTTTTAATATCTTCACCATATGTTGAAATTAAAACGCTTCCTATATTAGCACCATAATTATTTTTCAATCCCTCTTCTGCAATTCTTGAGTTATATTCAATTTGTTTTCCTATAACATCTTTTATATCTTCAATATCTACAGAATTTGCAAAATCAATAATATCTTCTATATTTAATAATTTTTTATCGCTAAGTCCTTCTTCCTTACATACTTCTGCTTCTTTTTGATAAAGTATTTCTCCATCCTTTTCAATAAGAACAATATTAGTATGATAATTTGCAATTCTTACTTTTACAACTGATTCTTTATAAAATAGATTTATCTGTATGTAAAATATAAAATTTGTATCTGCTGGAACAACTTTTATTGGACAATTAACCATTAATTCTTTCATCTTTTGCTTTTCTTCTTCCGTTACTTCTGATATAGCCTCTAATTTCTTTTCTGATTTCCCTGCTACAATACCAGCTGCAGCTGCTGCTTCTATTCCTTTTAAATTATTTGTATTTGGAACTATTACACTTTTAACATTCTTAATAATATTTCCACTGACTTCTACAACGACTTTTTCAGGCATCTTACCTAATACTTCTCTCGCTTTTGCTGACGCATATGCAACTGCAATTGGTTCTGTACATCCCATAGCTGGAACTAATTCTTCTTTTAAAATCTGAACATAATTCTTATACCTTAAATCACTTTTTTCCACTTTCTAACCCCCATCTAAGGCACAATCAAAAAATAACAAGTTCATGTGCCTAAAATATTTTTAAATATTGCTTTTATTAACTGAACAAAATAAACTTAATTATTATCAAAATCATAACGTAAATCAAATTTTTATATCTCTTGCAAAACTTTGTTTATATTCTATCATTTACATTTACATTAATAAAACAAATAATTATAATGTTTATATTAGATTTACTAATGTAAAGGAGTATTTAATGAATCAGTATTATGCATTTATTAAAATAATTGAAATTGGTAGCTTTACAAAAGCAGCAGAAGAACTTGGATATACTCAATCAGCAATAAGCCAGATGGTACGCTCATTAGAAGAAGAACTTTCTACTACACTTATTCTCCGCTCTCGAAAAGGAATCACCCTTACCCCTGATGGAGAAGAATTTCTACCTTATATTAGAAAACTATATAATTCATATAGAGAACTTATGGAAAAAAGTAAAGAAATGCAAGGGCTTCAAGGTGGTATTGTACGTATTGGAACTTTTTCAAGTGTTTCTTCAAGCTGGCTTCCTGACTTAATAAAAAACTTTAAAGAATTATATCCATCAGTAAAATTTGAACTTCAGCAAGGACAATATACAAGCATTGCCAAGTTAATTAAAGAAGGTAGTGTCGATTTCGGCTTTGTTAATCCTGATGCAGTTACTAATCTACACATAATTCCTTTAAAACGAGATGAAATGCTAGCTGTTTTACCTTATAATCATGAACTGACTAATCATAAAAAATTAACTTTAACGGAACTGTCACAGGAACCTTTTATTCTTTTAGATGAGGGACAGTTAAGTGTACCATTAAAATTTTTTGGACAAAATGATCTACATCCAAATATACAATATACTGTTTATGATGATTATACAATTATGTCCATGGTAGAAAAGGGCTTGGGAATTGCTATTTTACCAGAATCGATATTAAATAAAATGAATTATAACATTGTAAAGAAAAAAATATACCCACCTATTGTTCGTACCATCGGTATAGCCTTTAAAGATAAAAAGACATTACCAATTGCAAGCAGATATTTTATTGATTTTATTTTAAAACAATTTAATGACATTATTTAATATTTTGTTTTATCTAATCACCTTAATTAAGTTTGTTATTTCGCACCCATAAAGAGTATCTTTTATAGATGCTCTTTTTTTAATTCTTTAGTAAATTATACGGCAGTTAAATCTGTAGCTAACTTTTGAAAGTAGTAGAAACACATAATCTGCGAAGTAGATTTTCTTGTCAAGCACATGAAAAAATAGCAATTCCAAAATGCCAAGATTACTTTTTGATTGTTCCTTGCTTAAAGATTAATTAATAATCTTAAAATTCATTAAGCTTATATTCAGATTTCTGAAATAAAATAGTTTTTAAAGAACAGGGAATAATAATTAAGTTTCTCTTTTCTATTAACTACTTTAACAAGAAAGGAAAAGTATAATGACTTTGCTATATGAACATTATACATGGTGATTTTATGAAACATGAAATTTCGAATAATGATAATAAATTCTTATTATTCATCAACAAAAACTGGCATATAATAACTTTAACTTTTATAGCTATGCTATCATTTTTCTTCAATTTTTACGCTATATCTAAATACGGATACGGTAATGAATATTATGCTGCCGCTATAAAAAGTATGACTCAAAGCTTTAAGAATTTCTTCTTTTTATCTTTTGATCCATCTGGTATGGTATCTATAGATAAACCTCCTGTTGGATTTTGGATGCAGGCTATATCTGTTTTAATATTTGGTTATCACGGTTGGGCGATGTTACTGCCTCAAGCATTAGCAGGAACTGGTTCTTGCATTATGGTATACATATTGGTATCAAAATACTTCGGACGTCCATCTGGATTAATTTCTGCATTTATATTCTCATTTACTCCTTCTGTTGTAGTTGCTTCTCGTAATAATACAATTGACATGCAATTAATATTTGTACTTTTAATTGCTGCATGGTTTTTATTTAAATCTATCGAGAATGGTAAAAAACGTGACTTATTTATTGCAGGAGCACTTATTGGTTTAGGTTTTAACATAAAAATGCTTCAAGCTTATACAGTACTTCCTGCATTTGCTCTTGTATATTTGATGTTTGCAAAAGAAAAGCTAGTAAAAAAATTTATTAATGGAATAATTACTATGGTTATAGTATTAGTTATTTCCTTTGCATGGGTATTTGCTGTTGATTTATATCCTTCTGATAGCAGACCTTATGTAGATAGCTCAACTAACAATACTGTAATGGAACTTATAGTAGGGCACAATGGTCTAGAAAGAATTTATGGACAAAGTCAAGGCGGAGGTCAACAAGGTGGACATCAAGGTGATGGTCAACAAGGCAGACCTCAAGATGACGTCCAACAAGATGGACCTCAAGGCGATGGTCAACAAGGCAGGCCTCAAGGTGGCGGAATGGGAAGTGGTGAAATTGGTACTGCTTCAATTGTAAGACTTTGGACTAGTAACCTTTACGGCCAAGCTTCATGGTTATTAACTTTTGCTGCATTTTCTATCTTAATATTTATACGTAAGTTTAACATGCGTGACCTTACAGTAAAACAAAGCATGCTTACATTCTGGACTTTATGGCTTGGAACAATGTTTACATTCTTTAGCTTTGCTGGATTCTATCACAGATACTACTTATGTATGTTTGGACCTGCAATTGCTGCACTATGTGGTATTGGACTTGTAAAAATGTTTGAAGAATTCAAAAATAAAAATGGTATAAAACAATTTATACTTCCTATATCTCTTATAACAACTATTGGAATTGAAATTAAATATGTATGGACTTACTCTCAATTAAAATCATGGCTTGTTCCTATTATTGCAGTAGCAGGTGTTATATCACTTGCATTAATGATTTTAAATTATATAAGACCAAAGAAATTAATAACACTTATAATTGGAGCCTTTATGTTAATTTCAATGGGTGCTGCACCATTTTATTGGGCATTAACGCCTGTTATGTATGTGCCAAATTCAACAATGCCATATGCTGGGCCAGAACTTGCTTCTCAATCTGGTAAAGGTATGCCTCAAAGCGGTAGTTTATCAGAAAATAATAAATCTTCTAATCTTGAGCAATACCTTGTAAACAACTATAAAGAAGGTAGTTTCTTAGTTGTTTCATCAAGAGCCGATGATGTAGCTCAATTTATTATGGATACTGGTTTACCTGCTTACGCATATGGTGGATTTCTAGGTTCTGATAATTCTCTTACTGTCGACAAGCTTAAAGAGTATGTAAGTGAAGGCAAAATAACATATTTCCTTGTTTCTGGTGATGGTGGTATGGGTGGAAACTCTGAGTTAACATCTTACGTAAAAGAAAATGCCACACTTATAGCCCCATCAGAATATGGCGGAAGCTCTAGTAATCAAAATCAAAAAGGTGGTCCAGGAAGTCAAAGTGGTTCTTTATACTGCTTTAATAAAGTTTCTTAAATATAAATTAGTTTTAGAATTTTAAGTATGTAAAAAAATAACAAATTAATATAAGCTAACTATCTTGTTTTCGATGATAATTAATATTTACATCATAATGGTCATTAGTGGCCATTATGATAAATTAAAATATACAATAGACTAATATACTTATTAGATATATTTTTTAAATATCTTATTAACAAACTTGATATAGGAATCAATTGGAGGCGATTTTATGAATGATACATTATATCTTGTTATCCCTTGTTACAATGAAGAGGCAGTTTTACATGAAACTGCAAAAAGGTTAACGAAAAAAATTACCACTATGATGGAAAATGAAATTATTTCTACAGATAGTAAAATACTTTTTGTTAATGATGGTTCTAAGGATAAAACCTGGAACATAATAGAAGAACTACACAATCAAAATAATATATTTTCTGGTATTAATCTTTCAAGAAATAGAGGACATCAAAATGCACTACTTGCCGGACTTATGACTGCTAAGGATTTAGCAGATGTTGTTATATCACTAGATGCTGACTTACAAGATGATGTAGATGTTATAGATAAATTTGTAGAGAAATATTATGAAGGTAGTGATATTGTTTATGGTGTAAGATCATCAAGACAAACAGATACATTTTTTAAGAGAACAACTGCATTAGCTTTCTATAAATTAATGAATACTCTTGGAGTTGATATGGTTTATAATCATGCTGACTATCGTCTTATGAGCAAACAGGCTTTGGAAAGTTTAAGTCAATTTAAAGAAGTTAATTTATTTCTTAGAGGTATGGTTCCTTTAATTGGCTATAAACACTCAATTGTTGAATACGAACGTCATGAAAGATTTGCTGGTGAATCTAAATATCCATTAAAGAAAATGCTGGCTTTTGCTTTAGATGGTATTACATCTCTTAGTATAAAGCCTATAAGAATTATTACCGGACTTGGATTTTTCATATTTGTCTTTAGTCTTATAGCTTTGCTGTATAGCATAATAGTAAAATTATTTGGTGAAACTGTAACTGGTTGGACATCATTAACACTTTCAATTTGGATGATTGGTGGAATTCAACTTTTATCTCTTGGAGTAATAGGCGAATATATTGGAAAAATGTATAATGAAACTAAACGTAGACCAAGATTTATTATTTCTGAAAAATTGATTGATGTTATGCATCTTCAAAACAATCGCATTTAACAAACTAATACATTTATTCATTAGTATATGTAAAAAGCATAAAAAATTCTTAATGAAAAATAATATTAGTACTCTTTGTCAAAAATTTGATATAATAATCAATTGGAGGTGATTTCTTATGAAAGATACACTATACCTTGTAATTCCTTGCTATAATGAGGAAGAAGTTTTACACGAAACTGCTAAAAGATTATTAGAAAAAATCACTAATATGATTGAAAATGAGTTTATTTCTGATAACAGCAAAATACTTTTCGTTAATGATGGTTCTAAGGATAAAACTTGGAGCATTATAGAGGAACTTCACCAAGAAAATTCTATATTTTCTGGAGTTAACTTATCACGAAATAGAGGACATCAAAATGCATTATTAGCTGGACTTATGACAGCTAAAGATTTTGCAGATATGACCATTTCCTTAGATGCTGATTTACAAGATGATGTAGATGTTATAGATAAATTTGTAGAACAATACTACAATGGAAGTGATATTGTCTATGGAGTAAGATCTTCAAGAGAAACTGATACATTCTTTAAGCGAACAACTGCATTAGCTTTTTACAACTTAATGAGTAAACTTGGAGTTGACATGATTTATAATCATGCTGATTATCGTCTTATGAGTAAACGTGCTTTAGAAGGCCTAAGTCAATTTAGAGAGGTTAACCTATTTCTTAGAGGAATGGTTCCTTTAATAGGTTATAAATACTCAATTGTTGAATATGAACGTCATGAAAGATTTGCTGGTGAATCAAAGTATCCGCTAAAGAAGATGATAGCTTTCGCTTTAGATGGGATTACTTCATTAAGTATAAAACCAATAAGAATAATTACAGGTGTTGGATTTACTATATCTTTCATCAGTATTATAGCACTAATATATTCCCTTATAGTTAAATTCTTTGGGAACACAGTCACTGGTTGGACTTCTTTAACACTTTCAATTTGGATGCTTGGTGGAATTCAACTTTTATGTCTTGGTGTTATTGGCGAATACATTGGTAAGATGTATAATGAAACTAAACAAAGACCAAGATTTATTATTTCCGATAAATTAATCGATATTGATAAAAAGGATATATAGGTGCTTGTATATGAGTGATTTTATTGAAAAATTTAAAAATATATTTTTTTCAAAGCAATTTATTATCTTTATTATAATCGGAATTATAAATACTTTCACTGGAACTATATTTTCGTATATATATTCAAGTTTTTTAAGTGCAACATTAGCATTTTTTCCAGGTTATATTTCAGGATTATTTGTATCATACATACTAAATAGCTTTATAACATTTAAGGAAAAGCTCTCTTTTCATAAGCTTATAAAATTTTCAATATCAACTATTCCAAATTTTATTATTCAGTATGTAGTTGTAATAGTCTGTAATATAATTGGCTTAGATAAACTTATTGCTTATGTTTTTGCTGCAGTTATTGGAGTTCCAGTAACATTTATATTGCTTAAATTTTTTGCTTTTAATAAAAAAGATAATTAAGAATATAACTTTGTTCATTATCTTAATATAATAATATAAATTGGAGATGGGGTTTTTTTATGAGTATTTTAGTTTTAGGTGGAGCTGGATATATAGGCTCTCATGCTGTCAATCAATTGGTTGACAATGATTATGATGTAGTTGTTGTTGATAACTTACAAACTGGTCACGAAGATGCAATTAACAAAAAGGCTAAGTTTTACAAAGGTGATATTAGAGACAAAGAATTCTTAACTGATGTATTTAAAAAAGAAAACTTTGATGGTGTTATACACTTTGCAGCTAATTCAATAGTTGGCGAATCTATGCAAAAACCACTTATGTATTTCAATAATAATGTTTATGGGATGCAAGTATTATTAGAAGTTATGAACGAAAATAATGTTAAACATATTGTTTTCTCATCAACAGCTGCAACTTATGGTGAACCAAAGCAGATTCCAATAACAGAAGATATGGATACTTGTCCTACAAATACTTATGGTGAAACAAAACTTGCTATGGAAAAAATGATGAAGTGGTGCGATAAAGCTTATGGTATGAAATATGTAGCTCTTCGCTATTTCAATGTTGCTGGTGCAAAAGATGATGGCTCTATAGGTGAAGATCATAATCCAGAAACACATCTTATCCCTATAGTACTTCAAGTAGCATTAGGCAAAAGAGAGTTTATAACTATATACGGTGATGATTATGATACTGAAGATGGTACATGTATACGCGACTATGTTCATGTAGAAGATTTAATTGAAGCTCATATTTTAGCTCTTAAATACCTAATGAATGGTGGAGAAAGTAATGTCTTTAATTTAGGAAGCAGTCAAGGATTTTCAGTAAAAGAAATAGTTGAAGCTGTAAGAAATGTTACTAAACTTCCAATTCCAGAAAAAATCGGTGAAAGAAGAGCTGGTGACCCTAGTACTTTAATTGCCTCTTCTGAAAAATCCAGAAAAATATTAGGCTGGAATCCAACTAGAACAAACATTGATAGAATCATCAGTGATGCTTGGAAATGGCATCAAAGTCATAAAAACGGATATGAAAAATAATTTATAGGATTAAAAATACAGTAAGTAATTTCTTGTAGGAAATTACTTACTGTATTTTTCAATTTATTTTTTTGAATGTGATTTAATAGCTTGGTCAATTTTGATATTAATATTGTCAATTGTTATAATACCATCATCTTTAAGTTTCTCTATATCATTAAGAATATCTACAAATAATGAACTTTTCTTTTTATACGTTTAAAATTATTATATGGTTTTCTTTTCCTATATTGATACCTATAAGTATCAACATTAATTATTTTTATCACCATGAAACTTCTCCTAAATATTCACTATCATGGTAATTTATCGTTATGAATTTAATATTCTTTATTAAGATTCGTACTTTTTTCTAACTATGCACCAAAAAGAAAATACTACCCCAAAGATATGAAGATTATTTTATACGAGACAAATATGCAATACTCCTAACAAACCTATTAGCTTAAATTGATGATATAATCGCACTTGTTCTATTATTTTTTTACTTCTGTCTCATTAACTATTAGAGATTGTTTATTTACAGAAACATATTTATTGCCCTTTATATAAAATCTCCATGGAAAATCTATAGCTTCTTCTGCATAATCAATTCCAATTCTCTTTGCTTCAACTATTTCAAATTTTTCTTCTTCTCCATCCTCTATATAAAAATCACCTTTTTCATATAATTTTATATAATTCTCCGATTTATCTATAGAAAATGCCATACATAATTTTGAAGGACCATTTGTAATTGCTTTTTTCTTAGCTTCTGATAATTCATTATAACTTTGATTAAATCTCTTTCCAGCAAGATAATCAAATTCATTTAAAGGCTCTAGTGCCCGTATTAAAACTCCCTCACCTTTATCTTCAAGACCACTTATAACGTTAAAGCAATAGTATTTTCCATAAATGAAATATACATATGCAATACCACCTTCTCTAAATAAAGGTTCTGTTCTTTCTGTTCTTCGCCCATTATAAGCGTGAGATGCCTTATCAATTTCACCAATGTAAGCTTCTGTTTCAACAATCTTTCCTCTTAAAATCACATCATCAATTCTTCTCACAACAACTTTACCTAGAAGTTCCTTAGCTAAAGTTAATGCCCCTTGCTTATAAAATTTCTTATCTAAAGTCAAATTTCAACATCTCCATATTCTAATATATTAAGAATTATATTTTATCCACATTCTACTGTAAACAATCCACATGTTTATGAAATTAATTTATATTTTTGTGGATAAATCTATAAACTTATTATTTCAAATATAATAAAAATTATAATTATATTTATTAGAAATCATATTTAAATTTGATTTTTTTAAAATGTAGTAACTTTGTACGTGCAGCTAAACTCTTTTCCTATATCTAATGAAATTATGCCTTCTTTTTCACTGAACTCCCCATTATAATTTTCATAATCTGCGTGTCCAAACCAAGGTTCTATACATACAAATGGTGCTCCATCCTTTGGTGCCCAAATTCCCATATAAGGAAAACCATCAAATTCAACTGCTAATGACTTATCGCTCTTCTCTGATTTTATTGTTATTTTATTAGATTTTAAATTATCAAATACCAATGCATCATCTATAAATAACTCTTTTGATAGCATAAGTGTATTTGTAGACTTTAAGCATTCTTTTTCGTTATAAGATAGATATCCTTCCTTCGTAAGAACCTTCCTATTACTACTCTCTTTTTCATTAAACTCAAGATAATAATCTTCTAATTTTTCAGTCGAATTAATAGGATACATAAATGCCGGGTGCGTTCCTATTGAAAAATATATTGTTTTATTATCTAAATTTTTAACACTATATGTCACCTTAACAGTATTATTTTCCAACTTATAAATTGATCTTAATGAAAACTTATATGGATACACTTTTAGAGATTCTTCCGAAAAATTCAGTTCAAAAATTATTTCATTATCTGTTTTCGAGATAAATTTAAATTCAGAAGTTCTAGCTAATCCATGCTGTGGTAATTCATATGTTTTTCCTTCAACTTTATATTTTGAGTCTATAACCTTTCCTACTATAGGAAACAATATAGGCGCATGATATTTCCAATACTCAGGATTTCCATCCCATAAATATTCAGTCCCATCAATTTTATTAGTTATTGAATGTATTTCTCCTCCATGAGTACTTGCTGTAATTTTAATAATTGAATTTTCTAAAGAATAAATCATAAAATTCCTCCTGACATTATTAAATCCATTTATAATAAACTTTTTATATACATTTAATATTCTATTGTAATTATACTGCTTAATTTTAAACTTTCTTTAACATCTATTATTCTTTGATTTTCTGATCCTTTAAATTTAAGTCCATCTTTCTTTTTTTCTTCTTCAAATCTACCATCTACCAATACATCTATATTATTTAGTAAATCTGTCCAACCCTTATATTCATTTTGATGTTTAATAATATATTCAAATGTGTATCCTGTATAGCTCCAAATACTTAATCCATTTTCTTTAAATGTCTTTGCCATATATGCAAATTTATCAGCCTGTTCCCATGGATCTCCTCCACTAAATGTAACTCCTCTTAAAATTTGATTATCTAACGTATCCTTTATTAATTCATCCATGTTTCTTTCTTCTCCACCATTAAAATCATGAGTATCCGGATTGAAACAGCCTTTACAATTATGTTTACATCCTTGAGCAAAAAATACTCTTCTCATTCCTGGTCCATTAACTAAACTTTCATAAGCTATTCCAGATAGTCTTATAGTCTTTTCCATAATAATACACTTCTTTCTGACTAATTTATCTTTTAAATTTGACAAATTCCTTTACTTATTAATTATAACTTAACTATAAATATATTTACAAATTACATACACACAAATAAACAGAGCTCCTACATCTCATAATAATGTAGGAACTCTATTCTAATAAGCATAATTTACTTTTAATTTAACTATTTACTTTTACATAATTTAATCTTCCACCAGCTCTAATAACAGCAATTTCTTTTTCTGTTAAATCAGCTACTGCTTCAAATTCAGTGTTCTTAATTAAGTTCTTAACTGTTACAACACCTGCTTCTAAAGCACTTTGAATGTTTTCTATTTTTAAATCATCTACTAATTCAATATTATCATAATCAGCTTCATTCTTAAATTCCATTGGAATTATTCCATTATTTATTAAGTTAGCCTTATGAATTCTAGCAAATGATTTAGCTATAACAGCTTTAACTCCTAAGTATAGTGGTGCTAAAGCCGCATGTTCTCTACTTGAACCCTGTCCGTAGTTTCCTCCAGCAATTATAAATCCACCATTACATTCTTTTGCTCTCTTAGGGAATTCTGTATCAACTGTATTAAAACAGAACTCTGCAAGATAAGGAATATTTGATCTAAATGGTAATAGTTTTGAATTTGAAGGCATAATGTGGTCAGTTGTAATATTATCTTCAACCTTTATTAACACTTTACCATCAACTTCTTCACCTAATGGCTTACTTACTGGGAATGGCTTAATATTAGGGCCTCTAACAACTTCAACTTCAGCATTAGTTGGTGCTGGTTCTAAAATCATAGAATCATCAATTAAGAATTCTTTAGGCATTTCTACAGTTATATCTACATCCATTTCTGTTGGATCAGTTAAAACTCCATTTATTGCCGAAACTGCTGCTGTTTCTGGACTTACAATATATATTTGTCCTGATAAAGTTCCACTTCTTCCATAAAAATTTCTATTTACAGTTCTAAGAGAAATTCCATTAGTTCCAGGTGCTTGCCCCATGCCAATACAAGGTCCACAAGAATTTTCAAGTATTCTTGCTCCCGCACTAATTATATCTGCTAATGCACCGTTTCTAGCAATCATCTCCATAACTTGTCTTGAGCCAGGTCCGATTACTAAACTAACATCTGGATGTACTTTATTACCCTTTAATATCTTAGCAACCTTCATTAAGTCTTCATAAGAAGAATTAGTGCAGCTTCCTATAAATACTTGATCAACTTTAATCTTACCAACTTCACTAACCTTAGCTACATTATCTGGGCTGTGTGGTTTAGCTGTAAGTGGAGTTAACTCATTTAAATTAATTGTTACTACTTCATCATATACAGCATCTGCATCTGGTTTAAATTCCATCCAGTCTTCTTCTCTTCCTTGCGCTTTGAAGAACTCTAATGTTCTCTCATCACTTGGGAAAATTGAAGTTGTAGCTCCAAGTTCTGCTCCCATATTAGTTATAGTTGCTCTTTCTGGTACTGAAAGAGTCTTAACACCTTCACCACCATACTCAAATACTTTGCCTACTCCGCCTTTAACAGTTAATACTCTTAAAACCTCAAGAATAATATCTTTAGCCGCCACCATCTTATTTAATTTACCTTTAAGTTCAATTTTAACTACCTTTGGAGTATTTATATTATATGCTCCGCCACCCATAGCTAGAGCAACATCTAATCCACCTGCACCCATAGCAAGCATACCAACACCACCTGCTGTTGGCGTATGACTATCAGATCCTATTAATGTATCTCCTGGTGTTGAAAATCTTTCTAAAAAGATTTGATGGCATATTCCGTTGCCTGGCTTTGAAAAATACACTCCGTATTTAGATGCCACAGTTTGAATAAACTTATGATCATCTGCATTTTCAAAACCTTGTTGTAACATATTATGATCTATAAACGCTACAGATTTCTTTGTCTTTACTCTATCTATTCCCATAGCTTCTAATTGAAGATATGCCATTGTTCCTGTTGAATCTTGAGTTAAAGTTTTATCAATTTTTAAAGCAATTGGTTCTCCTGCCTTTAATTCACCTTCAACAATGTGACTCTTCAAAATTTTATAAACTAAATTATCTCCCATTTTTGTTCCCCCTACTTACTGCTTATTTTTGCTATTTGTAACTTATTATATCTAAATTTTATAATTACTTTTCTCTAATATTTTTTTAGTTTTCCTTTAATCTTCTTTTATATTCCTTATATAATTGAACTACTTCTTTATCAAATAAAGTTCTTTTTAATCTAACTGATGTAGATCTTACAAGTTCCAATATTCCCTTTGCTTCATCATCTGTAAGTTCCATATTATATTCTCTAAATTTATTTATTATTGCTGCTCTTCCGGAATGCTTTCCTATAACTATTTGTCTTTCAAGTCCAACTATTGCTGGATCAAAAGCCTCATAATTTTTAGGATCTTTAATTGCTCCATCAGCATGAATTCCAGATTCATGTGCAAACATATTAGTTCCAACTATTGCTTTCCATATTGGAAGTTCTCTACCTGATGCTCTTGAAACATATTCTGATACTTCTCTAAACATTTGAGTATTTATATTTTCACCTTTATATCCATAAACAAGCATTAGAGCCATTACAACTTCTTCTAAAGCTGCATTACCAGCTCTTTCTCCAAGACCATTTACAGTTACTCCAACATGTGATGCTCCACCCTTAATTCCTGCTACAGCATTAGCTGTTGCCATACCAAAATCATTATGTGTATGCATTTCTATATCAAATCCAGTACTATCATAAAGGTATTTAATATCATCTCTTAACTTAAATGGCTCCATAATTCCTACTGTATCACAATATCTAAATCTATTTGCTCCTGCTTTTTTAGCCTCATTTATAAACTTAACTAAAAATTCTTTATCTGCTCTAGATGCATCCTCACCATTAACTGATACATAAAGACCATTTTTCTTAGCAAATTCCACAGACTTAATCATATTTTCTAGCACCCATTCTCTAGAAGTTTTTAGCTTGTGTTGAATGTGTATATCTGATACTGATATTGAAATAGCTACTGCATCAACTCCACAATCTATTGATTGTTCTATGTCTCCAATTACAGCTCTATTCCATGCCATTATACTAGACTTTAAATTTCTCTTTACAATTTCTTTTATTGCAGCTTTTTCGTCTCCGCCCATTGTAGGAATTCCTACTTCCAACTGGTCAACGCCTAACTCACTTAACATTTCTGCTATTACAATCTTTTCTTCATTAGCAAAAACTACTCCTGCTGTTTGCTCCCCATCTCTAAGAGTAGTATCTACAATTGTAACTTTCTTACCACTTTCTAAATTATTAACTGCCATTGCAATCCCCCCACTTAATTTTTATTAACTTATTGCTTTTAAAATATTTATTTGAATGTGCCTTACAATTTTTCTAAACTTTAATCTTATAATATCATATTGGCACCTTCATAGACAAGTATTATTATATATTTTTTGCAACAAAAACATACTTCTCTTTCACCCTTTCTTTATTTTATAGGCTTTCAGGGTTATTTTTGCATGATTATTGCAAGTTTTTTTTAAATTATTGCAATAATTAAATCATTTAGTTTTTGTGGAATTTATTATTTTCCCAATATTTATAGATGTCTTTGTCATTAATTTAAAATATAATAACAGCATTATTATTATATTTAATAGAAAAAATTAAAGTACTATGAAACTCGCTAAATTCATTAACAAATTTCATAGTACTTTAATTATATACTTTATTTTAATAATGATGTTTATGTCCTTCAGTATGAGATATTCTATCTTCTCTTTCATGATATTTACCTGGACCAAATCTTTCATCCAAGCTTAAATATCCTGTAACCCTTGATACACCTTGTATATCAGTGCTTCCGCAACTTGGGCACTTAGCTTCATTATCATGTAAATATGTTCCACATTCTCTACAATATCTTATGTGGAAATTAATACCCATATAGCTTATATTAGTATTTCTATATGCATAATTAATTATATCCATTACTGTTTGTTCATCTGGTGAATCATCTACTTCAATATAGCTTATATGTCCACCATTGCAAAGTTTGTGATATGGTGCTTCAATATCTATTTTATCTTTAATTGATATTGCATATCCTACTGGAACATGATAACTATTTGTATAATAATCTTTATCTGTTACACCTTTAATTATTCCAAATATCTTTTTATCTTGCTTTATAAACTTTCCTGAAAGACCTTCTGCTGGAGTGGCATAACAACTCCAATTTAACCTAGTTTCTTCTGTTAATCTATCACAATATTGTCTTATATGCTCAATTACTTTTATTCCTAATTCTCTAGCATTATCATCTTCACCTTGATGTTTACCTACTAGAGCTACTAAAGTTTCTGCAAGTCCTATAAATCCAATTCCCCATGTACCTTGTTTCAATATTGGTTCAATAGAATCATCTGGGCCTAATCCTTCTGATCCCTTCATTAATCCTTGACCAGCTACAAATGGTAAATCCTTAACCTTTAGATTCTTTAATACTCCATATCTATGCATTAATGATTCCTTTGATAAATTTAATCTTGCATCTAATATTTCAAAGAATTTATCTATACTTCCTTTTGCTTGTAACCCTATTCTTGGAAGATTTATAGTAGTTGGCGCTATATTCCCCCTACCTTTACATCCTGGCTCTCCATTTATATTCTTCATAAGGTAAGTTCTACAACCCATAGTTGCTGGAACATATCCTTTATCATAATATTCTTTATTAAAATCTGCATCTATATTCATAAATGTTGGATTCATTCTCTTAGCAGCAACTCTACATGCTAATTTATATAAATAGAAATACGGATCATCCTCTTCTCTATTAACTCCACTCTTAACTCTGAAAATTATGTTTGGGAAAATTGGTTGTTCTCCCTTTCCTAATCCCTTTTCATATTCTATTAAAAATACTTCACATACCAATGCTGCATCTGCACTAGTAGGTAAACCTATATTAATTGAACTAAATGGTACTTGAGAACCAGCTCTAGAATGCATTGTGTTAAGATTATATACAACGCCTTGCATTGCTTGTCGAACTTTGTCTCTTACTTTTCTTTCAAGTATAGATTCTATTTTTTCTCTTGGAATATCTAACTCTTCTAATTCTCTTCTGATTTCTTCTCTTGTAGGTTCTACAAATATACCCATGTCATTATCAAAATCAGGATGTGATTGACCACCAAACATATCATTTTGAGTTGATTGTAATAAAATACATGATAACTCAGCAGCTGTTTCTATTCTCTTAGGAGCATTAATTGTTCCATATCCAGTGTTAAATCCACCTTCTAGCATTTCTCTAGTTGGAATATGAAGACAATTTACAGTTAAATTATAACTGTCCAAATCATGATAATATAAATCTCCTGTTTCATGAGCTTTAGCTAAATTTTTAGGCATTATAGCTAATGTATTCCACTTATTTGATTCCGAAGCTATTCTTAGTAACTTTGAACTAAAATTGTTACCTACATTTGCATTATCTCTATCTGTTTCAACACCAATTTGGCGAATTGCTCTCATTAAATCTGATTTTATCTCTCTAACTTTTGTTCTTTCTTTTCTATATGAAGAATAAGCTATTGCTATATCTTTATACCCTTCTTCTCTTAATGCTTTTTCAACAAAATTTTGTATTTGTTCTACAGTTATAGTCTTTTTATATTCTGATTCAATATAAGTAATTACAGTTTGAACCGTATCTAGAACTTCGCTTTCTTTTAAAATCAAACCGATTTCATTCCCTGAGCCCTTAATAGCTTGAGTTATTTTATCGGCATTAAATTCGACCTCTCTGCCGTCCCTTTTTACAACATATAGCATAATTATTCCCTCCATGGCACAATATATAGTATCCTTAGTACTGTACTATTATACTGTATAAGGTATTCATTAGCAATGTCTTTTATTTTTTATTTTTTAGGCATTATATTTTAATTCTTATCAATTATATCTATCTAGCTTTCGATTTGATTATTTTTTGCAGTTATTACATAGTTGACTTATTACAAACTATTCTTATTATTGTCTTTTCCTACACTTATAGCACCTAATGGTACCATAATCCAAATTAATTTTTTATAATTATATATAATAATTAACAAAAACTAATTTAAAATTGTGTCATACACAATATATAGGTTTTATCTTCCAATCAAATTTACTATATATTGTGTTTCTTAATTTATTACAATAATTAATGCTAATTTAATTATATCACCATTGATAACAATATCAGTAGTGATATAATTAAAATATGTTAATGTGCTTTAGGAGGAATTAAGATGGAGAAAATTGCATTAATAACAGATAGTGCTTGTGATATAAGTGCTGATATTGCAAAGGAAAATAATATTAAAATACTACCTTTCAAAATTATTTTTTCCAATAAAGAATATGACGATGGTATTGATATAACTCCAAATATGCTTTATGAGTTACTAAAAAAAGAAATTCCTACAACATCGTTACCTAGTGTTGATAGATTTACTAATGCATTAAATGAAGCAAAAAATGTTGGATATACTCATGCAATTATAATAACTATATCAAGTGGTCTTTCAGGAGCTTATAACGCAGCAAGATTAGCAGCTGAAAATGTTTCTGGAATACAAACTTTCGTGTTTGATTCTATGACATTAACTATGTCTCAGGGTGCAATAGTACTTGAAACTGCAAATTTAATTAAAGAAGGTAAACCTTTTAAAGAAATTATAGATATATTACCTACGCTCAAAAATAAAATAGATGTATTTTTCACAATAGATACATTAGAATATCTAAAAAAAGGCGGTAGAATAGGTAAAGTTGCTGGAACTATAGCTGATGCACTCAATCTTAAACCTATTATAACTGTAGGTAATGATGGAATATATCACACAGTTTGCAAAATAAGAGGAATTAAACAATCAATATCTAGATTAGCTACTTTGTTAAAACCTTATTTAGAAAATAACAAATGTAAAGTCTGGGTATTAGATGGCAATGCTCCTGATAAAGCTGAAATGTTATATGATTCAATTAAAGACCTTCCTAATTTAGTGGAATGTACCCTTGGAGGAATGATTGGCCCTGCACTTGGTGTTCATACCGGCCCTGGTCTTGTTGGATTCATTGTAGAAAATATAGATTAATTTATTAAAAACACATAAAAATCACCTAACTAAAAAATTATATTTTTAGTTAGGTGATTTTTATGTATATTTTTTTTATTTTGGTTAATCATATATTTAAGAAAGTTTTAGTTTTTTAATGCAATAAACAAAGTAAAACCTCATTTTGTTTGATTTAAGGAGGCTTAATTTTATGAAAGGTTTTGTTTTAGATTCAACGTACAAAGAAAGTATTATTATTGATATGAATGATACTATTTCTATCACTTCTTCTCACAATTTGCCCAATAATCCAGTTTCTCATTATTCAACAGATTTAAATCAAATTACTTCTAATTATATAGCCCATCATAATAAAAACGACAAGTTTAACACATATAACATAATTGACTATTTATAGTAAAATGTATAAAATTATTTTGTAACGTGCTGGGGGAGCTATATGCTGAGATTTGATAATTCATAAACCCTTTAAACCTGATCTAGTTAATTCTAGCGTAGGGAAAGCAACCTTATAAGAATTTACATTTCTATTTATATAGGTTGGTAGTCTCTAAACCAAAGTATAAAACTAATATTTAAATTTATTATATGAAGATTAGTTATAATGACTTTGTTAATTCCTCTTCCATAAGCGTCACGAAGGAGGTTTTTTTTATGCAAATTTTTAATGATTGGTACAAACAATTTTCTACTCTTTTCCAAAACTTTTCACAAAACATTCAAGCTATAATTGCAAGTCCATTATCCATTACAACTTTAATTGGTTGTGTAATATTACTCATAATATTAGTTAAAGTTAAAAAAATCAACTTTACTCCTCAACTTATTGCTAGAATTGGCATAGCTTTGGCTTTAGCTACAATACTGAAAATGCTCAGATTATATCATTTTCCACAAGGTGGTAGTATTACATTAGGTAGCATGGTTCCAATATTACTTATAGCATTTATGTACGGACCAAGAGTAGGATTTCTAACAGGATTTCTTTACGGAATAATAACACTTATTATGGATCCATACATTCTGCATCCAGTTCAAGTTTTATTTGATTATCCATTACCCTTTATGGCATTAGGTATAGCAGGATGCTTTAATAATAAAAAATGGCTTGGGGTTACCTTAGCTGTTTTTGTTAGATTTTTGTGTCATTTTATTTCTGGAGTTGCTTTCTTTGGTTCACTTGCACCCGCTGGAATGTCTCCTGCTTTATATTCATTAATAATTAATGGACCTATGCTAGGAATAGAATACATTATATGCTTAGTAATCATATCTATTCTTCCTATTGAAAGAATAATACACGCATCTTCACTTAATACCATGAGTTAGTGTACAAATTTATTTAATATAACAATATTATATAAAAATAATAAAGAGAAAATATACATAATAAAAAATCATATATTAATGTATATTTTCTCTTATTCTTATGTTTTATTTCTCGACAGATATTGCATCTACTGGACAGCTTTCTGCTGCTTCTTGCACTTCACCTTCTACATTTTCTGGTGCTTCATCAACTATAAAGCCAGCCTTTCCGTCATCCTCCATATCAAAGCATTCTGGACATATAGATGGACATAGTCCACATGCTATACAAGTATCTTTATCTACTTTTGCTTTCATTAATCTCTACATCCTTTCAAATCAAAATTACATAGTGTATTATTTCCTAAATAATCCGAAAGTATGTATACTCTAATACTATAAAGAACTCGAAATTTAAATTTAGGTGGTTTCTCCCCGAAAGTAAGGATATTCTTTTGCTTGTGGTTACTACAAAATATATACATGAAAAAGAGTGCAATATCAACATTAAGAACTTTTATATATAAACTTCGTAAAAATAAAAAAGCTTCATTATTTAATTTCTGTAACTTTAAATAATGAAACCTTTTATATTATATGATGCTTTTTATTTACTTGGTAATTAAGCTTTAATACAATCCTTCAAATATTAATGAATATAACGCATTTTCTCTAACATATTCCTCAGCCTTACCATCTTCTAAAGCTTCTGTAAGTTCAATATTAATTGGTAACTCACCTATTAAAGGCAATCCTAAATATTCTGCATTTTCTTCTGAAGATTTTCTGCTAAATACTCTTATTTTCTTATCACAATCCGGACAATTTATATAAGCCATATTTTCTACTACACCTTTAATTTTTATTCCTATCTTTTGAGCCATAATAACAACTTTTTTAACAATCATTGATACCATATCTTGTGGTGTAGAAACTATTACAATCTCATCAATTGGGAACTCCTGCATTACAGTTAAGGCAATATCTCCTGTACCTGGTGGCATATCTATAAGTAAATAGTCAAGCTCGCCCCAATTTGTTTCAACAAATAATTGCTTCAACACTCCATTGATTACTGCACCTCTCCAAATAAGAGGTTCTTCCTCTACTGGAGTTACAAGATTCATAGAAATTACTTTTATTCCTCCATCTGTCTCTACAGGATCAAATCTTACCATCTCGTTATCTAATGGATGTATAAGTGCTCTCTTCTTGTTTATCCCAAAGAATCTTGGCATAGATGGTCCTGTTATATCTGCATCTAATACTCCTACTTTATAGCCTTTTTTAGCTAACATAGTTGCCATAATACCAGTAACAGTTGACTTACCAACGCCTCCTTTTCCACTTATAACTCCTATAACATTTTTTATTTTTCCGTATCTTGGTGATACCTTTAAGCTTTCTGATGGACAACTTTCTCCTTTAGTTTTACATGTATCCTTACTTGGACATCCTTCGCAACTTCCCATTATTTTATCCTCCTTTTATTTTACCAATCTTGTGGCATTTGATTTGGTTCACTTACAGTAATATCCCAATCTTTATAATTATACTCTGCGGATATATAATAATTTTCCAAAGATTTATCTGATTTATTCTCTACAGTTATTAATGTCTTAAAAGTTGTGGTATTAAACCCTCTATTTTTAACTTTAATTACTGTATCAAATTGTTCACTATTATTTTTTACTAAATCTACATTTGGTAAAATTTTATTTAAGTTTTTCTTAAATTCTTGCAAATCTATAGAAAACATATACTTTAAGCAATCTGTATCATTAGATATATCTACTCCTACTTTACCACTAGATATAGAATCCTTTTTATTATTTATAACTTTTAATATAGATTGATAATATACATACTCAAAGTCTCTAGGTTTTCTTATAACTGAAAGATTCTGCATTATAGTATTTTCTAAATTCTTTGATACTGAAAATGCCTTATCATCATCATAAAAATTACCTGTCCCACTCTCATTAGCTCCAACTACATACTGATATTTTTTAACTTCATCTCCAATCCAAACTTCAAATATATAATCTGGGTCAAGACTACTTTTTTTAGATACTTCACTTCCCTTTGACAAAAGTTTATAAACATCATCTATAGCTTTACTATCATTAATTATAAATCTAAATCCACTATCTCTAACATTTTGTATTATTATTTTATCTACCTTATTCTGGCTCATGTAATCGAAATATTGGTTTTTTATATTTAATTTAACTTCTGCACTATCAAGTAAAGTGCATCCTGATAATGTTGTTATTATTAATAACACAGATAAAATCATAATAAAAAATCTACTTTTCTTCAATGCTTTTCTTCGCTCCTTTAAATAACATTTTAGTATTAAGAATAACAATTCCAAGCATCAAAGTAAATATTGCAATAAACTGTGATGTAGAAAGAATTCCAACATTCCCCCTTGGATCATTCCTTAAAAATTCTACTAAAAATCTTCCTATACTATATATAACTAAATAAAATCCTATTACTTTCCCATTTGTTCTCTTCTTTCTTGAATAATATAAAAGGAAAATTCCTAATGCAAAATCAAAAATAGACGAATAAATTTGAGTTGGATGTAAAAGCACTCCCGCTGGTGCAAGAGATCCTGTTGGAAATTTGACACCTATAGGCAAATTAGTTTCCGCCCCATAGCAACATCCTGCTAAAAAACATCCAATCCGACCAAAACCTTGTGCTATTGCTAGTACTGGAACTGTCATATCTAATATTTCAATCACATTCCATTTTTTATGATTACAATATAGATATATGGATAAAGCTCCACCACATATAGCGCCATAAATTACAAAGCCATATCCAAAATTCAACAATATGCTCGGATCTTTTATAATACTTTTAATTTCAGTAATTATGAATAACAGTTTTCCACCAATTACTCCACCTATCACAGCTAAAATAATTAAATTTAATAATGAGTCCTCATCAAATCCTCTTTTCTTAGCCTTATTTATAAGTAAAGTTGCTGCTACTATTATTCCTATAGCAATCATTAATCCATAACTCTTTATTTGTATCCCAAATATCTCAAATAGTATTATCCGCATCAATTTCCTCCTTACGCTAAATAAGTATCAAGGAGAAGCAATTTAGGCTTCTCCTTGATACTTAAATTATAATACTTCTACTCATCATTAGCAAATCTTATTTAGTCTACTTAATACTTGATACAATAACATCAAAGATAGTTTTTATATTCTCCTTATAATCCTTTTGTTTAATATTAAATAGTACTTTAACTATTTTTCCATCTTCTAAATTCAAGTAGTAACATTCATTTTTAAAATAATATCCATTTCTCACAGTTGTATCATATTGAACTAATACTCCAGAGTTATTAGAATTCTTAAATGGCATTACTTCTGAATTAGAGTATTTTAAAGTCTGATTTTCTAAATCACTTTCTGAAAATACATTTAAATCTTCTTTCGTATTTATTACTTCTACTGAACCTGTAAATTTATTATTTCCATCTTTAAAATTTAATTTACTACTAACATATTGCCCTTTGCTTTCTTTTTCATCTACCGTCCATTCATCTGGCAAAGAAATAACATACTTACCGTCATCAAAGTTATATTCTTTAAACTGACTTATTCCTTGATCTAAAAGAACTACCTGTTGGAAATTGTCGCGAAAAAACCCTTGAGTTATAGCTAGTACTAACATTAGTAATACTAATATGGACGTAACAATTAATTGCTTTTTATTCATAGCAGTTTTTCTCTATTTCATTGGAACTACAATTGAAGAACTCTTATAATCATAGAACATTAGCCAATATCCTTTATCCATCGAATCATTACTAGTCCATGTTACAAATCCTGTTTTTCCGCCATATGGTTGATCACATTTATCTTTACTACCTGGTATAGCATATACTATATATTTCAATTCTCCATTTTTATCGCATTTATATCCTAACAAAAAGTGTTTATCTTTGCTGATATAAGGATAATAATTTAACATTGGATAGTATGCTAATGTATACTTATTATAATCTGATTCATCAAATAAGTCTTCCATTTTATTAACAATAACTTTATACCACTTACAATAGTTTATATCATTTAACTTATTTTTTAATAGTTCAAATCCTTCTGCAAGCTTCTCAAAGTATTGCCCCACTTTTCCCTTAATTTCAAAGTTGTATTCTGGTGTTGATTCCTTAACTTCACCAGTCATTTGTGGTGTTGATTCTTTAACTTCAGTAGTCATTTGTGGTGTTGATTCCTTAACTTCAGTAGTGGTTTCTGGTGTCGACTCCTTAACTTCGGTAGTAGTTTGTGGGGTTATTTTTTCAACTTCAGTATTGATTTCTGGAGTTGTTGTTTTAACTTCCGTATTACTTTGTGGAGTTATTTTTTTAAAGTAATTATTGTTTGCTTGATTTGATTTTTTAATCTCATTTTCGTATTCTTCAAAATCTATTTTATCTAATCTAATATTTTCTTCTATTCTCTTACTATTTTGCTCAATAAATATATCCTCATCATCAAGTCTACATTTTTTCTCTATCTTGAATTTCTTCCAACCACATTCACTACTCTTTTTATCTTTTATAAATCCATATATAACAACCTCTTTATCATGTCCCTTTATTTCTAAGTTTATAGATCCATCGTAAGTTTCTAATTTGTCAGCTATTGCCTCTATAACTTCTCCAACACACATCTTCTTATTTTCTTTTTCACCATAAGTCTTATGGCACTTTTCATCATAAGCTTTGTGCTCTTTTTCACTATGCATCTTATGTTCTTTGTCATGCTCCTTTTTCTCCTCTAGACATGCCTTATTATCTTTATCATAAACCTTATGATCCTTTTCTTTTTCTCCGCATTTATTGCATTTGCTTCTATCTTCATCCAATTCTATTATATTTTCTTTTATCTTATCTCTTTCTTCTGTTATTACAGTTGGCTCTTCTCCTCTTTTTACTATAACATTTTCTAAATTATTATTATCTTTTGAATTAGAAATGCTTTCATTTAAGCATTCTGTTTTTATGTTCACTTTAGATTCTATTTTAGTCTCAACTTTATCAATTACATTATTTTCTGCTTTAATTATTTTTTCTGGCGCTGCTAACTCTTTACTAGGTTCCACTGTTATAACCTTATCATTTGTATCAAGGCTAGTACTAACTTTTTCCTTAGGTTTAAGATTTGGTTCTAATTTATTATTATATTTTTTATAATCTACGCCAACTATTTTATATTTTGTCCAATTATCAGCAGACTCCTCACCATTCATGAAACCATGCATTATGAATTTATTTTCTCCACCTTTAGTCTTACAAATAGCAGCTCCAGATATTTTTTCGTAAGATATTCCTAGCCCAGCTATGTTATTAATATAGTATTCTTTACTCGTATCTCCTTTCCCCACTTCATTTACTGTTAAAGGGCCCAAATCAACTAATTGTTTAAAATCTCTTTTACAGCAGATAAGTACCATGGAATAATCATCTTCGTGTCTAAGGTTTTGGGCATAAAAAGATACCTTACATTTATCTCCTTTTACTTCTATCTTTGCATATCCAGATAAAGCTTTATCTTTAGAAGATGAGTATCCTCTTTCATCTTCTTGTAATATTATAAAATTTCTATATAACTTATTATGTGCCACCCCTACGTTACCTCCACATATATTTATTCCATATATTATATGCCTCTCAAACCAAATTATGATTTAAAGGAAAATCTACACGACTTAGTAACGCCTTTACTATTTGTAAAATCAATTAAAAAAATGGACATTATTTTTTAATAATAAAAATTACTTATATTTATTTAAGCTACCTTGATATATTTATAGGGAGAGTAAACTTAAAGCGTAATATTTAACATCATATTCCATCTAAACTATTACAATAAAAAAATGAGTACATTACCGTCTAAGTATGTACTCACCTTAATATAATCTCTAATCATTTTAGCAATTTGTTTTCATATCATATATGCAATCTGATAGTGTTGCAAATTCCTCCAATGTTAATGTTTCTGCTCTTCTTTTAGGATCTATTCCTGATCTTTCAAAAGCTTCTTCTAATTTTTCTTTTTCAAGCTTAAGTGTCTTTGCAGCATTCCATAAAGTTTTTCTTCTCATATTAAATCCAGCTCTTACTAATTCAAACATAAGTTTTGTATCTTTAGCTTTTACCCTTGGTTCTTCTAATCTATCTAATCTTATTACTATAGATTCAACCTTTGGTCTTGGCATAAAACAAGTTGGTGCAACTCTTCTTACTATACTTGTATTACAATAATATTGTACTAAAACAGATAATGCTCCATATTCTTTACAATCTGGTTCAGCATTAATTCTTTCTGCAACTTCCTTTTGTATCATTATAGTCAAAGATTTAAAGTTATATCCATCTTTTAAAAGCTTAACTATTATTGGTGTAGTAACATAGTAAGGAAGATTTGCTACAAGCTTCACACTCTTTTCATCACCAATAAGTTCATTAAAATCTACTTTCAATGCATCCTTATGTATTAGACTAAAGTTTTGATTCTCGCCTAGCTCTTGTTCAAGGATTGGAATTAAGTCATTATCTAATTCTATAGCTGTTACCTTTTTAGCCTTCATTAAAAGCTGAGCAGTTAACGTTCCTACTCCTGGTCCAATTTCTATAATAAAATCTTCATTATTAACGTCTGCTCCATCAACTATATCACTAAGTACTGAATCATCAACCAAAAAATTTTGCCCAAGGCTTTTTGAAAACTTAAAATTATACTTTTTAACAAGTTCTTGAGTTTTAATATCTTTTAAATCCATCTATTTATTACCTGCTTCCAATTGTTTTTCTATTTCTTTTATAGCATTACTGAATTCTTCTTTTGTTATTCCATAATTATTTAATCTAGAAATCATTTGACCTGCATTTCCATATCCTATACCTAATATTTTACCAAGCATACCTCTTCTGATCTTAGATGTATTATCTCCTGTAAGCTTAAAATAAAACATATCCTGCATATTAAAAAATTCTTGTTTTTCTACTTGAGTAATTTTAGCCATCTCAAGTGCTCTTAAAATAACTTCAGGACAAGCATTTTCAACTCCTATATCGCCATTTTTAAGCCCATCTTCCTTTGAAATGTATGCATGCTTTATACCTTTAACCCTTTTAGAAATTATTCTCCTTATCTTTTCACCTGCAAAATCCGGATCAGTTAATATAATTACACCCTTTCTTTTTTGAGCTTCCTGTATTCTTTCAATTACTTTTGCATTTATTCCGAAACCACCAACAGCTATTATTTCTGCATCTAAAGCTTTTTTTACTGCATCAACGTCATCTCTACCTTCAACGACTATTACTTCTTTTATCAATATTATCTTCCTTTCATCAATAGTTTTAATACTTCTTACGTAATCTATATTATATAGCTTTCAAATTACTCTGTAATTTTTTGACTGTGTCTTATATGTATTCTATTGTTAATTTTATCCCTCTATTAATAATATTCCAAAACAACTATAATTTAAAGAAAAAAAATAGAGATAACATCTGTTATCTCCTAAGATAAGTTACCATTCTCCTGGATAAGCAACTATTAATACATTAACCTGTCTTCTTCCCCAACTATCACATTCACTTGCCGAGTTAAGATATAAATCTATTATGTTACCTTTTATAGCACTACCTGTATCTGCTGCAATTGCGTATCCATATCCATCTACATACACTTTACTTCCTAATGGAATCACTGATGGATCAACTGCAATTGTACTCATGCCGCCTGAAATTCTAACAGGTGTTCTACCTGTAGCAGTAGTAGAATGACCACTATATGCGGTTGCTTCACAACTTAACTTCTTCTTGTAATTTACACTATCTCCACTTCTACTTGCATACACTTGACCAGTTCCTTTTATCATAACTTTGTTTTGTGGTTCAGAAATAGTTTTAGTGCTCTTTACATTACGAGAAATTTCTTTCCCATCTTTATATACTACTTGATAAGTAATTTCCTTTTCGCCATTAACTCCATCACTCTTAACCTTTTGAACACTGCTGTCAAGATTTGGATCTTTCTCGACTATTGTATCAAAGTTAATTGCTTCTTTCTCAACAACACTTTTTGTTTGAACTTTGACAAGTTGTACACTTTCATCACCTTGTATTTGTGAATCTAATGCTGGTGATGCTTCATCTACATGTTGGTCAAATTCAATTCCTTGTTCCTTTAATGCATTTTTTTCTGCCTCTAACATATCTCCAATAGTATTTTCTGCTGTTTTTACTTCTACTTTTTTACCATTTGCATTGATTTCTATTGGGACAGCTGTTTTTAATTTAATAGTTTCTTTCTCAGATACTTTGGATTCCAATGATGGTTGCACTTTATCTTTAGAAGATATTTCTACTCCCTTTTCTTGCAACACATCCTTAACAGTCCCCTTGTACGTGACAAAAGTCTCTTCTTTACCGTCTATACTTATTACGAGCGTTTTTCTTAAGCTCATTACTGTCACCGCAGTAACAATTACAACTGCCATTGCAACTGTTCCAATTATAATTTTTGCCTTCGGACTGTTAGAAAAACTTTGCCTAGTAAAATTTTTCAATTTTTCTATCATTGATTTCCCTCCTTTGGCAAGAGTGTCTTTTGAATTATATCTTAATATTCCAGACTTGTCAAATTATCAACCTCTTGCATTATAATGAAGCATAGCAATAATGCACTCTCGTGCATAAAATTATAATATATAAAAATGATAGCAGTTTTATCTATACCTCATTGCATAAAGTAATTTTCAACGATATTAAATTGTGAATTCTAATTAACTAATTATAAATTAAGTACAATATTAAACATTGTAGTGTACAAGCTATATTTTACCTTATTTTTCCTTTTGAGTCAATCTAAAAAAGTTTTCATTAAACTTCAAATTTGCTTCATATGCATCGATTTGCTTTATTTCTGCAATTTTTCTGATTATATATTCAATATAATGTGATTTGTTTCTTTTTCCTCTGTTTGGCTCAGGCGCCATATATGGACAATCTGTTTCAACTAAAATTCTATCTAAAGGTGCCTCTTTAGCAACTTCTACAAGTTTTTTAGCATTTTTAAAAGTTATCACACCTGTAAAACCTATATAATATCCTAGTTTTATACATTCTTTAGCAAACTCTACGCTACCTGAAAAACAGTGCACTACTCCAATAACTTCTGGAAATTCTCTCATTATCTCTAATGTATCTTGATGTGCATCTCTATCGTGAATAACAACAGGTAAAGATAATTCCTCTGCTAATTTCATTTGTTTTCTAAATACATCTTTCTGAACATCCCTTGATGGATTTTCATCCCAATAATAATCTAATCCAATTTCTCCAATTGCAACTATTTTATCATTTTTCTTAATATAACTTTTTATTTCATCTAAAGTGTCTTCTTTCATTTCATCAGCATTTTCAGGATGTATCCCCAATGCACCAACTATAAAATCATACTCTTCAGTTAATTTGTTTGTTGTTTTTAAGCTCTCGTAAGATGCTGCACAATTTAATACTCCAACTACCCCATTTTCTCTAATTTCATTTAATACTTGTTCTCTATCTTCATCAAACTTTTCATCATCATAATGAGCATGGCTATCTATTATTTTAAATTTCTTTTCCATATAATATCCTCCCTTTAGCATATTTCTAATATTTATTAAATTATGAATTTTGACACGTAATTGACATATTTCTAGGGTAATATTTAAATTGTAAAGTAGTTAAAGCATTATTATTTACCCCTTTTAACCATTATTTCATATGGTTAAAGAACGTCTCGCCCCCCTAAGCGAGACGTTCATTTATTTTTAATATTTTTTATGTAATAAACGATCTTTTTCTTCATCTATCCTTTTTTTATCTATTCTTTCAAATAAAATTTCAACATTATTAATTTTACCACTTTTAATTTCTATAGGCATCCATACTGCATTCTTTATATCTAAAAAGTTCCTGATTTTTTGTGCTGCGAATGGCATAAATGGCTCTATTAAATTAGATAAATTAGCTATAAACTGAATACATGTATATATGCTCTGCGTACACTTTTCCCTATTATCCTTAACAGTTATCCATGGTTTTTCATCATCAAAAAACTTGTTTGTCATTCTTACCATGTTAAATACACTTTCTAGTGCACTTTTAAATCTGCCTTCTTCTATTTTATCTCCAACCTCACAGTATAAATTAAATATCTTATTCCTAATCTCTGTATCCATTTTACCACTAGGTATTTCTCCATTAAAATTATTATTCACAAAAGTTAATATCCTATTAATAAGATTTCCAAAAAGGCCAACTAAATCAACATTATTTGTTGTTATAAATCCCTTCCATGTAAAATCTGAATCCTTAACTTCTGGGCCATTTAATATTAAATAATATCTTATTAAATCTACATTATAATTATCTAAAATGTAGTCTGCCCATACAGCCCAGTTTTTAACTGCTGAGAAGTTTTTACCTTCTAATTTTAAATATTCACTTGATATTTCTCTTATATTCGGATTCTTTATACCTAAACCAGACAATATAGCCGGAAATATTACTGTGTGAAATGGAATATTATCTTTTCCATGTACAAAATAAATTCTACTATCATTACCATTCCAATATTCCATATAATCTTCTTCACGTTCATTTATACATTTCATACTAGCTGTTAAGTAACCCATTACGGCTTCTATCCAAACGTATATCTTTTTATCCTCATACCCCTCTAAAGGAACATCAATTCCCCAATTGAAATCTCGAGTTACTCCTCTGTCTCTTAATCCTTCGTCAAGATATCTCTTTGTTATTTTTTGAGCATTCTCTCTCCAACCATTTTGACGTATATAAATTCTTTTTACATCATTTTCAAACTTAGATAATGCAAAAAATAAGTGCTTTGTTTCTTTTATTATAGGTTCTGATTTACAAAATACACATTTCTTATGTAATAACTCTTCACTTTCAAATATTTCTGAACAATCATCACATTGATCTCCAATTGCATGCCCTCCGCAAGCTGGACAAGCACCCTCAATATATCTATCTAAAAGATATTGTTTGCAATGTTCACAATACATTTGTTCTACATTTTTTTCATAAATATATCCTTTATTATATAACTCTTTTATAAACTCTTTAACTTTATTTGAATGATATTCCGTATGAGTTTTAGTAAATATATCAAAGGAAAAGCCTAATTTTTCAAAACATGCCTTAATTTTTTCATGATACTTTATACTTGCTTCCTCTGGAGTAATTCCGTCTTCTTTTGCTTTAATTGTTACTGGTGTTCCATGAGAGTCACTACCTGAAACAAAAACCACATCATCTCCCATTAATCTATGGTATCTAGCTAATACATCCCCTGGAAGCAATACTGCTATCCTTCCCAAATGAAGTTCTCCATTAGCATATGGCCAGGCATTACCTATTATTACATTCACAAAATCAACTCCTTTTCTCAATTAAAGCTCACAGTTAACAATAAACATCTATAGGATAAAACGTCTAAAGGACATTTCTAAAAAATAAATACTCTTAAAAAATCCCATAGACGTTTTATCTAACACTGTTAACTGTTGTTTGTCACCTATTAACTATCTTACTATGCTGCCAGTTGGAAGTTCACCTGGATCTACAGCTTTTAATATACTGTCATCATCTGTTGCAGCACATAAAATCATTCCTTGTGATAATTCCCCTCTTAATTTTACTGGCTTTAAGTTAGCAACTAAAACTACATTTTTACCTACTATTTCTTCTGGTTTATAGAACTTAGATATTCCAGAAACCACTTGTCTTTCTTCTCCACCTAAATCAACTTTTAATTTTAATAATTTCTTAGCTCCCTTTATTGATTCACATGCTAATACTTTTACTACTCTTAAATCAACCTTTTCAAAATCGTCTATTGTTATTTCTTCTTTTATAGGTGTAATTTCTCTCTTAGCTGGTGCTTGAGCTGCTTTTAAAGCTTCTAATTCTTCTAACTTCTTATCTACATCTATTCTTGGAAATAAGTTATCAGCTTTTACTACCTTAGTTCCTGCCTTAGTTCCATCAAATGACTTTAATGATTCCCATGAAATTTCTGTAGTATTAATTTGTTCATTAATCTTGTTAGCTGTTTCTGGTAAGAATGCAGAAATCATTATTGATGCAAATCTTAAGCTTTCAGCTAAATTATAAAGAACTGTTCCAAGTCTAGCCTTTTTACTTTCATCTTTAGCTAATATCCATGGAGTTGTCTCATCTATATACTTATTGGCTCTTCCTATTACTTCAAAAACATATTCTATAGCCTTTGGTATATTTAATTCATTAATTGCTTCTTCAATTTTTCCTGGTGCTGCTAATGCTAAGTTAATTAATTCATCATCAATAGCTTCTTTTTCAGCTTGTGCTGGCATTTCTCCACCAAAATACTTTTCAACCATTGCAACTGTTCTTGATAAAAGGTTCCCTAAATCATTACAAAGATCTGAATTTATCTTCTTTATAAATATTTCATTATTAAATAGTCCATCTGCTCCAAATGGAATTTCTTTCAATAAATAATATCTTACTGCATCCACTCCAAATTCATTTACAAGAACAACAGGATCTACTACATTTCCTTTAGATTTTGACATTTTTCCACCGTCAACAAGTAACCATCCATGACCAAATACTTGTTTTGGAAGTGGCATATCTAAAGCCATTAACATTATTGGCCAATAAATTGTATGGAATCTTAAAATATCTTTTCCTATTAAATGTACATCTGCTGGCCAGAACTTATCATATAATTCAGTATTTTCTTGACCGTATCCAAGTGCAGTTACATAGTTTGACAATGCATCAATCCATACATATACAACATGCTTTGGATCAAAAGTTACTGGAATTCCCCAGTCAAAGCTAGTTCTTGAAATACAAAGATCTTGAAGACCTGGTCTTAAGAAGTTGTTTAACATTTCATTTTTTCTTGATTCTGGTTGAATGAATTCAGGATTTTCTTCAATGTACTTTATTAATCTATCTGCATATTTGCTCATCTTAAAGAAATAAGCTTCTTCTTTAGATTTTTCAACTGGTCTTCCACAATCAGGACAGTTTCCATTTTCTAATTGAGTATCAGTCCAGAATGATTCACAAGGTGTACAATACCAGCCTTCATAAGAATCCTTATAAATATCTCCTTGTTCATATAACTTTTCAACTATCTTTTGAACTGATTTAACATGATAATCATCAGTTGTTCTGATAAATTTATCATAGCTAATATTCATCATTTCCCAAAGATCTTTAATTCCTGCAACCACTTCGTCTACATGTTCTTTTGGTGTGATTCCTTTTTCTTCAGCGATTCTTTGAATCTTTTGACCATGTTCATCTGTTCCAGTTAAGAACATTACATCATAACCTGTTAATCTCTTAAATCTAGCTAAAGCATCAGCTGCTACAGTAGTATATGTATTTCCTATATGTAGCTTTGTTGATGGATAATAAATTGGTGTTGTTATATAATATGGTTTCTTACAATCTTTACACATTATTTGTGTTCCTCCTTATTTTAAACAATGATGATTAATAATTTTAAAACATTCATTGTAATTTAAATCATTACATTTTCTAAATCAAATTGCTAACTGTAATATCTACTCTTCAATTAATAAAATTCATAATTAGAAGCGATAAATTGAGTGCATTATTACCACTAAGCATCAGCTTTAGATAAATAAACTTTTTTACATATATATACTAATAAAAAAATCTCTATATAGGTATATTAAAACCTATATAGAGACGTATTATACGCGTTACCACTCTACTTCTTATTTACTTCACAATAAATAACTCACTAGGTGACTATCATCACCTCACAATATAACGGTTGCTCCCGTACTTTCCTAACTAATTTATATTATAGCTCAGAAAATATACTCTAAGACCATCTTCATAAAATTCACAAACGCTAATTTTCAGCATACATCAGCTCTCTTATGGAATGTTTATTTTACTACTCTTCTTTTCATTGCATTTACTTTGTATCTATTATTTCCTAATATACATATTGTATCTAATTTTATTAATATAATCAATAAATATATTATAAATTATATAACATATTTCTCGTATGAACGCTAATTACATGATACAATCTATAATTTTAATATATCTTTTTATTTCTTATTATTCTTTTTATACTCACAAGCTTTTGCCATTGATATTAAAAGCTTAATAGCAAAAATAAAAGCTATTATATATCCTATTATACCTATTAAAGATATGTCATTATATGTTGGTTTAACATTATTGCTTATTATTAAAGAAGAAGATAATATTAGTGCAGATATTAAAATTCCTTGCGTTATTCTATTAACCATCTTATTTATTTGAATTATAATATTACTTATGTCTTTAACTTTCAACTCAACTTTTGATTCACCTGCAGATAATTTGTTTAGCACCTCTAACGTTTTACTTGGAATCTTAATCGAATCTCTAACAAATGAATACATAGATATTACTAATTCTTCTTTTTCTAAACAATTAAGAATTACAAATCTATTTTTTGACCTTATAAAAGAAACTATAACATTTACAATTTCTAATTCCGGATCTAACTCTGATACAACACCTTCCAATATTATAAGACTTCGTATAAGTGATACTAGCTCTTTGGGTAATTGTATGTTATTTTTTATAGTTATATGCCATATTTCTTGCATTAATACAGATATCTTTATATTCTTTATTGAAGTTTCCAAATATGTGTCAAACATATATGAAATTGCATCATATAGATCTAACTTATTTACTTTTCCCTTTTTTATACCTATAGATAATATACAGTTTACTAATCTCTCTTTATCTTTAGTTGCTATTGAAATTATAGCTAAATTAAGCCACTTTTTCATCGAATGATTTATATGCCCCATTATTCCAAAATCCAAAAAACATAATTTTCCCCTAGATATAAGTATATTTCCCGGATGAGGATCACCATGAAAAAATCCATCTTCAAATACTTGCTTGCAATAAGATAATGCCAGCTTATTTGCAATATCATTAGTATCATATCCATTTTCTCTAAGTGCTTGCGTTGAATTTATTTTAAACCCATTTATTTTTTCAAGCACTAAAACCCTATCACTTAATAATTCCTCTATAACATATGGCGCATATACTGGAGCTACATTCTTATTATATTCCCTAAATCTTTTAATATTATCTGCCTCTAATACAAAATTTAACTCTTCCCTCGTTGATGATTCTATTTCTTCTAATACCTCTATAGGATCAATTATAGACATTTTTATTTTTGCTTTGGTAAATCTAAGTATTCTAATTAATATTGCTATATCAAGCTGTATGTTTTTATAAATGTCTGGACGTTGTATCTTAATGACTACTTCTCTATCATCATTTAGTATTCCCTCATAAACTTGTGCTATAGATGCAGATGCTATCGGTATAAAATTGATTTCTTTAAATGCTTCGTTCATTTTAATACCTAATGAATTTTCAAAAACTGTCTTCATATTTTCAAACTTTTCCTCTTGCACTGAGTCTTGAAGTTTTACTAATTCCTCAATATATTCCCTGGGTAATAAATCTGGACGTGTACTTAATACTTGGCCTATTTTTATAAAAGTTGGTCCTAATTCTTCAAATGCTTTTCTTAAATTTTCAGGTGATTTTTTATCTTGTGGATTTTTACTATCAAAAATATATCCCAAGCCATATCTTGCAAAAACCTTTATTATTTCCTTAAACCTATTTGAAGATTTCTTATTCATAAAAATAGACCTCCTTAATAAATCTATAACTCCATACTTATAATAAAACCTCCAACAAATATTAATTGGAGGCTTTATATTTTATATTCTATTGTTTATCTGTTATTTTTTTCTCTAATTCTGAAATTTTGTTTTTTATATCAGCTATATCTTCTTTAGTTGCAAAATTAAACTCTTTAATTATCTTTATTACATCATCCTTAGTCCTAGGTTTTATTTCTTCAATCTTCTCATTTGCTTTAACTTTAACTGTCTCAGCCTTTCCCTTAACTTCACGCTTTAACTCTTCTGATAATTCTCTTCCTTCGTCAACTGTGAGTTTACCTTTCTTAACCAATTGATCTACTGCCTCTATTGCTTTATCATATGTCATTGCCGCAGCACCAATCCCGGTTAAAAATAACTTTTTTGCTTCTTCTAATATATATATCATCTCCTAATGTTATTTTTTGAATATACCTAAATGTTCTTAAGTAAGAATTCTAATTTTAAAAATCCTCCCTTCAGTAACAATTAATCTTTTTAACATATCTATAATATATATATTTACCCTTATATCTAAATTATTCATTTAAATATAAATATAGAGCTAATTCATAAATTCTTCAATTTCCTTAACTTCTTTAATCATATTTTTAGTTAAAACTTCACATCCATTTTGAGTAACTAAAACATCATCTTCTATTCTTACTCCAATGCTTTCTTCCCCTATATAAATTCCTGGTTCTACAGTAAATACCATACCTTCTTCAAACACAAAATCTCTGCCTTGTGGCTCTACATCATGAGTATCTAACCCCAAGTTATGACCTATACTATGCCAATAATATTTGCTTACTTCTTGTTTTTCTTTTATAATCCCTAGTTTAATACATTCTTCAGCAATTAAATCTCTAGACCATGTATTAAGTTCTTTATAAACAACTCCAGGTTTTATTTTTTCAATAACTGCCTTATTTACTCTAAGCACAGCTTCATAAACTGCTTTTTGCCTTTCAGTAAATTTTCCGTTAACAGGAAAAGTTCTTGTTATATCTCCATTATAGCAATTCCATTGTGCTCCCAGATCAAATAATATTAAATCTCCATCTTTCAATTCACTATCATTGTCAACATAATGAAGAGTAGTTGCGTTCTTTCCTGTAGCTGCTATTGTTCTAAATGCAAAATCCTTAACGCCTCTAGTCCTACATTCAAAATTAAAATACGCTTCAAGTTGATACTCTTTCATTCCTGCTTTAGAATTACGCATTAAGGACTCAACTCCACTGATTGTTATATCTATTGCTTTTTGCATCTCAGCTATTTCCTCTTTAGATTTAATCATCCTTAATTCTGTAATTTTATTTATAAGGTTTTTTACTACTAATTGAGGATATTTATTTTTAATCTTTCCTGCAAAACTAATTCCATTAGAATCTGCTTCTTCAATACTCTCTCTATCTAAATCTAAATATAAATTAACTTTTTCTGTTCCTTGAATCAATTTATTAACATAAGGATAAAACTCATTCATATATACTGAATCTTCTATTCCCGAAATCTCTTTTCCCTCATAATCTCTTAAAGTTTTCCCAGTCCACATTTCTTTTGCTAAATCTAATTCCTTTAAAAATAATTTTTCACTTACTTTTCCCTTAAATTTAGTTAATACAACAATATGATTTTCTTCTTGAATTCCTGTTAAATAATAAAAGTTTCTATTTGGCGTAAACTGATATAATTCATCCCCTGTTTTTTTAGGCGCATTTCCAGCAAATAATATAACTATCGAATTATCTTCTATCTTGTCCATAAATCTATTTCTATTTTGTTTGTAAACATCTTTATCCATGAATTAACTTCTCCTTTTCTAATATAAAATATACTTACTAATTCTATGATACTCTCAAAATTAACAATAATAAAGATTTTAGATCTCAAATGTAAATTATTTCATTATAAATAAATTTACTACTAAAACAGCCATTATTATCGCAGTAATATCAGCCATTATCGCAGCCCATAATGTATGTCTTATTTTTTTCACCTTAACTGCCCCAAAATAAACTGTAATTGTATAAAATATAGTTTCAGTAGTTCCCATTACAACTGATGCTATAAGTCCTATCTTTGTATCTGGACCAAAGTTTTTTATTATATCTGTAAATACTCCAATAGCTCCACTTCCTGATAAAGGCTTAATAATTATCAAAGGTATAAGTTCTTTAGGTAAGCCTATCATATTTCCAAGTGGTGCTATTAAATTATTTAATAAATCCATTAATTTTGCTTCTCTAAATATCTGTACCGCTATTATCATTGCCAAAAGATAAGGAAATATTCTAAGACATACTTTCAATCCATCCTTAGCCCCTTCTATAAACCATTCATATACCTTTCTCCCTTTAAACATTCCATAGGTTATAATAAGTAAAAATATTATTGGTATTATGCTCTTACTTAAATAATTTAACATATCTATCGCTATTAACTCTCACAAAACTTTAATATTCTTATGTGATGAATTTCACAGCTACCTCCCAACTTTAATAACATTATATAAATTACTATTACGCAAATTAAATGAATCAATATTACTTTTGATAATTATAAATTTAGGCACATGAAAAAGAATTATGAAATATATGCTGCCACATGGACTTATTATTTTTTTGATTGTGCCTTATTAAAAATATCTCTGCAAAATTTTGCAACATATTACTCCAACGGTAGCTGCAGTTGCTGTAGATACTATTGCCGGCAATATTATTATCCCTGGATTTGATGAATTACAAGCTGCTCTTATGGATATTATTGTAGATGGTACTAGTTGAATACACGCTGCATTCAAAACTAAAAAAAGTGCCATATCATTTGATGCAGTTCCCTTTTCATGATTAAGTCTATCCATTTCTTCCATTGCCTTAATTCCAAATGGTGTTGCTGCATTTGATAATCCCATCATATTAGCTGTAAGATTCATCACTATAGCACCTAGAGCCTTTTCATCTTTAGCTGCTTCTTTAAAAATAATTTGCAAGATAGGTCTTAATATTTTAGACAATTTTTCTGTAAATCCACTTTTCTCCGCAACTTTCATAACACCACACCAAAAACACATAATGCCTGTGAGTTCAATTATAAATGTTACAGTACTTCCTGAAGAATTAACTATAGCCTTTGAAATCCCTTCTCCATTTCCACTCAATACTCCTACTAATATTCCAAGAAACACCAATGCAAACCAAATGTAATTTATCATAATTATTTGTTGCTAAATATCATAGATTTCATAAACACATATTTATGATTCTTATAAATTCGGCAACAGTTCACCCCCTTATAATCTCTAACTATTCTTTATATTTATATTCCTTGCACTTATTTTTTAGTAGTGATAGGATATAATTACGCACACAAAATAAAATAACAAGTTAAAAACATATTCCAAACTTATTATTTTTTGAACGTGCCTTGTTAAACATAATTAATATTAAAAGGAGAATAACTTTTTATGAAAGATTCAAACTTAAAAATAGCTCAACAAGATGTAGAAGAAGCTTTAAAAGCTGTAGAAGACATGGAGAAATTTATAAGCGATAATGAACCTTCAAAAGAACAATTAAAAGAAAAATTCATGTGCCTAACAAACAAAGTTCAAAAATTAGAAAACATATTAAAAAGCGAAGGAATCCTTTAAAGTACATAATAAGTATAATAAAAAAACACAGCAACTCTTAGGTTTCTGTGTTTTTTATTTATTATATTAAAGTACGTAAAAATAATTTATTTGAATGTGCCCAAAGCAACATCTTTTTCAACCTTTTCATTTTTTCTCAAAGATCCTTTTGTTGTTTTAGCAAATATTATAAAAGTAATAATAACAGATATAGCATCTGATACAGGACCTGCTATCCAAATTCCTGTTAATCCTTTAAACATCGGGATTATTATCAAACATGGAATTAAAACTATAACTTGCCTCAACAAACTTAAAAACATTGATATTTTAACTCTTCCAATTGATTGAAAATAATTTGTTATTATTATTTGTGCTCCTAAAAATGGTAATATACATAAATATATTCTCATTCCATATGAAGTCATTTTAATTAAATCAGGATCACTATTAAACATAAGCACTAATTTTTCAGCAAATCCTTCAACCACTATAAATCCACAAGTTACTATTATTGTTGCAATCATAATTCCACGATTAACTGTCTCTTTAACTCTCTTACCTTTTTTAGCCCCATAATTATATCCGATTATAGGCTGAAGTCCTTGATTTAACCCAAATATAGGCATTAAAAATATCATAGATAAGCTATTTGCTATTGTCATCGCACTTATTGCTAAATCTCCACCATATGTCTGCAATGAATTATTTGCAACTGCTTGAACTGCACAATTAGCAATCTGCATACTAAATGGACTTATTCCTATAGCAAAAATACTTACTACCATTTTCTTATCAAGTTTTAAATTTTTAAGTCTAAGTTTCAATATACTTGATCCTTTAGTAAAATAATATAAAATCCAGCAACTACTCACAGCCTGTGCAACAACAGTACCTAAAGCACCACCTCTAACACCAAGCCCTAAACCAAATATAAATATTGGATCTAAAATAGTATTTATAATTGCACTTATAAGCATAGATAGCATTGCTATTTTAGGACTTCCATCACTTCTTATAGAATGATTTAATCCAAAACTTATCATATTAAATATGCATCCAGCTAAAATAACTTGAATAAATTCTCTACCATATATTAAAATATTGTCACTTGCACCAAACATTATTAAAAGACGATCTGTAAATATAAATCCTAATATTGTTAAACAAATACTTATTATTATTAATAAAACAAATGCATTTCCTAAAAGTTTTTCTGCTCCTTCTTTATCATTTTCTCCAAGTTTTATGGATACTTTAGTTGCAGTTCCTATACCAACCAGCATACCAAAAGCTAAAATTATTAACATTAATGGCATTGCAATTCCAACACCGCCCATAGCCAATGCACCAATATCTGGTATGTGACCAATAAATACTCTATCTATTATATTATATAAAGTATTAACAAGCATTCCTATAATTGCTGGTATGGAAAATTCTAATATTAATTTTCCTACTTTCATTTCACCTAATCTTTTCTGACTACTCATTTTTAACCTCCTTACGTATAAGAGAGCTATTAGATAGTTTTTCTAATAACTCTACCAATTTATCAGATTCTTCTTCATTAAGACAACTTTTAATTCTAGATTCCCATTGGTTCATTATTGAATATACATCTTCTCTTATTCCATTAGCTTTTTCTGTAAGTTTTAAATTGTAGGCTCGTCTATCTGTTTCTTTTTTTACACGTTCCACATATCCCTCATCCTCTAATTTTTTTATTGCTCTCGCGGTTGTTGCTTTATCTAATTTTAACCTTTCTGTTAACTCTTCCTGAGTTAATCCTTCATTTTTATAGAGGTTTAATAAAAAAAGATATTGACCTGAGCCTATTCCAAATTTATTAAATTGTTTGCTAAAATATATACAACTTGCTCTATGAATTTCACCTATATATCTTCCTACAGATTCACATTCCTTCATTTTTTCGCTTCACCTGCTTCTGTAAATAAAATTAGTTGCTTTAACAACTATTTATATTACCACTAAATAGTTGTTAAAGCAACCAATTTTATAAGAAAACTCTATCATATGATTCCAAAAAAAATTTAGTCATACTAATCTACTTTTTTTACACATAAAATTTTATAAAAAAAGAATTACTCTAAAATAAGTTAATATTTTGAGTAATTCTTTTTATATAAATTTAGATTGTACTTTCTCTCTCGATTAATTCATGTTCTAAAACATAGTTAGGCTCATCTAATTCCTTTTTATTTAATAATTTAATGAGCATTCTCATAGCAACAGATCCCATATCATATGTTGGTTGAGAAACTGTTGTAATCTTTGGATAGAATATTGAAGCCGCAAAATTATCATTGAATCCTACAACGCTTACATCTTTTGGAACTTCCATATTATTGTCTCTTAATGCATTTATTGCTCCCATTGCAATATCATCAGATGCACAAACAACACCTTTAAATTTTTTATTTAATCCTAAGAAATGTTGAATCCCTTCATATCCACTCTTAACTTTTATTGAATCAAGATATAATAATTCTGGATCTATCTTAATTCCAGCTTCGTTCATAGCCTTCTCGTATCCTACGTATCTATCGCCCCAAGCATTCATGTTATCTTTTTTAGTTCCTATGAATGCAATATCTTTTATTCCCTTTTGGATTAAAAGATTTGTGCTATCATAACTACCTTTAATATTATCAATTGTTACACTTGGTAATACTCCATCTTTGTCTCTTGTTTCAACTAATACAGTCTTTAGGTCTAATTCATTAATTAATTCTAAGATTTCATCTCTAAGAGAACTACTCATATAAATTACACCATCAACCATCTTTTCTTTAAGAACCCTTAAATATTCTTTTTCTTTTTCAATGTCTAAGTCTGAATTACATAAAATTATATTATAATCATATATGTTTGAAACGTCCTCAGCACCTCTTACAATTTCTGGATAAAACTGATTAGATATATCTGGAAGTAAAATTCCTATTGTTTTTGTTCTTTGAGTTTTTAAGCTTCTCGCAACTATATTAGGTCTATAGCCTAACTCTTTTATTGCATCTAAAACCTTTTTTTTAGTATCTTCATTTACCACATCGATATCATTTAAAACTCTAGAAACAGTTGCAATTGATACTCCTGCCTCTCTTGCAACATCTTTAATAGAAGTAGCCATTCCTTATTCCTCCTTTGAAATTTTCTAGATATTCTCATTATACTAATATATTATATTATAAATCAACAATACTCGGGATAAATAATAATTTTTCTTTTTAATTTCAATATAATTATTACATTTAGTTCCAATTATCTCGCTTTTTATATTTTGAAATCGTTCTACTTATCTTAGTGTATTATAAAAAATTTTATATTATTCAAAAAAATTACTAGAAATCCAAAGAATTTCTTTGAATTCCTAGTAATTGTTTATCTAATTAATTCTTACTTTACAACTTCAACTGTCATATTAAGTGTTTCACCATTTATACTTGTTTCTGTGTAGTCATTTTCTTTATTATAAATAACTTCACAAGTTAAAGTTTCTTTCTTTATTGTTTCTTCAAACTTCTTGACAACATCTAATAACATGTCATTGTTTGCTACATAAAGATTTATCTTATCAGCAACTTCAAATCCTTTATCTTTTCTCATGTTTTGGATCTTAGAAATAATTTCTCTAACATGACCTTCTTCTTGAAGTTCTGGAGTAATTGTTGTATCTAAAACAACTCCAAGTTCACCTTCACCAGCAAATGCATATCCTTCTAATCCTTGCATTGTAACTAAAAGATTTTCATTTGTAAGAACTATTTCTGTTCCATTTACATCTATAGTTTCAGCTCCACCATTCTTAACCTTTTGAGCTAATTCCATTTGATTCTTTTCTGAAATTGCTTTTCTTATTTGTGGAATTAACTTACCATATTGTTTACCTATAACAGGTAAGTTTGGTTTTATTTCAAAGTTAACATATTGTGAAAGGTCTGCTCCAAGTTCAACCTTTTTGATATTTAATTCTTCTCTAACAATATGTCCATAGTATTCTGGAAGAGATTTTGTTGAAATTAATATTTCTGAAAGTGGCTGTCTGTTCTTAACATTAGCAGCATTTCTAGCACTTCTTCCTAACTTAACAAGTGTATAAGCTAAATCCATTTCCTTTTCTAAATCTTTGTTTATAGCATTCTTATCAACTTCTGGCCATTTACATAAATGAATACTTTCTGGTGCATTCTTATCAAGATTTACAACTAAATTTTGATAAATTTCTTCAGTCATAAATGGAACAAATGGTGATGCTACTTTAACTAAGTTTGTTAATACTTTGTGTAAAGTTACATAAGCACCAATCTTATCATTAGTTAGTTCTTGTGACCAATATCTTGCTCTGTTTCTTCTTACATACCAGTTTGATAATTCATCAGTAAAGTCTTCAATAGCTAAAGCTGCTTGAGTTATCTTATACGTATTTAATCCATCATCAACAGTTTCTATTAATGTATTTAATTTAGATATTATCCATTTATCCATTACATTATCTGAAACAAAACCTGCATATTTTGTAGGATCAAAGTTATCTATTTCAGCATATAATACGTAGAATGAATATACATTCCATAATGTTCCTAAGAACTTTCTTTGAGCTTCACCAACATCATCAACTGAGAATCTTGTTGGAAGCCATGGTGCACTTGCAGTATAGAAATGCCATCTTGTAGCATCTGCTCCTTGGCTATTTAATACTTCAAATGGGTCTACAACATTTCCCTTATGTTTAGACATCTTAAGTCCCTTTTTATCTAAAACGTGACCTAATACTATACAGTTTTCAAATGAATTTGTATCAAACAAACATGTTGAAATAGCAAGTAATGTATAGAACCATCCTCTTGTTTGGTCAACAGCTTCTGAAATAAATTGTGCTGGGAAATTCTTTTCAAAAGTTTCCTTATTTTCAAACGGATAGTGCCATTGTGCAAAAGGCATTGATCCTGAATCAAACCAACAGTCAATTACTTCATGAGTTCTCTTCATTTCCTTACCACAGTGTGGACATTTTAATTTGATTGCATCTACATAAGGTTTATGCAATTCTATTCCCTTACAATCTGTAGTTGATTTTTCTTCTAATTCAGCTCTGCTACCAATACATTCTTGGTGACCACATTCACATTGCCATATTGGAAGTGGTGTACCCCAGTATCTATCTCTTGAAATACCCCAGTCAATAACATTTTCAAGGAATTTACCAAATCTTCCTGTTCTGATGTTATCAGGATACCAGTTTATCTTATTATTATTTTCAAGTAATTTATCCCTCATTTGAGTCATAGCAACAAACCAGCTATCTTTTGGATAATATAAAAGTGGTGTGTCACATCTCCAACAATGTGGATATGAATGCATATGCTTTTGTGCTGAGAATAACTTGTTATTTTCTTCTAAGTACTTAACTATGCTTTCATCACATTTCTTAACAAACTTTCCTGCCCATGGTGTAACTTCATCTACAAAGTTACCATTTGTATCTACTAAATTTATAAATGCGATTCCATTTTTCTTTGCAACTAAACTATCGTCTTCACCATAAGCTGGTGCAATGTGTACTATTCCAGTACCATCTGTAAGTGTTACATAATCTCCATGAATTACTTCAAATGCTTTTCCTTCAACCTTAGCAAAAGGTAATAATTGTTCATATTTAACACCTAGTAATTCTTCACCTTTAAATTCCTTAACTAATTCATATTCTCTTTCGCCTAAAACTTTTTCTACTAAGTCTTTAGCTAAAACATATATTTCATCTTCAACTTTAACTTCACAATATGTATATGATTTATTAATACATAATGCTAAGTTAGATGGTAATGTCCAAGGAGTTGTTGTCCAAGCTAATATATACTTGTTATCTTCTCCCTTAACTTTAAATTTAACTGTTGCAGTTAAATCCTTAACATCTTTATATCCTTGAGCAACTTCATGAGATGAAAGAGCAGTTCCACATCTTGGACAGTAAGGCATTACCTTGTGACCTTTATATAATAACTTCTTATCCCACATTTGTTTTAAAGCCCACCATTCAGACTCAATATAATTATCATGGTAAGTTACATATGGATCATCCATATCAACCCAGTAAGCTAATTGTTCAGACATTTCCTTCCACAAGCTTACATATGAAAATACACTTTCCTTACACTCTTTAACAAAATTTTCTACACCAAAATCTTCGATTTGTTCTTTTCCTGAGATTCCAAGTTTCTTTTCTATTTCTAATTCTACAGGAAGACCATGAGTATCCCATCCTGCTTTTCTTAAAACTTTGTATCCCTTCATAACTTTATATCTTGGAATAATATCTTTCATAACTCTTGTTAATATATGACCTACATGTGGTCTTCCGTTAGCTGTTGGAGGGCCATCATAGAAAGTAAAATACTCTCCATCCTGATTTGAATCAAAACTCTTTTGTATAACATCTCTTTCTTGCCAAAGCTTTGCAATATCCTTTTCCATATTGACGGCACTTCTTGAAGAATCTACTTTATTGTACATTGTTTTTCCCCTTTCATTCAGTACATTTCAAGGATATTTCCTTGATATTTTTATAAAAAAAAACCTCATCCCACAGGACGAAGTTGAATTCGCAAACCACCTAAGGTTAAACATTTAATTGTAAAATTAAATGTTCTAATTCAAGTACATACATACTCTATCCTTTAACGCAGGCTCTTACGTGATAACTTATTCAGTAGCTTTACCTTTCAGTCTCCAACTCCTAGGTGATTTTCTCTAAGACTCATTATAGCTTCGCACCAACCAACTACTCTCTAAAAATAATATCAAAGATACTTTTCCTAATCATCGTTTTTTTTTAATGTAATAATTATATATTAATGATTTTTAAATGTCAATTGATGGTTGTTTATTTTACTTATAAAATTACAATAATCATATAATACATTCCATCAATAAAATCATATAATCTCAAAAAATTCTATAAGTTATAATTTTCATGTTTTTCTTAGACAAAAAACCTTTAATGTTTACTATTTTGACAATATAATGGTATAATATCATCTTAATGTAATAATTTCTATTTTTTATTAGGGGGAAATATAATGTTTTGTAAAAATTGTGGAAAAGAAATAGACAATAATGCCGATGTATGTATACATTGTGGTGTAGCTACTGAAAAAAAATCTTTAGATAATCCATCTCATTTAACTGGTGCTGTATCTTGCTGCTTTCCAGTAGTTGGATTAATACTGTATTTTTTATGGAAAGATGAAAAACCTCAAAGTGCTAGTTTAATATGTAAATGGATGATAGGTGGAACAGTTGCTTGGGTTATACTTTATGTACTATGTTTTGTAGTAGGATTTATTGGTAACTTATAAGACCCATGTTTAATTATGAGATAATTTTAAAGTACATGTTCTTTTGCCATCGCTTACCTGAAAGATCATTTTTCTTTAAAGGAAAGCAATTTCCAATATGTGCAAGATGCACTGGTATATTGATAGGATATATCATTGGTATTTTATACATATTTTTTAATAAAAACTTACATATAATAATTGAATTATCATTTATGATACCACTTTTAATTGATGGAACAGGGCAATATATTGGGTATTTTAAAAGTACAAATATTAGGAGATTAATTACGGGAATTTTAGCTGGAATATCAACTATATGTCTATTTAGATTAGCTTGTATTTGGGGATTACAATCCGGATATTGGCTTCATAGTTATATAACAATTAAATAATTTATTGATTCTATTATTTTTATATTAAAATCTGTAATAAATAGAGCTATCTAAACCTTATGTCGTAGATAGCTCTATTTCTATATTCCAAATTATATTATTTTATTACCTTAGGAATTAATAATATGAACTCTGATCCAACTCCATACTCCGAGTTTACCTTTAATTTAATACCAAAATTCTTTGAAATAGATTTTAATAAACTTAATCCAATTCCAGTTCCACTAATATTTTGTCCTCTTACTAATTCGCTTCTATAAAATCTATCAAATATACGTTTCTTATCTTCTTCCTTAATACCGATTCCATTATCCTTAACCTTTATTTGTACAAATTTATTTAAATCTTCCACTATTAAATTTATTTGCCCATGTTCATTTGTATATTTAAATGCATTCTCTATTAATATTATTATTGCTCTCTTTAGTTTAGTATAATCCCACTCTACGTTTATTTTATCCTTCGGCTTAGTTACAGTAAAGGTTTTTTCTTTAATTTCAGCCAAATCTATATAAAATTCACTTATATCATTAACAAAATCATCCAAGCTGAAATTAGTTATATTAACTGCTAAATCTAAATCCTCTTTTGATAGCAATAATAAGTCACTATTTAATTTCTCTAATCCTCTTATTTCACTCATCATTTTAGAAATATGTTCAAAATGATCATCTATTTTATCTCCCCATGAGTGAGCTAATAATTCTAACTTACCTTTTATTACAGCTAATGGTGTTCTCATTTCATGAGATGCATCCTGTACAAAATAAACCTGCTTTTCATAAGCTTCCCTAACTGGCTTTATTACTTTGGCTGCAAGATATGCTGAAAGGATTAGCGCTATTATAATTAGTATTATTAAACTTCCAATAATTGAAGTTCTTAATCTATTTATTGAATTAACTTCAGGATCTATATTAGAAAATACTTGAATTTTATAATCACCTTGATTAATTGTAATTCCTCTAAAATTATATCCATTTTGTTCAAAGGTCACCATGTCTTCGCTAGATTCTGCTGGAAGTATTGGTAAGCTATCTTCACTAAAATATGCATTCTTACTAATAAGCTGAAAATTTTCATTTTTATATACAACAACAATTAAATTAGGTGGAATGTGCATTGGTCTTTCTTCCAGCTTGCCTTTAAATTCTTCTGGATGCTCATCATTTGGAGCTTTAATAGTATTTTGCCAATAACGATCATCACTTATTTTAAATTGCGATGTACTAAAAAAATTCTTTTGTTCTAAAAGTTGATGATCTACATTGTCTAATAGTCTAGATGAATACAACGCTTGAACTATTATTGCAAACACAATTAAACATACAAAAACCACGCTTGTACTTATGGCTATAATATTTTTCTTAGTTGATAAAAAAATATCTTTCTTCATACTTGTTAATCCTCTATACTTTCATCTAATAAATATCCCATTCCACGTTTTGTTATAAGATATTTATCATAGCCAAATGTACCCAATTGCTTTCTTAATCTACTTATGTAAACTTCAATTATTTCAGTTGCTGCATCACTATTATATCCACATACATTATCAAAAATTTGTTCTTTAAATAGTAATACTCCCTTATTTATAACTAAATATTCAAGAAGCTTATATAATTTTTCATTTAATTCTAATTCATTTTCATCTATATATGCTCTTTTTACTTTCATATCAATCTGCATATTTTTAAATTCAAGAATGTTAGGTCTTTTAACTTTTCCCATGCTTTTAAGAATAGAATTAATGCGTGCTTTCAACTCTTCCATAAAGAATGGCTTAGTTAAATAATCATTAGCTCCTAAATTAAAAGCCTTAAGTTTATCTCCAAGCTCTTCTTTTGCAGTTAATATTATTACGCCAGTGTTTAAACAATTTTTAGAAATGTGCTTTAAAACAGTCATTCCATCAACCTCTGGCAACATTAGATCTAGAATTACAACATCATAATCATAAGCATTTAAATACTCAATTGCATCTGCTCCATTATAAACTGCTTTTATATCAACTTCACCTTTAAAATATTCCACTATATTATTGCTTATCTCTATATTATCCTCAACAGCTAATACCTTTACCATTATTTTCACTCCCATTTAAAATTAATAAGTATCTGTATTTAAAATATAACATCTTCTGTTTATCTTTTCCCCATGATTATATAATAGTTTTCTTAATACTTACTTAATTCTAATATATTTAAATAATATCTATAAGTAAGAATACGATTAATTCATGTTCTAAAAAAACATCAATTAACTAATTTATTATAATATAAGTAAAAGCAATCGTCACGATACATTTAAGTTCATTATCTAATCACATGAAAATAAATAACAGATACAAAAATAAATGTTGACCATTACAAAATAAAATGATTTAATTATCTAAAATTTAAATATTTTTAGGAGAATTAATATGGATAATAACTTAAATGAAGCTATTTTAGATAAATTAACAAAAACTTGTAGATGTAAGCTTATTACGAGAGCCAAAATTAAAGATGCTATAAAAAATGGTGCTTCAACTTTAGAAGAAGTTCAAAAAGCTACTGGGGCTGGAAGTGGTTCATGCAAAGGAAAGAATTGTTCTTACATGATAAATGAACTGTTAAAACAGTATAAACAATAATTCAAGTCTTTAAGCATTGCGAAGCACTAAAGCTTCGCAATACCTGTATTATAAACAAGTTATCTTCTTATCTTTATACTCAGGTACTATATCTATAATGCTCTTCTTCATGCAATATTCAATGTCTTCATCTAGTCCTAATGATTTCATCACAGAATAATGGCTCGCTTCCTTAACATAACTTATAATATCTGTATTAGCTTCATATATGATATTTGCAGTTCTTGCTATATCAGTAAGTTGTATTTTGTTGTTAACACTTAACATCTCATTTATTATATATCCACTACAAATATAGTCATCCATAGAAAAATTTCCATTAGTTCCTGCATTGATAATAACTACATCTTCATTAATTTCTAGTAATTTCTCTGCTACTGCCTTTGCATTTATCATAGCTGCTATTAATATAGTTTTTGCATTAGTTGATTTTGTTAAAGTTCTGGTTCCATTTGTTGTAGTCATTAAAACTGTTTTGTTTTCTACTACATTCTTTTTATATTCTATAGGCGAATTGGATAAATCAAATTCTTCTATTTTAACAGCTCTTCTTTCTCCACCTAAAATATAATCTTGTCTATTAAGTTTACCTGCATGTTCCAATGTTTCTTCAATTGTAAGATAAGGAACAACCTCCTTGCATCCATTATTTAATGCTGTTACTATTACAGAAGTCGCTCTAAACATATCAATTACAACTACAATTTTATCTTCTATTTTGCTTTCAATAATATCATCTGCTGATATTATAATATCCACCTTCACTCTTTCACCCTCCATGTCTTTACATTTTATTTATATATTGAATCATTTCTATGAACCTAATTAACTTTTAAAATCTTTTCCTTGCCATAAATCATTATCTTCCAATGCTTTATCTATAGAATTTAATACTTCCCATTTTTTTAAACTCCACATAGGACCAATTAAAAGGTCTCTTGGAGCATCTCCAGTTAATCTATGCACTACCATATCCTTTGGAAGCATTGCTATTCCTTGCGTAACTAACTCTATATAATCTTCTTGTGATAAAAATTCTAATTCACCTTTTTCATATACTTTAACCATTGGTGTTTGCTTCATTAAATGCAATAAATGAAGCTTAATTCCCTTTGCTCCACAATGAGCAATATAATTCATTGTGTTCAACATGTCTTCTTTAGTTTCACCTGGTAGTCCTAAGATATCATGTACAACCACATCTATATTTCTATCCTTCAATTTTTTCATTGCATTTTCAAACACTTCTAACTTATATCCTCTATTTATTCTTTTAGCGGTTTCATCATTAGATGTTTGTAATCCAAGTTCTATCCAAAGATAAAACTTTTTATTTATTTCATCTAGCAATTCCAAAACATCATCATCTAAACAATCTGGTCTTGTAGCTATTGCAATTCCTACAACTCCCTCTTGATTTAAAGCTTCCTCATATTTTCTTCTTAGCTCTGATACTGGCGCATATGTATTTGTGTACGCCTGAAAATAAGCTATATATTTTCCACTCTTCCATTTATTAGCCATCATTGTTTTTATATCATCAAATTGTTTAGAAATAGATAATTCCCGGTTACCAGCATAGTCTCCAGAGCCTCTTTCACTACAAAAAAGACAACCTCCACTACTTATTTTCCCGTCTCTATTAGGACAAGAGAATCCACCATCTAATGATATTTTAAATACTTTTTCTCCAAATTTGTCTCTTAAAAAATAGTTTAAACTATGATATCTTTTCCCATTCCAAAAATTATTCATATTTCCTCCTAGTCTAAGTACAATATCACAATGTATTAGATTATTATTTTGGTATCTAACATAATTAATTCCTTTTTTAATTGTACATTGTAAATTTCTAAATGTACATTGTTGAATAACATTCTGCATCGTTAATTTCATTCTTCCTTACGCCTTAAGTGTAAATTACCTAAATACTACATATCAATATAATTACTACCCATTATTTTCTAATTTATAATACATAAATTAATATTTACAAGAATAAATACAATGTAAAGCTTGTATATTAATACATAGGAATGTTTTTAAGGGGGATAATAATTGAAATCGGAATTAACTAAAATATTTCAAGTTGCCACAGTCTTCATTGGAACAATTGTTGGTGCTGGCCTTGCCTCTGGAAAGGAAATTACTGAATTCTTTACTCAATATGGAATTAAAAGCTTCTTGGGAATTGTAGCATGTGGTATTTTCTATATAATTATGAGTTCCATAATTTCAAAGATAAGTATTGAACATAATCTAGATTCATATAGTGATGTTATAAACATAATAAGCCCTAATGTTATAGGAAAATTTACTGGCTTTATAACTACACTGTTTCTTATTTCTAGTGCTTCAATAATTCTTGCTGGAAGTGGAGCTTTAATACATCAGTTTTTTGGAATACCAAAGATAATCGGTTCATTAATAATGATTATAATAGCTTTATTTTTCTTATTTCGCGGTACTGAAGGTTTGATCGAAGTAAATTCTTTCATTGTTCCTGGATTAGTACTTACAATAACTTTAATCACAGTTTTATACTTCTGTTTTTGTAAAAACATAGTTTCATTTAATAATGTTTGTAATTTTCCCGCACAAAAAACTGGGATTGCATTATCAACAATATTATATGCAGGATATAATACTCTTTCAGCATCAGGCGTAATAGTTCCACTAAGTAATGAAATGAAAAAAACAAAAGTTATGGTAATTGGCATTATATGCGGTGCTGTTGGTCTTACTTTGCTTTGCTCTATGATAAATTTATTATTAACAATTAACCAACCATATATATATCAATATGAAATTCCTCTGCTTTTTGTAGCAAACAGATTTGGAAATGTAATACAAGCTGTTTTACTTATTATTATATGGCTTGAAATGTTCTCAACCGAAGTATCTGATGTATACTCAATAAGTAAAACTTTAGAACAATCTTTTAATATTGAATTCAAAACAGCTATTTTCCCAGTATTAGCAGTAGCATTTATAATCTCTCAATTTGGTTTTGGCAACTTAATAAACAAGCTATATCCTATGTTTGGATTGTTAAGTTTATTATTTATATCTCAATGCATAATATTCTTTATTAAACATAGAAATATCTACAATAAATAAACATCAGATTCCTTATTTATACAATGAATTTCAAATTTTATATTCTGCATATGATATAATTTATATATAATAATCAGATAGAACAATATATATTATACGTTATAAATAAAGGAGTTAATAAATATGAAATCTGCTATTACTAAAGCTGAAGATAACCCATTAAATATGCTCAATGAATGCAACCTTTGCCATAGAAGCTGTAAAGTTAATAGAAATGATAACAAATTAGGCTTTTGTAATGCTTCAAATAAAATTATAGTTGCTAGAGCAGCTCTGCATCCTTGGGAAGAACCACCTATTTCAGAAGGAAATGGTTCTGGAACTGTGTTTTTTTCTCATTGCAATTTTAAATGTGTATTTTGTCAAAATCATGATATAAGCCAAAGCCATATAGAAAATGTATCTGCATCATGTTCAAATTCTGATAACAAAACTTCAAAATACAAGCCATTGGTTATCGGAATGGAAATATCAATTAAAAGGCTTTCGGAAATTTTCTTAGAACTTCAAAAAAAAGGAGCAAATAATATAAATTTAGTTACACCTACTCATTATGTTCCTCAAATAATTGAAGCATTAAAGATTTCCAAATCAAATGGATTAAATATACCTATACTCTATAATACAAATAGTTACGATTCCATAGAAACTATAAAAGCGTTAAGTGGATACATTGATGTTTACCTTCCAGACTTTAAATATTTTGATGATAAATACGCAGTTAAATATTCTAAAGTTGATAATTATGCATCTAATGCTATTGAAATAATTGATGAAATGATTAATCAAGTTGGTTCTCCTAAATTTAATGAAAAAGGCCATATAATTAAAGGTGTTATTGTAAGACATTTGATGTTACCAGGACTTCTTTTTGATTCAAAAAAAATTGTAGATCTTCTTTATAATCGATATAAGGATAATATTTATATTAGTTTAATGAATCAATACGTTCCTATGTTTAAAGCTTGTGATTATCCTGAGATAAATAAAACGCTTAATCCTAAACATTATGATAGTTTAATAAACTATGCTTTAGATATCGGAATAAAAAATGGATTTATTCAAGAAGAAGGCTCTAATATTAAAGACTTTATTCCATCCTTTAATTTAGAGGGCATAAAAAAATAGAAGGTTGTATTTATATGTCCTTCTATTTTTTGAATGTGCCTTATATATAATAAAAAAAATTAATAATAAAATTCTGGAATATCTCTTTGAATGCCACAGTTAGGCATAATTGGAGGTATAAATATATTCTTTCCAAGTATACTTTCCTGTCTGAATTCATTTCTTAACTCTGCTATTCTAGTTACACCAACATAAACATCTGATATTTTATACCAAGTTGCATAATCAACCACTCCTGTTTTTGGTAGTGTAAATGTCTCTTGAAATACTCTTACTGCCTCTGCAGTTTTCGCGTCATATTGTCCATCTTCAGAAACTTTAGGTATTAAAGGATAATTCCTAGATATCCTATTTAATTGATTTTGTATTGTTCTAACCGATTCTCCAGATGAACCTATAGTTAACTCATTACCCGGATAAGATTTAGGACTTCCTGCAACTTTTTCTGCTGTAACTAGTTCAATATCATTCCCATAATAATTTGTTAATATTTCAAATGGTGATTTACCTTGATCACCTAAATATTTACTTCCCCATTGGCTTAACCATTCTGGACATGTAACACTCTTTCCATCACAATATTGAGTTAAAAGAGGTTGCTTTTTTCCAACCCTCCTTATATATGTGGAAAAAATTTCATCAACAACTGCACTTATGCTATCATATATATTCCTACCATAATTAAATGCATGATCATATGCAGTCGAACTTGTAACATCAAAGTTTTTTCCTTTGCCTCTATACCATTCCGTATAAATTCTATTTAACGTAAATGATAGCATGCAAAAAATATTTGCTGTTATAGTTGATTTAGGCCAAGTTGAATATATTTCACAAGAAGCAACATTTTTAATATAATCCTTAAATGGGACCTTATAATTTGGTGCTGAGTCATCATTTGGACTTCCTTGATGAACTATAATATATTCTGGAACTACAGGTTGAGCAAGTACAACTCCTGAGCTTGGTTTAGGTAATGGCTTATCTACATCCTCTGGAATCTTTGGTGGATAATTACCGTTTAACTTATTTGGAAGCACTTCTATAACTTCCTGTCTATACATTCCACGCCCTGAACTAGTTTTTAAATTACATATTTGATAAGCAACCTGCCCCGGAAATATTTGACACCCCTTTATTACTATTGGATTAAATCCACTTCGCTCAACTGTTATATCATATGCACTATATGGTGTTTGATTACTATTTTCATCTAAGGAATATTCTATTGGTGGTGCTTGCAACTCTATTTCCTGTGTTAATCCAGATACATTTGTGACTAATTCAATGCTATTTACATTATCGGATTGCACTGATGTTCTTACAGTTACTTTAGTTCCGTCAACTGGAATATACCCATCACTTTTAAAGCATTGAACTTTTAATCTTCCCACATTAGCTGTAGTTTGCCTAGTGTTTATATTCACCGTAATTTTCTCCTTAATATTTTTTCTATATATATTATATTTATCATATATTGAATTTGTTACTGGTGCATTGGCATCATAAAATCGCTTATTCCCCCTAGTTAATATGGCACTTAAATCCTCTTCAATTAAGTTTAGACTATCAAGCGCGCATACTTGTCCATATCCCCATGATGGATTAGGATAAACTACGTCTAATCGTGTTCGCTTTGCTGCTTTTATTAGATAATATTTTAGTCTTTGACCAAATAGATATGGATCATTTCCTTTAATTATTCCCCATTCCATAATTAATGCACAAATCCCAGCTACTTGTGGAGCAGCCATAGATGTTCCTGTTTTACTATCATAGCTTCCATTAGGAACTGGTCCCATTATATTTTCTCCTGGCGCAACTAAATCTGGTCTTACTCTACCTCCAGAATCTTGCTTTCCTCTTCCACTAAATGAAGAAATATTATTTAATATAGGATTATAACTTCCAACTGCAATTATATTATCAACAGTTGCTGGTATTCCTAGAGTATTAAATGTAATTGGTTCTAAAAACCTAGTTTGAGGATTAAGTCCTTCAGATACCGGAAGCCAAATAGAATATTCCCCATCGTAATTATTAGTAACACCTATTGTTAAAGTCCATACCCCCTCAGCTAAATATCCTAATGGTGAAGAAATTATTATTTGAATTTCACTCTCTAATTGAAATGGTCTTGCACCTGATACATATATATCAAATCTATCTTTTGCAATTTTACCTTGAATATAACCTTCTTGTATCTTTATCACTCCACTGCTTTTCCCTGTAGGATTAATTATAGTAAGAGTTATTTCCGGTAAAATAGGCTTATATAAATTCATAACAATTGCAGTTTCATCACTTGCTATATTAAATGTTTGATTTGGATTTGATTTTAAAATACCACTTGTATGATGTCCTGCATCGCCTTCATTTCCAGCTGCAATAACAATAGATGCTCGCTCTAAATTTGCCACTGTCCTAATATATTGTTCTAATAGACTACTTCCATTATGTGCTCCATTATTAGTACTTAAACTAAGACTAACAACCAATGGCATATTCAACTCTTTACTTTTCTCTACTAAAAATCTAAGACCTTTCATTATTTGTGAACTTAATATTGAAACACCTCTTGATGCTTTAACCATTGCTATTGATGCATCTGGTGCTGCTCCTTTATATTCCGGATTAATATTTCCTCCAGCACAAGCATCTCCTACAACATGAGTTCCATGACCTGAAAGATCTGTTGATGGTATTATTGAGAATGGATTTGGTGCTTTTATTGCTTCGTTGATAGTTTGCTTATTATAAAGTTTTCCCCCATCACTCAAGTCATAAATGTATTCTATTCTTGTCGTTCCTTGGTTATTCATAAATGCTGGATGGGTATAATCTATTCCTGAATCAACAAATCCAATTAAAACTCCTTTTCCTGAAACTTTATAATTAGAAACTACATCTGGAACACAAGACGCTATATTACTTGCTGCATCTGCTTCATACAAATTTTTAGGTAATTCTATATATTGCACACTTTTGCTTCTAGCTAAATCATCCAATTTGTCTAAGGGTAAATCTACTATTCCAAAATTAAATCCTAAATCCTCAAATACTCCTCCCAAACCTTCCACTACGCTTTTCATATTTTCTGGAGTATCCCTATATAAAATTGTAACTTCGATGATATTTTCTTCTTTTCCCACATTAAACTTATAACCTAAATTATCTAATATTGCTTTAGGTACATTAGTAAGCAAACCTAATGATGTATCTATTTTAGATGCTAATTCTTCAACTGAATTTGGCATAATAACCACAACCTTATTAATTATATACACTACTATATTATGCAATTAAATATTTTCACATAACAAAAAATCTAATTGTCATTAAGCAAAATTTTATAAATTAAAATAGACTGTTTCAAAATAATAATTTTTGAAACAGTCTGTTATATCTAGTTATATTAGATCTATGAAATAAAATAATAAGTCAAACTTACAATTTATATTTTGGCTATATATTATTAAAGTTTAATTTCAACTTTTTCTAATTTAGCGATTACATTTAACTCTTTTACTTCCATAGTCTCAGTAAGTAAATTTCCTGCATTGCTAACTAAAAGCACTTTTGAATTTCCTAAAACTTTTACTTGTCTTATCTTTCTTTGTCCTTTATAGTCAATTAAGAAAAATCCATTATTACTTACTTCTTTTACAGTGTGCGCAAATGCTACATCACCTTTTAACATTCTAAATCCATTCATTTCATCATCTTCTATTTCTACATAGAAAACCTTATCCTGCGGATGACCTTCTATTTTGTTTGAATGAACAGGCATTTCTTTAAATCCCTTTTTATTAGATAATGAGTAATCGTATATTGGAACACTTCTAAGAACTGATGAAAAAGCATCTGTCCAAACTTCTGAACTTTCTACTTTTTTCTTTGGAAGTTCTCTTAAAGTTTTCTTTTCCTCCATTAATGCCTCATCTGTAACTACCATACTTATATCATTTAAATCGGCCTTTAAAAGTTTAGCTGCTCTATCTATAAATGATTCAGGTGCAACTTTTCTTCCCATTTCAACTTCATTTAAATATTTTTCTGCCACACCCAACTTTTTAGCTAAAACTTTAACTGTCATTCCATTTTTTTCTCTAGCTTGTTTTATATTTTCTCCTACACGACTCACTTTAATTGCCCCTTTGCTTTGTACCATTCTCTTTCTTCTATTAGATGTTCCATTAAGTCCTTAAACGTCCATTTACTAGATTGTTCTGTAACTACAGCCAATACTCCACCTTCTATAAACGTTCTAATAAATTTAATGGCATTTCTTAATTCTTTATCATTATATCCATTGAAAATAAGTGCCTTTTCATTTACTGGCAATTCAGCATAAGTATTTTCTTTGCTTTCTTCGCACAAAATATCTACTATTCTCATTGAAGCATTCTCATTAGTTACTTCTTTCACTTTTAATCTTCTCTTTTGTATCTTGTCGAGTTCCTCTTGCGTTAATCCATATGCTAATATACATTGATAATTTATTGCCATATAAACACCTCTTTTCCTATTTATTTTATGAATATTATTCTTCTATTATTTCTGGTTCTTTAATTTCTTCACCTTGCATATCAACTACAACACTCTTTATTTTTTGATCTTCATAAGGTCTGTCATATACATCAGTTTTTTGAGCTACAATTTTATCAGCAACTTCCATTCCTTCAATTACTTTACCAAATGATGCATATTGACCATCTAAGTGTGGAGCATCTGCTACCATAACAAAGAATTGACTTCCTGCTGAGTCTGGATGCATAGCTCTAGCCATTGATAATACACCTCTTGAGTGTTTTAATGTATTATTAAATCCATTTGATGTAAATTCACCTTTAATAGAATATCCTGGACCACCCATTCCAGTGCCTTCCGGACATCCTCCTTGAATCATAAAACCTGGTATAACTCTATGGAATATTAGTCCATCATAAAATCCTCTATTAATTAAATCAACAAAATTTCTTACTGTATTTGGTGCTACTTCTGGATATAATTCAGCTTTAATTACCCCACCGTTTTCCATAGTCATTGTAATAATTGGATTCTTCATTCTATATTTCTCCCTTCAATTATAGATATTAAGGCACGTGAAAATAAATAACGAGTCTAATCTGCCATGGATATTTTTCATTAGACAAGGAGGTGAATTGCTCTCCTAGCATGCCTATTAGGGCAATTTGCCAACGCAGCATGATGGAAAATAGGCTGACAAATGAACTTGTTATTTATTTGAATGTGCCTAAATATTATTGTCTAAATTCTGCATTAAAATTCATATATTTAAAATACAGGTACCTAAGTAATAATAGCGAAAATCTAATTTACTTAGGTAATTTCCCCTTAAAATCACCTTGAATTTTCCGCATTGATTAAATTATAACAGAAATCTATAATTTTATTATCATTAGTTGAATTATAAATTATTATTTTTCCTTTTTCCTTTGAATCAGTTAAGCACGCTTTCTCTATTAGCTTTCTTTTTAATTCATGAGACGTTCCAACTCCTCCATCAATAAGCGGCACATCATGTCCAACAACCTTAGATAATGCATTCTTTATAAATGGGTAATGTGTACACCCTAAAACAATCGCTGCTATATCTTCACTTAAATACGGTTTAAGCTTTTCTTTCAAATAATTTTCTAGCTCTTTACCCTCAAGTATTCCTTGTTCTATAAATTCCACTAAACCTGCACATGGTAATGACACTATACTACAATCATTTTTATATTTTTCCATAAGTGATTTAAACTTTTTTTCTCTTAAAGTCATAGGTGTTGCCATTATTATTATGTTGCCTTTTCTATTAAGTTTAACTGCAGGTTTTAATGCTGGCTCTATACCTATTATTATAGTATCTTTATATTTATCTCTAAGTAATTCAATAGCAGCACTCGTTGCTGTATTACATGCTACTACTATAGCTTTAACTTTCTTTTTCATGAAAAAATCTGCTACATTTAATGTAAGATTTCTAACTTCCTCTAACTCCTTAGTTCCATAAGGAGCATTTTGTGAATCTCCAAAGTATATAAAGTCTTCATTTGGCATAATGGCAATAGCTTCTTTCATCACACTTAATCCACCTACCCCAGAATCAAAAAATCCTATGGGACTATTTTTAATATTCAAAGTCTCCTCACTCCATTTTTTCTAAAAATTCTCTATTTAAATATTTTATTACTTTATCTACAATAAATCCACATGCAAATTATTTAAAATTAATATTTAACTAAAGTTCATACCCAAATTAACACTTCTTCAATTATCATAAAATATAGAAATTAAAACTTAACATAATTTAATATGTAAATATACAAATATATAATTAAGTCTAGTATAAACTTTAAATCCTATAATTACTTATTTTTTAACAATTACTTCTTTTTTTCTTATAATTTGTTCCGCTTTTATGATATAATAAAGATTATTAATGTGGTGAGGTATATAACTATGAGATTAATTCCTATTGAATGTGTACGAGAAAATTCAATATTAGGAAAAACAATATATAGTGATGATGGGCGTGCTTTACTTCGAGCTGGTTCTACATTAGACGATGTTAGAATAAATAGAATCAAACAGCTTAAAATATTTTCACTTTACATAGTTGACGAATATAGCTCAGTTGAGATTGAAGATGTTATAAAACCAGAATTAAGACAAAAATCTGTATCTGTAATAAAAGAAACATTTTCCGATATAGAAAGAATTGCATCCAATCATAAATTTGAAAAGCGTAGACTTAACGATTATACAAAACAGGAACAAAATTATTTTAATTCAATTAACAGTATATCTGAAGAATTAATTGAAAATATACTATCAAATAAAAACTTATTAGTTTCATTGGTAGATATAAAAAGTATGGATAATTATACATATGCTCATTGTGTAAATGTTGCTGTAATATCTATAATCCTTGGGATTAGCTTGAACTTACCTAAAAAAAGTTTAATTAATCTTTGCACAGGAGCATTAATTCATGATATTGGAAAGGCATTTATTCCACGTGAAATTCTTCAAAAACCCGGAAAGTTAACCAATGAAGAATTTGAAATAATAAAGTATCATCCACAGTATGGTTATGACTTTTTAGGAAAATTTTTTGACTTAAGTTCACATATTAAACTAATAGCATTACAACATCATGAAAGATTTGATGGGCTAGGTTATCCTAATAAACTGGATGGAGAAAACATTAGCTATTTAGCAAGAATTGTAAGTATCGCTGACGTTTATGATGCATTAACTTCTGATAGACCATATAAAAGGGCCATGTGTCCAAGTGATGCGTTAGAATATCTAATGTCTAACGCTGGCACATTATTTGATTATGATATGGTTGATGTTTTTTGTAAAATAATAATTCCGTTTCCTCAAGGAACAATTGTTAGTCTTAGTAATGGTGATATTGGAATAGTTGAAGAAACTCTTCCAAACTTTCCTCTTCGCCCCATTGTCAAGATTATTAAAAGTGATCGTTCAAATGATATCGGCCGTAAAATTAATTTGATAGATACACTTTCAATTGTTATTTCTAATATCCAGTACGAGATATAAAAAAGCTACTTTAATAGATACAAAGTAGCTTTTTATATTTATATAAATGTTATTATTCCTATAATCTTAAATATGTAAATCAACTTACTCTAATTCTGTTATTCATAAATGGATTAAGATTTGCGAGTTCCTCTGCCTCCTTGAAGGTTTTTGCTCTAAATACTAGTGTCCAACCATTCTTATCATACTTTCCAGCACACATTATGTATTTTTCCTTTTGATTTGTATAATTTTCTTGCCTATCTATTATCAAACTTCGAATATTGTCTATATTTTTACAATTTAATTTTACAAAAAAATTTCCTGCATCTTTCATAATACACGCCCCCTAGCAAACATACGTTCATGAATTACATTATACAGAACGTATGTTCACTTGTCAACTATACAAAATAACCGCATTTCTAAACAAAATTAATCAATACTCACAATTAATATTAAATATATAATTAATGAATTTACTCATTAGATACTTTTAATCCTAAATTAAAAGTATTAATAATTTTTATAACATACAAAAAGCCCTCAAATTAAATTTGAAGGCTTTTAAGACACAATCAAATAAATAGCAAGTCCATCTGCTATCCTATTTTCCACCATTCTGCGCCAGCAAAATCCCATAATATGCTTACTATTATGGCACTTTGCTTCCTTGTCTGATGAAAAATATTCATAGTAGCTTTGGACTTGTTATTTATTTTCATGTGCCTAAATTTAATTATAAAATTATATTAAAACTTTTTATTCTGCTATATTGAATACTTCTAAATTTTTATTCTCATCAAGCTTTTCAAGTTCAACATCTGCAATTGCTCTTAATGTATCTAATGCAGTTATTACTCCTACGTTTCTTTCAACTGCAGCTCTTCTTATTAAGAATCCATCTCTATTTGAGTCATTTCCCTTAGTTGGTGTATTCACTACTAAGTCTACTTCTCTTTGCTTAACAATATCTAATATATTGGGTTCTTCTTCATCTATCTTTCTAACTTCTTCTGCATCTATTCCTGCATCTCTTAGAAGCTTACAAGTTCCTGTAGTAGCAATGAACTTATATCCCACTTGTGCAAGATCTTTTGCTATTGGTAAAAATTCTGCTTTATCATGTTTATTTATAGTTGCTAATATTTTGCCTTTTTCCTTTGATGGATACATATTAGCTCCAACAAATCCCTTATATAAAGCTTCTTTAACATTTCTACCTACTCCTAGAACTTCTCCTGTAGATCTCATTTCAGGTCCTAAACAAACTTCAACGTTAGGCAACTTTTGAGTTGAGAATACTGGAACCTTAACTGAAACTAATTCTGGTTCTGGATATACATCTGTGCCATATCCCAAATCTGTTAACTTAGCTCCAAGCATTACTTGTGTAGCTAAATCTATTATTGGAACATTACTTACCTTACTAATATAAGGAACAGTTCTTGATGCTCTTGGATTAACTTCAATTACATATAGACTTCCTTCGAATTCTATGAATTGAATGTTTATCATACCTTTTATTCCGATTTCTAAAGCTAATTTCTTAGTATATTCTAATACATCAGCCTTTATCTTATCAGAAATATTTTGGCTTGGATACATAGTAACACTATCTCCTGAGTGAACTCCAGCTCTTTCTAAGTGTTCCATGATACCTGGTATTAATATATTTTCTCCATCAGATATAGCATCTACTTCTATTTCTCTACCCATTAGGTATTTATCTATAAGAATTGGATTTTTCTTATCTTTTACAAAAGCATTTTCTAAGTAGAATGTTAATTCTTCTTCATCATGAGTTATTTCCATTCCTTGACCACCAATTACATATGAAGGTCTAACAAGTACTGGGAACTTTAATTTTTTAGCTTCTTCTAATCCTTCTTCTACTGACCATATTCCTTTACCCTTTGGTCTTGATATTCCTAATTTTTCTAACAATGCATCAAACTTTTCTCTGTCTTCAGCCATATCAATTTGATCTGCTGTAGTTCCAAGAGTCATGATGTTTTGTTCTTTTAAGAAGTTTGCAAGCTTAATAGCTGTTTGGCCTCCAAATTGAAGTATTACTCCATCTGGTCTTTCCTTTTCAATTATATTTAAAACATCTTCTTCTGTTAGCGGTTCAAAATATAATTTATCTGATATATCAAAGTCAGTACTTACTGTTTCTGGATTATTATTAACTATTATAGTTTCAATTCCAAGCTTCTTTAACGCTTTTACACAATGTACTGAAGCATAGTCAAATTCAATTCCTTGACCTATTCTTATAGGACCTGATCCTAAAACTATAACTTTCTTCTTATCTGATACTTCAACTTCATCATATTGTTCGTAAGTTGAGTAATAATAAGGGGATAATGCTTCAAATTCTCCTCCACAAGTATCAACCATCTTATATGAAGGCTTTATATTCCAAATATCCCTTAATCTATATATATCATCAGGACTTACTCCTAACATATCTGATATAGCCTTATCAGAGAATCCCTTTTTCTTTAGATTGTGTAACCACTCTTTATCTAAATCTTCTATCTTACTTAATTTTAATCTTTGCTCTTCTTCAACAATCCATTTAATCTTTTCTAAGAAGAACATATCTATTCCAGTAATTTTGTTTATTCTATCTACCATATAATCTCTTCTTAACATTTCTGCTAATGCAAAGATTCTTTCATCATCTGGAGCCATTACTCTTTCCTTAAGTTCTGACATACTTAATTCTTTAAACTTTTTATGATCTAAAGAGAATTTTCCAATTTCTAAACTTCTAATTCCCTTTAAAAATGCTTGCTCAAAGTTAGCACCAATTGCCATAATTTCACCAGTAGCCATCATCTTTGTTCCAAGCTGTCTATCAGCTCCAAAGAATTTATCAAAAGGCCATTTTGGTATTTTTACTACAACATAATCAAGTGTTGGTTCGAAACATGCATAAGTTTTTTGTGTTACAGCATTCTTTATTTCATCTAATCCATATCCAAGGGCAATTTTAGCTGCAAGCTTTGCAATAGGATATCCTGTTGCTTTTGATGCCAAAGCTGAACTTCTTGAAACTCTAGGATTAATTTCTATAACTGCATATTCGAAGCTATTTGGATTTAATGAGAATTGTACATTACATCCACCTTCAATACCTACAGCATTAATTATATTTATTGATGCTGTTCTTAGCATTTGATATTCTTTATCAGAAAGAGTTTGTGATGGTGCAACTACTATACTATCTCCAGTATGTATTCCTACAGGATCGATGTTTTCCATATTACATACAGTAATACAGTTTCCATAAGAGTCTCTCATTACTTCATACTCTACTTCTTTCCATCCTTTAACACTCTTTTCAAGTAAAACTTGACCTATTGTACTTAATTGAAGTCCTAATTTTAATATGGTTTCAAGTTCTTCTTCATTGTTAGCAATACCGCCGCCAGATCCACCTAATGTATAAGCTGGTCTAACTATAACTGGATATCCAATTTTATTTGCAAAATCCATTCCTGATTTTAAATCAGTCACAATTTCACTTTTTATAACTGGTTCTCCAATTTCATTCATCATATCTCTAAATAATTCTCTATCTTCCCCTTTTTTGATTGAATCGATAGATGTTCCGATAACTTTAACATTGTATTTCTCTAATATTCCAGAATCATTTAATTCTACCGCAAGATTAAGTCCTGTTTGACCACCCATTCCTGCAAGTAAGCTATCTGGTCTTTCTTTAGCTATAACTTTTTCAACAAATTCTAGTGTTAATGGTTCCAAATAAATTTTATCTGCAACTTCTTTATCTGTCATGATTGTTGCTGGATTTGAGTTTATAAGTACAACCTCTATACCTTCTGATTTTAATGCTTCACAAGCTTGAGTTCCTGAGTAATCGAACTCTGCTGCTTGACCTATAACTATTGGACCTGATCCTATAACTAAAACCTTTTTTATATCTTTATTTAATGGCATTTCTTATAACCTCCTATAGTGCATACTCTAAAAATTTATCAAATATATATTCGCTGTCTCTTGGACCTGCAGATGCTTCTGGATGGAATTGAACTGAATATATTGGTAAAGTTTTATGTTTCATTCCTTCTACAGTCCCATCATTTATATTTACATGAGTTACTTCTATATCTTCTGGTAATTTTTCAACTACATACCCATGATTTTGTGAAGTTATATGTACCATATTAGCTTCTAAATCTTTAACTGGGTGGTTACATCCTCTATGTCCAAACTTTAACTTGGCAGTTTTTCCACCTAGAGTTAATGCCAATAATTGATGTCCTAAACAAATACCCACTATTGGTTTCTTTCCAACTATTTTCTTTATATTCTCTATTGCAAAATCTAAATCTTCTGGATCCCCAGGGCCATTAGATAGGAATACTAAATCTGGATTGACGCTTAAAACTTCTTCTGCTGTAGCACTTGCTGGGAATACTGTTAACTTACAGCCTCTCTTTTTGAAATTTCTTATTATATTAGTCTTTATTCCAAAATCCATTATAGCTACATGCTTTCCAGTACCTTCAATTGTGTAAGCGCTCTTTGTACTAACAGTCTTAACAGCATCCTTAGTTGAGAATCCAGCTATTCTTTCTTTAACATATTCATCACTTACATCTTCTAATGCTATGATGCCTCTCATTGTACCGCTATTTCTTAAGACCTTAGTTAAAGCTCTTGTATCTACCCCTTCTAATCCAATAACCTTTCCTTGTTTTAAAAAATCTTCTAATTCTAATTCACATCTAAAATTACTTGGTAAATCACATTTTTCTCTAACGATAAAACCGCTTACCTTTATTGAATCTGATTCCATATCTTCAAGATTAATTCCATAATTACCTATTAAAGGGTAAGTCATAGTTACTATTTGTCCGTAATATGATGGATCTGTAAGTACTTCTTGATAACCTGTCATACCTGTTGTAAATACTACTTCTCCAACGCTTTCTTTAAGATAACCAAAAGCTTTACCTTCAAAAATCATACCATTTTCTAATATAAGCTTTGCCTTCATGCTTAAGCCTCCTACAAATATATTTTTTGCTAAAACTACACCTTATGAATAATATTCATATAAAACAAAAGGATAATAAAGAGACTACAGTATACCTGCTCTCTTCACTATCCTGTGATATATCTTATACAATATATTTGACTTCAAAAAATAAGCTATGAAATTCTTCTTTGAATTTTTAAATATCATAGTTATACTCCCTTTCTGGCCTCACAGGACCAAGTTAAAGTGCATCTTAACTCTTTAATTTTCTCTTTTTAATTATTCTAGTTCATAGATGATACTCTGTCAAGATAAATAAGGATAGTTTAATTAATATATAATTTTATTTACTAATTTTCTCTTAATTATAATTTTTATTTAAATTGCTAATATCAATATTATCATATAGTCATGATTATTTAAAGTATATTTATTCACTTTTTTGAATTTTTATGCGTTATTTTTTATTTACTATTGCTCATTAGTACTACCTTCCTACTTAACCATCTTGGTACAAATTTATTCCCAAGAACCAACAATTTATTTTTATATCCTGGAATAATTATTACCTTTCCTTGTAAAAAATTTTTATATGCATATTTAGCAACATCATTTGCACCCATTAAATATCTTTTTGCATTTTTTGATTTTTTTATTCCTGATTTTTCTTGAAATGATGTTTTTACTGGACCTGGACATAAACAGCTTACTCTTACACCTAGTTCCTTTACTTCATCATGAAGAGCTTCTGTTAACGACAATACATACGCTTTGCTTGAATAATACATAGCCATCTTAGGCCCTCCTACAAAAGCTGCTGTAGATGCTACATTTAAAATTCCTCCATCGCCTCTTTCAATCATCATGTTCAAAAAATACTTAGTAAGATTCGTTAATGCAATAATATTTATATTTATTAATTTCTCTTCAAACCCACTTTCAGATTCATGAAAATAGCCAAAGCTACCTATACCTGCATTATTTATTAAATTGTCAACTGTAATTCTTCTTTGCTCAACAAATTTTATTATTTTTTCACACTCTCCATCCATAAATAAATCACATTGTATTGTTTCCACCTTTATTCCATATTCTTTTTCTATTTTATTTCTGGTACACTCTAACTTTTTCTTATTTCTTGCTACAATAATTAAATTATGTTTATCCATCGCAAAAAGTTTTGCAAGTTCAAATCCTATTCCTTCACTACCACCAGTAATTAGTGTATATTTATTTATATCTTTCATGCTATTTTCCTCTTATATTTCTTTTCTAAATTATCAAAAAAACTCTATTGTTAATTATAAATATTAACTTATAATTTATATCTTTACTAGTATATATTCAATAAGTTACATGAAATAAATGACACGTCAAAAACTTCCACCTAAAAAATAAGCTGCTTAAATTTAGAAAATATATTTCTAAATTCAAACAACTTATTTTAGTATACCTAGAAGAAGTAATTTAAAGTTATTTTTCATCACTTTAAATTATTTTATTTAACTAACTTTTTTAAATAGATTAACAATTATTGAAATTCTCTAATTATTAATTCTGCACTTGAAACATTTGTTACCACTGGTACACTATGTACATCACATACTCTAAGTAATGCTGATACATCAGGTTCATGTGGTTGAGCTGTAAGAGGATCTCTAAAGAATATTACTAAATTTACCTTTCCCTCGGCAATACGACTTCCTATTTGTTGATCGCCTCCATAAGGTCCACCTAAATATTGTTTAACATCAAGTCCAGTGGCTTCTGAAACTAATCTCCCCGTTTCTCCTGTCGCAATTAATTCATACTTAGATAATATATCCTTATGCTTTTTTGAAAATTCTATCATATCCTTCTTTTTCTTATCATGTGCTATTAATGCAATTTTCATAACCTTCATCCCCTTTAAATAATTATAAATACGTTTTCATAGTAAAATTATACTACAATTCTATTAATTTCAAAAGATAGTCTAACTATATATTTTGTGATTTTAATATATATCGCAATTCCAATTTATATAACAATCAACATCTAAAAAGACTGCCCTAAAATTTAAGGCAGTCAACTACATAAACATATTAAATTATTCTTTATATTTAATTCTTTATCTTATTTGTCCGTTTCCATAAATAATATATTTTATAGTTGTTAATTCTTTAAGTCCCATTGGTCCTCTAGCATGCAACTTTTGTGTGCTTATTCCTATTTCAGCTCCAAATCCAAATTCAGCTCCATCTGTAAATCTTGTCGATGCATTTACATAAACTGCCGCTGCATCTACCCTTTGTAAAAACTTCTGAGAGTTTTTATAACTTTCTGTAACTATAGCTTCTGAATGCCCAGTTCCATATTTATTTATATGATTAATAGCTTCATCAACATCTTTAACTATTTTTACAGCCATAACATAATCTAAGTATTCCTTACTCCAATCTTCTTCATTAGCCTTTTCTATATCGTTAATTATAGCTTGAGATAATTCATCACCTCTAAGCACAACTCCATTTTCTCTTAAAGCCTTAACTACTATTGGTAAAAAATCTTTAGCTATCTTTTCGTTTACTAATAACTTTTCAGCTGAATTACAAACAGATGGCCTTGATGCTTTTGCATTAACAGCAATATTTTCTGCCATTTCAAAATCACAATTTTCATCTACATATATATGGCAATTTCCAGTTCCTGTTTCTATAACTGGAACTGTTGCATTTTTAACAACAGCTTGAATTAAACCAGCTCCACCTCTTGGTATAAGTACATCAATAAATTCATTTAATCTCATCATTTCAGTTGCAACTTCTCTACTTGTATCTTCAATAAGCTGAACCGATTCTTTAGGCAATCCTGCTTTCTCTAATCCAACAGTTAATGCTTTAACAATAGCCTTGTTAGAATTAATAGCTTCACTACCGCCTCTTAATATAACTGCATTTCCTGTCTTTATACAAAGTCCAGCTGCATCACATGTTACATTAGGTCTAGCTTCATAAATTATCCCTATAACACCCATTGGTACTCTCTTTTGTCCTATTTGCAAACCATTTGGTCTTTGCCACATTGAAATTACTTCTCCTATTGGATCTTGAAGCTTAACTACATCTTTTAATCCTTCTGCCATTGCTTCAATTCTTGACACACTTAATGCTAATCTATCCAGCATTGTTTCTGATGTCCCTTTTGCTTTTGCATTTTCTAAATCTATATTGTTAGCTTTTATAATTTCATCCTTTGCACTAAGCAATTCCTCTGCCATAAATAATAATGCATCATTTTTCTCCTTAGTTGATGCAACACCTAATTCATAAGAAGATTCTTTTGCCTTTTGCCCCATGACTAATAATTTACTCATTTTTTTGCCCCCTCTTCTATTTTTCAAATGATGATATAAATAACGTTCCTACTTCTTTACCATCTAAAATATCTAATAATATGCTTGGTTCACTTCCATTAGCAAGAACCATATTCACTCCAGCCTTTATAGCAGTCTTTGCTGCTGATAACTTTGTAATCATTCCACCAGTTCCCAAATTAGAACCAGCACCTCCTGCACATTCTTCTAATTCTGGTGTTATTTTTTCAATTTCACTTAATAGTTTTGCATCCTCATGACTCCTTGGATCTGAATCATAAAAGCCATCTATATCAGATAATATTATTAATAAATCTGCATTAACTAAAGTTGCTACTATAGCAGATAAATTATCATTATCTCCAAATCTAACTATGTTCTCTATTTCATCTATAGCCACCGTATCATTTTCATTAACTATTGGGATTATCTTCTTTTCAAGCAAAGTTTCAAACGTGTTACATACATTTTCTCTAATATGATCATCTTCTACTACATCTCTTGTAAGTAAAACTTGACCTACTATATGACTATACTCACCAAAAAATTTACTATATATATGCATTAATTCACACTGTCCGATTGATGCTACTGCTTGTTTTTCTCTTATACTTTCGGGCTTTTCATTTAACTTTAACTTATTTACACCAACAGCAACTGCACCTGATGTTACAAGCGCAACTTCCTTACCACTATTAACTATATCTGATAGAACTCTTGTTAACTTTTCAATTCTATTCAAATTAATATTTCCATTTTCATAAGTTAATGTTGATGTTCCTACCTTTACAACTATTCTATTTGCATCTTTTAAATTTTGACGAAAGCCCATTTTTACATCCCCTTAAAAGTTATAATTATTTATATCATTTATATTACTATACCTAATTTGTCTTATCAAGATAATAAAGTTATTTCTAAATATTACACTTATACGATTAACATTAGGAAGTAGCTTTATCTATATTGTAATATATAACATAACATGAACTTCTAACTCCATACAGATTTATAATCATGCTATCAGCAATATTTAGTCAAATTTATTCTTTATATATTTTATGAAATTAATAAAACATGTAAACTTTATTTTTAATAAGTCACTAAAAAAGAAGGAGGCTGTGATAAATTTTATTAACACAGCCTCTTCTCTACTAACTTATTTAGCTTAAATTTACAATTTATATTTAAATCTTAATAAAAATAATTTATTTAAATTTTGTATATTTTAAATTATATATACGAACACACTAATAAAGTGACAAAGAGTTCCTACCATTATAAATACATGAAATATTTCATGTCTTCCAAATATACCTATTCGTATTTTCTCTGATTTTAATGCATAAATTACGCCACCTATAGTATACATTAATCCACCTAGTATAAGCCACATTAAACCAGCTATTGATAGTACTTGTGACATTGGATATATTGCAAATATTGCAAACCATCCTATTCCTATATACATTACACTGCTTACCCATCTTGGACATGTTATCCAACATATCTTAAACGTTATTCCTATCACAGCACATATTGTTACTGCTAGAAATAAATTCATTCCTATCTTTCCATCTAATGCAACTAAGCAAAACGGAGCATATGATCCTGCAATTAATATAAATATCATTGAATGATCTACTCTCTTTAATGCTTTTATTACCTTATCATTTGCTATTACTGAATGATATGTTGCAGACGCACTATATAATAAAATCATGCTTACTCCAAAAAATATTACTGATAAAAAAGTAGTTGTAGAACTTCCTCTTTCATAGGCCTTAAATATCATAGCAACTAAAGCAAACAACGATAGTACAGCTCCAACCAAATGAGTTAATCCATTTACAGGTTCTCTTAAATATTTCTCCATTCTCTTACCTCCTATTTTTCCCAGGTAGTTTTAATAACTACGTATCACTATATTGAAATTATTTCACATATCTACTAATACTGCAATAGTTATTTACCTTTATTTTTATTATCTATAAGTATTTTTCCCATAAATGCTTGAATTATCTCCTCTTTTCTATTAATATTAAAAATGTACTATATTACAAGACGTAGTTTTGATTACTATGTAAGGAGTGAATACTTTATGAAGGATTTTGACATTGATAATTATATAAATTCACAAAAATCTTCTAACAATATTAATTTAGATGATTTTCCTGAAATTGATCTATATATGGATCAAGTAATGCAATTATTTGAAAGTAAGTTAAGCTATACGAAAAGAAACGAGGACGATAAAGTTCTTACTAAAACTATGATAAATAATTATGCTAAAGGTAATCTTTTAATGAAAATAAAAAATAAAAAATATACTAAAGATCACCTAATCTTAATGGGATTAATTTATAACTTAAAGGGATCTCTATCTTTAACAGATATAAAAACTATATTAAGTCCTATAGTTAATTCTTTTGAAAAAGAAGAAGACTATCCATTATATGATGTATATCAATCATTTCTTGATATATATGATGAAAACTTAGACGATCTAAAGGTTTCATCTAATAAAATTTATGAAACTATAACTCAATTAATAAAAAATAAAAGTGATAAACTTGGAGATTATGAAGAAAAGTTTTTACTTATTTGTGCTTACGTTAGTATGAGCAATCTTTATAGACGCATGAGTGAGAGAATAATTGATGAATGTTTCAGTTCTCTTAAGGAGGATAAATAAATGAAGAATTCACTTGATTTAAAAAAAGAATTAACTTCTATTAATGGCAGAAGCTATAACGCTTATAAAGCTTTAGCTAATCAATATGATTTTAGAGATTACACCTTGAGCATAGATCATGTCCAAGGTGATCCTTTTGCTTCCCCTTCAAAAATTAGAATTATAATTAATCAAAGCATAGCTAAATTTCCTTTAAATTTATTTGACACATCCTATAAAAAAATCGCCTTAGAAGATTATTTAACAAGATTATTCTATAATAATATAAATAAATTTAGTTCAAGAGTTTTTGGTTCTGGTAAAAGTGGTCTTATTTCTATAAGCAGATGTAACCAAGAAATTATTGAAAGAACTTCTACATTAATAAATTCGGAAAAAATAGAAGTTAGATTTGAAGTTGGATTTCCTGCTAGAGGAAGAACTGTTTTATCCAATGAACTTGAAAAAATATTTTATGATTATTTACCTAAAATAATTGATAATACATTAAAATATGAAAATTTAAATAAATCTGAAATTGAAAAAAGAATTAAATTATTTGAGGATCAAAATTATATAAGATGTGAATTAAAAAATCGTAATCTGATTGCTTTTATTGCAAATGATTCAATTCTACCTAGAGAAAGTGGTGTTTCAAACAGACCATTAAAAAATGGCATTAAATTCAAATCCCCTAAATCTTTAGAAGTAGAACTTACGCTTCCTAATAAAGGTAAATTAGTCGGAATGGGAATTGAAAAAGGAATAACATTGATAGTTGGTGGTGGATATCATGGAAAGTCTACCGTTTTAAAAGCTCTTGAACTCGGTGTATATAATCATATTCAAGGTGATGGACGTGAATATGTAATAACTGATGCTTCAGCCCTAAAAGTTAGAGCTGAAGATGGACGATGCATAAAAAATACTGATATATCACTTTTTATTAATAACCTACCTAATGGAAAAGATACTAGGAATTTTAGCACTGATAACGCCAGTGGCAGCACTTCACAAGCTGCCAATATAATTGAAGGAATCGAAGCCAATACTACTCTTTTCCTTATTGATGAAGATACCTCTGCGACTAACTTTATGATTAGGGATGATATAATGCAAAAGTTAGTAAGTAAAGAAAAGGAGCCAATTACCCCTTTTATCGAAATAGTGAAAAAACTTTATAGCGACCTTGGCATTTCTACCATACTTGTTGTAGGAAGTTCTGGTGATTATTTTGATATAGCAGATAGAGTTATTCAAATGGATTCCTATGAACCAAAAGATGTGACTCTTGAAGCTAAAGCGTTAAGTAAAGGATCTATTTTAGAAAGAATAGATAATGCTAACTTAAATTTATCAATAAATTTCAATAGAAAAATCAAAAAAGGTTCCATAGAGCAAAGTCATAAAGGTGTTAAGATTAAGACTCTTGGTAAAGATGGATTATCTATAAATAAAGATACAATTGAATTAAGGGGACTTGAACAAATCGTTGATTCTGAGCAAATAACCACTTTAGGATATATAATGAAATACGCTGAAGATAATATTATTAATAATTCTAAAACATTGCAACAAGTTGTTTCTGAAGTTCTTTACCATATATCTAAAAATGGTCTTATTTCTCTTAGTAATGTAAGTTATGGAATTGGATGCCTTGCAATGCCAAGGGAACAAGAAATCATAGCTTGTTTTAATAGATATAGAAACTTAAAGATTTAACTTTGTTAATTAAATATCACTTTCCCAATTTAAAACATTTAACTTTTACACACAAACACTTTTTTCGGCATATAAGAAAATAATAAGTCAAAAGATATTAATGAATATTTTTTATGAGTCAAGGGGACAAAATACTATAATAGGCCTATTATAGTATTTTCAGATGAGCAGATAAGTGAAAGACTAAATCTATGATTTGGTTTCTTGAACTTAGTTAACTCATCTATGAGTTAACCTCATATAAAAAATTAAAAAATGATTTCGTGTAATTCATTTACTCAGCAAACATATGTGAGTAAAATTTCCTCTGATAGAAAATAGGCTGACAAATTCACCTGTTATTTTTTGGAATGTGCCTTAACTACAATTATATGATATAATAAGCAACATGAAACGAAACTTACTTATTTAATGATTAAATCATATTATAAAAAATAGCAAGTCAGTATGCTAATCTATCTTGCGTCATACTGTATAGATAAATTTCGCTAATAGTTTAATGCCATTAACAAAATTCACTTACTTATCTGACACAAAATATGCATAACATATTTTAATTTGCTATTTTTTATATACTTAAGGCACATTTAAATAACTAACAATTCCATTTGCCAGTCTATTTCTCATTATGCTGCGTAAGTAAGTTGACCTAATAGGTCCGCAATGAGAGCAATTCACCTCATTGCCTAATGAAAAATATTCATGACAAATTGGACTGGTTATTTATTTTCACGTGCCTAAATCATTGTAAGTGTACATAAAATATTATAATACTATGAAATGAGGTAGAAATAGATTGATAAACGTATCTAATGTTAGTCTAAGATTCGGTGGACGTAAGCTTTTTGAAGATGTTAACTTAAAATTTACTGCTGGAAACTGTTATGGAGTTATCGGTGCTAATGGTGCTGGAAAGAGTACATTTCTTAAAATATTATCAGGTGAAGTAGAACCTAATACTGGAGAAGTTACAATAGCGCCTAATACAAGAATGTCAGTTTTAAAACAAGAACATTATAAATATGATGATTTTCAAGTTTTAGAAACTGTGATAATGGGTAATGAACGCTTATATCAAATAATGAAAGAAAAAGATGAAATCTATGCAAAGCCTGATTTCTCTGATGAAGATGGAATTAAAGCATCTGAACTAGAAGGAGAATTTGCTGAACTTAACGGTTGGGAAGCAGAATCCGAAGCTTCTTCACTTTTACAAGGACTAGGAATTGGAACTGAATTGCATTTCAAAAATGTATCAGAATTAACTGGTGGAGAAAAAGTTAAAGTTCTTTTAGCTCAAGCCTTATTTGGTAATCCTGGAATACTAATTCTAGACGAACCTACTAACGGCTTAGATCTAAAAGCTGTAAACTGGTTAGAAGACTTTTTAGGTAACTTTGATGGTACTGTTATAGTTGTATCCCATGACAGACATTTCTTAAACTCAGTATGTACTCAAATGGCAGATGTTGATTTTGGTAAAATTAAGATTTATGTTGGTAACTATGATTTCTGGTATGAATCAAGCCAATTAGCTCTTCAAATGTCTAAAGATCAAAATAAGAAAAAAGAAGAAAAGATTAAGGAATTACAAGACTTTATTGCAAGATTTAGTGCTAATGCTTCTAAATCTAAACAAGCAACTTCAAGAAAGAAGTTATTAGATAAAATTACTTTAGATGACATTCAACCTTCAAGCAGAAAATATCCTTTCGTAGGATTTAAGCCTGAAAGAGAAGTTGGTAATGATATCTTAACAGTTAAAGATTTATCTAAGACTGTCGATGGTGTTAAAGTTTTAGATAATGTAAGTTTCATGGCTAATAAAGGTGATAAGATTGCTCTTATTGGTAATGAAATAGCTGTAACTACATTATTCAAAATCCTAGCAGGTGAAATGGAACCAGACAGCGGTGAATTTAAATGGGGAATAACTATAACTAATTCTTACTTCCCTGCTGATAATTCAAAATACTTTGATGGATGTAATCTTTCTTTAGTAGATTGGCTTAGACAATACTCTGAAGAAAAATCTGAAAGCTATATTAGAGGTTTCTTAGGTAGAATGTTATTCTCAGGAGAAGAAGCTTTAAAAGAAGCTAATGTTCTATCAGGAGGAGAAAAGGTTAGATGTATGTTATCTAAGATGATGCTTTCTAATGCAAATGTATTGATGTTAGATCAACCTACAAATCACCTTGACCTTGAATCAATCACAGCTGTAAATAATGGCTTAAGAGATTACAACAGTAACATACTATTTGCTTCTCATGACCATCAATTTGTTCAAACTATAGCAAATAGAATTATAGACATCAAAGATGATGGTTCTATAGTTGATAGAGCTATGACTTTCGATGAATACTTAGAATTTTCAGGTAAATAATTAATTTTTAATGCTCTTTTAAAAGATTATTATAATCATTTAAAAGAGCATTTCTTTATTCTTTACAAAATTATAGTTAAGCTAAATCTAGTAACCCTTAGATAAAGCAAAGCGATACAATCTGCAAATTAGATCTTCTTGTTAATATAATTAATAAAGGGATATATCTTTAAAATGATATATCCCTTTATTTATAGAATAAAAAATTCTTTATAACTTTATTTATTGTATTTTAAGTGTAATAATTCATGAGCTTTTCCTTGTCCTGGAGCTCCCATATAATCATAGTACATATTTAATAATGCTGTATTTTTATGTGATTTTCTCTTCTCTAAATTTTTATCTTGGTTATATAAAACAGATGCTCTTACAGTTCTAACATCTACTTTTTCTCTTTCCTTTGCACTTACGTGTGGTTGTCCTCCACCATTTACACATCCGCCTGGGCAAGCCATTACTTCAATAAAATGATAGTTCTTTTCAAGGATTTTACCGCTATTCATGAATTCAGCTAAGTTTGCTGCACCATTAATTACAGCTACGTTATAATTTTCTCCACCAATTTCTACTGTAGCCTCTTTTATTCCTTGTAATCCTCTTATTTGTGTATATTCTATATCAGTTAAATCTTTATCTTCAACGAAATCCTTAGCAGTTCTAAGTGCTGCTTCCATAACTCCACCTGTAGCTCCGAATATAACTCCAGCCCCAGTGTATTCTCCCATTGCTGGATCAGCTTGTTCGTCTTCTAAATTAGCAAAATTAATCTTTGCATCTTTAATCATTTTTGCTAATTCTCTTGTAGTAAGTACTGCATCTATATTTTTAATTCCCTCATTATACATTTCTTCTCTATCAGCCTCAAATTTCTTTGCTGTACAAGGCATTATTGTAACAGTAAATACATCTTTAGCACTTATACCTGATATTTGAGGATAGTATGTTTTGCTTGCTGCACCAAATATTTGTTGTGGTGATTTAGCTGATGATAAGTTTTCTAAAAATTCTGGGTAATAATTTTCCACTTGTCTAACCCATGCCGGACAACATGAAGTAAACATTGGGAATGGTCCATTATTTTTAACTCTTTCAATAAACTCTGTTGCTTCTTCCATTATTGTCATATCAGCCCCAAAGTTAATATCAAATACCTTATCAAATCCTAATGCTCTCATTGAAGCATATAATTTTCCAGTTACATCAACCCCATAGCCTAATTTAAATAACTCTCCCATAGAAGTTCTGATTGATGGTGCCATAGCAACTATTACATGCTTATTAGGATCTTCTAATGCTTCTTTAACTCTATCAACGTGTGTTTTTTCAGTTAAAGCTCCTACTGGACATGCTGCAACGCATTGTCCACATAATAAACAATTTGTATCATCAAAGCACTTTCCGCCTGTTGCTTGCACTATTCTTCCTGATTCACTCTTACAAATTGAAATAGCTCCTGTACCTGTCTTTGTTTTACATGCTGCTTCACATCTTCCGCATAGCACACACTTAGTTCTGTCTATTACAATTGATTTACTTCTAATATCTATGTATTGTGATTTGTCTTCAACCACAAAAGGCTTGTTAGCCTTAGCTTTTGTTTTTATAACTAACTTTAAAAATTCGCAATTTTCTCTTCTTGGACAAGGTCCACATTTAAATTCATGCTTATCAAGCAAAGTAGCAACTCTCATTTTAACTCTTTCTTGTACTTTTTCTGAGTTTGTTTTTACTACCATACCTTCTTCAACTTTTGTTATACATGCAAGTGCTAAGTTATTTTTTCCTTCTATTTCTACTGCACACACTCCACACTTTCCAACATTACCACACTCATTAAGATAGCATAAACTTGGTATATCTATCCCATTTGCTAGGGCAGCTTGTATAACTGTAGTATTTTCCTGTACTTGAATAGTTTTTTCATCAATTACTATGTTTATCATTAAATAAAATGCTCCTTCACATACAATTATTTTTTAATACGTTAATATTTTAACATACTTTTTATAACAAAATAAGTATATATTAATAACATTAATGTATAAATTAATAAAATAATTAATTTAGTTAATAAAAATCGACTTATTGCTAAATTTGTATCCCAAATCCTTTTAAAGTGAACTGCACTGTATTATTAATTATGTCATCTAAATTTATTTTTTCAGTATGGATTGATTTATATATGGCCGCTGAACATAATGCACCAAAAAATTCATATGCCATAAGTTCAGAATTACTCGATTCTATCTTACCTTCATCCATTGCAACTTGTATATTAGTTTGAATCTCGTTAATATACTTTCTTAGTTTTAAACGTAAATACTCTTGTCTTTGCTCATTTCCCCATAATTGACTCATTACAACTTTGAAAAAATCATTATATCCATAAAGAAAGCTTAATTGTAGTTTACATATTTTAATTAACTTTTCAATTGGTCCTATATTCATTTTTTGAACCTCACCAACTTCATTTTGAAGTATTTGAAGTCCTTCTTCTACTATAAAATTAAATATCTCCTCTTTACTTGTAAAATGATAATACAATGTTCCTTTTGCAAGTTTTGCATTTGAAGCTATATCATCCATAGTGGCACCCCTATATCCACATTCAGAAAATACTTTTATAGCTGATTTAAATATTAAACTTTTTGTTTTATTCACATTCTTCGCCCCATCTTGTTCTCATAGTTTCCTGTAATATTATATCATTTAGGTTGTTATGAATCTATACTTATATAGATATAATAATTGCTCCATTCCACTTAATAAATCTTATTTTTTGAATTTTATGATATATGTGATAAAATTAGGCTATATAGAAATAATATTAGTGTAGGTTACAACACTAATCATTAACATATATTTTTTCAAATTATAGTTGATAAGCTCCTTTGTTCAATATAATTTAGAATATATATATGCATTAAAATAAGAAATGGAGGATATTTGCCGTAACTGTAACATTATAAAACTTATGATTAGTTTATCTACATTATTTTATAAAGTTTTGGCAATTGTATTTATGATTCAAGTATATAATAGAACTACAAAATCTTATGAAGAAGAACTTATTGCAGGAAAAAAATATATAAAGTGGACTTACGAATCACCACTTGGTAAGAATGTAACTGAGCTTATTGCTAAAAGAAAATTCTTTTCTAAAATATATGGAATGTATTGTGATACAAAATTAAGTACTAATAAAATTCCTGATTTCGTAGAAGAATTTAATATTGATATGACCATGACAGAAAAGAAAATGGATGAATTCACTTCATTTAATGATTTTTTTATTAGAAAATTAATTCCTGAAGCTAGACCTATAAAAAAAGATGAAAATATATTAATTTCACCTGGAGATGGACGACTTACTGCATATGAAAATATTGACCTTAATAATATAGTGCAAATTAAAGGTTTAACGTATAGCTTAAAAGAATTAATTAATAACGAAAATATTGCTAATAAATATAAGAATGGTGTATGTCTTATTTTGAGATTATGTCCAACTGATTATCACAGATTTCACTTTATTGATTCAGGAATTCCATGTGAAAATCATGCAATTAAAGGACATTATTACTCAGTTAATCCAATAGCTTTAAATAGCATTCCGAAACTTTTTTGTGAAAATAAAAGAGAATGGTCGCTACTTAAATCTGATAACTTTGGAGATGTATTAAATATAGAGGTTGGTGCTACCTGTGTTGGTTCAATAATTCAAACTTACTCACCTAATACAAGAGTAAATAAAGGTGATGAAAAGGGATATTTTAAGTTCGGTGGATCAACTACGATATTATTTTTTGAAAAGAATCGTGTGAAAATAGATAAGGATATATTAGAACAATCTAATTCTGGTTTTGAATGCAAAGTCCAATTCGGAGAAAGCATTGGTGTTAAATTCTTATAACCCATAAAATTAATAAACCATGCTAAAATTACTTTTTAGTATGGTTTACCTTTTATTTAAATATACTATATAATATTTACAATAATTAAAATTATACTGTACATTAAAATAGATTAATATGTGAGTGGATTATGAAATTTTCTCAAATATTTATTATTCTTCTTAAAATGTTTTTAAATTTATTTATATCTCTATCTAGTATTACTAAATTAATACCCATTGCTTTAGCTCTATCATTTATACATTCTTTGCTTGGTAATTTTGTTGCAACCAATATTTTTCTAGCAACATTCCCCCCAAGTCTTTTACTATATACCTCTAATTCATTTAATGCATTTTCATCATATTTTTCACTATCCTTACATGATATACAAATAAGAACTGAATCTTTAACTGCTAAAACATCTAGCTCATTTTTAACCCTTTGTTCACATTCCTTCCATAAGAATACTACACCACTTTTCACTTCATCAATCTCTGTAATTTCTCTAACAACCATATTAGTTAACACTTCTAACCAAGTTCCACTCTTAAAAATAAATCCTTTTAAATAATCATTTAAAAAATTAACCTCTATTTCTCTATCTTTATTTTTGTAATTAATATCTTTTAATTTCTCTAAATACTTTAATGAGGCATGCAGAATATTAATTTCTTCATTTGTTAAGTCTTTTAGATTAATATTAATCTTTCTGGGATTTGAATAATCGTGTAAAAAAACTTTATTATCATATAATTTTTGTTTATATTTATGCCATAAATCTAAATTATTATAAATCTGTTTAGTCAAACTTATTATATCTTTTTTCTCACTTAATGATGTAGAATCAACTAGTAAATTTGTTCCTGTCAACTTTAACATGTCTTCTAAATGAATATCATAAAATTCATTTTTATCTTTATTTATATGTTGGCCAAAACTATACCATTGTTTATTTAAAACATCTACGTATATGATATTAAAACCTTGTAATACTGCTTGATTTAATAAAATTAATGCATTAATTCTTTTTCCACCAGTAACATTGATTATTGTATTATCTTTAGATAAATTACTTAATATAAAATCTATTCTTTCAATATCCCCCTCATCTACCAAATAATCTTTAAATTCTATATCAGAAAACTTATATTTTTCATATCTCTCGATTTCTTTATATATACTTTCTGTTTCACTGTTTCTTATATAAATAACTCTATTAGGTCTTAATTTATCTATCGCTAACAAACTACCTTCATTATGCGTATCAAAAAAATTAACAAGGGTCTCCGTTTTCATAATTAGCACCATTCCCATTAATTAAATATAGTAATTTATATTTTAATTTGTTCATACTATTATTAATTTAACCTATAAGTAATTTTATATTCATCGTCTTTGCGTACTACTTTTTTTATATTCATAATAATTTATCTAAATTATTATTTTTATTGTTTTTTGATTATATACATAACCATAACGCAATCATTGGTAAAAAAATCTGTATTGTATTTCTCCTTAATATAAATTAGGGCTACAGAACAACTAATTCTTAGTTACTCTGTAGCCCCTATACTGAATTTTTAAAATTTGGGAAAGCATTTTTAATTTATTTAAATACAATTCATTAATATTTAATCACATTTTTGAATTGAATATTATATCATTATCAACTGTTTGAATTATCTAATCCAAGCTCCATTAGAACCTAAAGTATATCCACCAACAGTTGTATCATGTAACATAGCACCTGATCCATTAGCATAGTACCAATTTCCTGCTGTATCTTGGAACCAGCCTGTCTTCATTGAACCTAATGGGCCACCTGAAACTGGATCTAAATAATACCATGTTCCACTTAATTGAATCCAACCAGTCTTGATTGCACCAGTTTCTGATAAGTAATACCAATTACCACCATTTAGTAACCAACCGTTTGCCATCATAGCACCATTTTCATTCATGAAGTACCAAAGACCACTAGTAGGACTTTGTATCCAATTATTCTTTACTTGAGTTCCATCTTGTGTATAGTAAGACCATGATCCATCAGTAGTATTTTGAACCCAGCCTACTTTTTTAGTATCTGTATTTGTATCAGTTTTAGTATCATCTGCTTTGTTCTTTGAACCAATTACTGAATAAACTTCATCATCATCGTCACTCCAAACAACCATGTTGTTTTTGTCATAAACTGATAATTTAATCATAGATCCATCAACTTTGTAAACTTTGTTCCAGTCTTCATCGTTGTCCCATTCATAAACGAATCCATTATTTAGCATCCATAGGTTTCCATCAACATCTGTATCAAAGTATTTTGTATCATCGTCACAAACACTGTTTACATCAGTATAATAGTATGAACTCTTAGTCTTTAATTCTATAGTTGCAGCTAAATTTTCGCTATATGCAATTATCTTTCCGTTAGCTACAGTATATTTAGTACCGCTGTTAGGATCAACTAATTTAGCTTTATCTCCATCATATTTCTTAGCATCTTCATTTGAAATTATATAAGTTGTTACATTTTTAGCATATTTCGCTCCATCTGCTTCATCAGAAGCTTGAGCTTTTGAAATCTTTTGAATTACATTTAAGGCTACTGTTTTATCATCACCAGCTGCTTCAACTGCAGAACCAGTAGTAACTTTAACACCATTTACCTTCTCTATTTTAGTAGTCTTGTTAGTAATTTCTATAGTTGCTGTTCTGTATATATAATCCTTATCTTGTCCAATTACAACTGGAGACTTAACTGTTGCTTTTGTATCATCATCATTGATTAAATCATCTGTATCTGTGTTCTTTAAAGTAACTGATTTGCCACCTGCTTCAACTTTAACTTTTCCTATATTGTAATCTGCATCAATATATTTTCCATTTGCATCAGTATATACATTATATGCATCTACTCCTGCATCTGTAGTTGACTTTGGAGTATATTGAACTTGATACCAAGTTTCACCATACTTTTGTCCTGGTATTACTTGCATATCAGAATCACTTTTAGTTTTTTCTGCAGAAGCCTTTGAATATCTTCCATCATTATCAGCTTTTATTCTCTTCTTAAGATTTGCTGCAGCATCATCCGCATCATTTTCTACCATATTATCATCTGTAACTTTTCCAGTTGATAAATCTACAAAGTTATCTTCGCCTGAAATATCAAGATATTTTCCATTATGAATTCCATCAAAATCATCACCTGAATTAAGATCTGATAATTTATTATATTTACCATCTTTTAAATAATATATTTCTTCTTCATCATTATTTTTAACGTCTCCATCAATAACTGCAATTCCATCCTTGTAAGCTTGTGCATTATATACCTTACCATCTTGAGATTCTATTCTCTTATAATCAGCAGCATAAGCTGGAACCATTGAAGCAACAGAAGCCGCAACCACTAATAAACTTGTTATTTTTGTTGATCTTTTAAACATAATATTTCTTTCCTCCAATTTTTCTAATCTATCATTAATTAGCATTGCATTTGCATATAAAACCACTTGATTTCTTTTTAAATAAGTTATTATGTACTTATGCAATACTATTAATCAACTTATTGCATTTATGTTTTCGCTATATAATACAAACAACTTGTATTATTTCGGTACTTTTTTAAATAATTTGATATTATTCAACTAAATTACATAACATACACATTATTATATAAATTCATTTTTAAGGTTATAACTTTATAAGATTTTAATTTTTCATCTAAATATGCAATCCATATAAATTTATTAATAACCTATGATTTATATTACTTAATTTATAATTTTAAAATCCACTGCGGAATTATATGTTTTAAAATTAATATTCTAGAAGTATAATTCTTAAATGTTAATTTTAATTTTCTAATACCAATTTGTGCTATAATAACAGTATAAACCTTAAAGTAACTTTAAGGTCAATTTATATTGATTAATATTTTATACATATTGGGAGTGATTTTTTATGAAAAGAAAAAATTATATAAAAGAAATTTCAGATGTTTTTCAAATTCCACCTTCTTCATTACGTTATTGGGAAAATGAATCTCTCATTAAGTTTCCAAGAAATTCAAAAAATAATTACCGATTTCTCTCTTTTCAAACTATGATTGATATTTGTGATATTATATTTTATCGTGATCTTTCTATTCCACTAAAAGAAATTAAATTAATCCCATGCATGGATATTGATGAATTAGATTCTACTCTAAATAAAAATAAAGAAAGGCTTACTAAAGAATTCCACAAAATAAAAAAAACTATTGAAAAAATTGAGTCTAAAGAAATAATTATCGAAAAAGTTAAATATTTAGAATCTAATCCTTCTTATATAGAAAAACAAATTCTCTCCCCTATTAAACTTTTCGATGATTCTATGAGCCATGAAAATAAAGAATTAATACAACTATATCTTTCCAATCCCAATGAATTTGCAATAGTTATTGATTCCAAAACATCAGCTACTCATTATGGTTATTTTACTTCTGAAACTGATAAAGGTGTTTTTAGACAAAAAGATAGATGTGAAAAAACATATTTAAAAGGATTATTAAAAGTTGAATATGATAATATGATCAACAATAATCATAATGAATTAATATCTAATGCAAATTCATTAGGATATAAGACAGGCCTTATCATGGGAAGGTATCTAATTACTGCTTGTGAGGATAAAAGATATGATTACTATGAAGTTTGGATAGAATTACTTTAATTGAATTATTCTATAACAAAAAATTATAGAAGCAAGCTGTACACAACTTTTAATAAATTAATTCACAAACAATAACTTTCCATAAATGTTAACTATCTTAAACATAAAAAAGGCTTAATCCCTATAGATTAAGCCTTTCTCTTTATTAAATTGGCAGAGCGTGAAGGAATCGAACCCTCAATGTACCGTCCGTAGCGGTAAGTTATATCCGTTTAACTAACACTCCATATTCATTTTTTACAACATAAATATATTATCACAAGCTAATATAATAATCAAGTTTATAATTATTTGTAATATTAATTTTTCACTTTAAGATTGCCCATATTTTAACATCTTATAATTAATACATCATTATTATTACGTTTTTCTATATAATAAGCATAACTTTGTAATCTGGTGACTAAAAATAACTTTACGAATATCTAAAAAAATATGGTTCCATATTGAAAATTAATCATATCCGTTGTTAATAGCAATCAATATAAAAGCCAATTTAATTTGTATAATATTTATTGCCGTTATATAATCCTATAATTATTAATACATTCATATTGAAAGTTGCTTAATTTAAACTAACCATTAAACAATAAAAAATTTATTATTAAAAAATTTTAATTCTTATATTTACATAATAAATAGTATAGCAACTTTCAATTTACATCTTCACTGTTGAACATTTAAAACTTAACAAAAATATATTATTTCTAATATATTTATTGTAAATTTTTTAATTCATCCTATAAATATATGTCTGAAAATTCAATTTCTAACAGTTCAACTTGATTTTTAGTCTTTAAATACCTATTCTTCTTATTCACTTCTTCACTTAATAATTTAATAGGTAATCTAACAATAAATTCTGAACCTTTGTTTTCTTCACTCTTAAGTTCTATCTTTCCTTGATGCGCTTCTGTTAAATATCTTACTAAATCTAATCCTATTCCGCTCCCTGAATGTTCGTTTTTTTTGTTTTTAGAAGATTGAACAAATCTATCAAAAATATTACTTTGTTCTTCTTTAGGTATTCCAATACCTTCATCTTTTACAGATATAGTTAACTGACTTTTATTTTTCCAAGCATTAATATAAACATTGCTTCCTTGAGGTGAAAATTTTATAGCATTTGAAATTAAATTCATAACTATTCTATCAATAGCTTCTGAATCTACTGCCATTACACATTCTTCAACATTAGTATCAAATATTAATGCTATCTCTTTTTGCTTAGCATACTTATCCATAGACGATATATTCCATTCTATCAAATTAATTATATCTAAGTTTTCCATTTTTAATTCATAATGTTTTCTTTCTAATTTTGTAGTATCTATAAGATTATCTATAAGTTTTAATATTTTATACCCATTTCTTTTTATAATATCTATGTGCTCACATGCTTTTTTATCTTTATTTATATAATCATCCTTATAACATTGTAAAACACTCAAAATAACATTTAATGGTGATCTTAAATCATGAGAAATATTCAAGATAAAATCCTCCTGAGCTTTTTTGCATTCATATAATTTAACAATTTCAGTAATTAATTCTTCTTTGGATAATTTAGAAAGTTCTACTCTACTTAATATTTCATCATCTTTTGTTTGATTATCCTTTAAAGTATTAGCAAAAACCATTTATATATCCCCTCTCATTAATTATTTACTTTTTTTTCCATACGCCTTTATTATATAATAACATATTGATTCTTTTGTAACAACTGTCCCCAAAACTCGATATTGATTCTTTTATAGATTTACTACAACATTAGCTTAGAGTACTTTTTAATAATCTTATTCCAAAAGGAAACATTAAAAGCGCCACTATAATAACTAATTATAAAAAATTAATTATTTATATTTTCATAATAAAGAGAGCTTATACTAAAGTATTATTCTTTAATATAAGCTCTTTTCTCTTCTATTTATGTTATTATTATAACTTTCCATTATTTATGTTTTCTATTATTTCTGCTTTTATATACTTTAATATCAATATAACATAAGTTAAAGTTCCTAATACAAATGTTACATCAAAATTTACAGTTGGATTAACTATTTGTAATATAGTTTGTATTATCAATGGTAAAGTTGCAGCATATAAAGTCAATGAATATAAGGCATTGTATTTAACTACCATCCTCATAAATATAGTTAATATTGATGCAAATGCTACAACTATTAAACAATTAAGTAATGTATTGAATATTGTGAATCCTATACTAATCATACTTGAAGCTATTACAAACATAATATCTAAATTTTTAACCGCAGTTTTTAAAATTGTACTGTCTATAATTTTATCTCCAAACAAATTAATATAACTCATTTTATACTTATTTATATAGTTATTAACTATAATTCCATCCCTTAAAACTAAAATGCTAACATCCTCATTTATTACAATACTTTTTAAATCACTTTCATCTGCCATATTCTTGCTATTATCAATGTATATTATAGTATTATCTTGCTCAAATTTAATTGGAGCCTCATTGATATTTAAATTTCCATTTTCTATAAAAAACTTATATTTTTCACTTTGTAACTGTTCACTTATTTGCGTGATATCACTATTAAATCTATATCCTGATGCTATCCCTTTAATTCCACCTAAAATTAAACTAAGCAATACACCATATATAATTGCTCTTAATAATCCCTCTTTCGCATATTTTGAAAAAACTTTTATGTCATAAATAGAAGTTATAAACTTCTTAAAAAAGTTAGTTTTAATATTCATACTTTCCTCCAATAATATTCTTTGGTTAAATACCCCATATTAAATATATTAACATATATTTCAATTACTTAAAATATCAAGGTTTATTATTTGCTTTTATTGTTAATATTATAAATAAAAGTAATAATTAATACTTTTAAATACATTTTAATGTTAACTTAAGTGTATTTTTGTTATATTAATTATTTAATTAGGAGGTACATTTTGAAATTGTATAAAAACTTATATCATAATAAATTAAAATATAAAAAAAAGTTTAAAATAACCTTATTAGTATTCTTATTTCTTATAACCTTAACATTAAGTGCAATTTATGAAGCTTATAGGTATACTAAACTAATAAACGAATTTAAAACTGATTTTGACAATTATAAGTTCTCAGAAGCTAACAACTTACTATTAACTAAACAAATATCTAATCCGTTCAAATCATATATGCTTATGAATGATCTACATAAATACTTTAATGCTAAAACAAATACAATATCTGATAATATTAATAATAAAAGTATTTCTTCAGAAAATGCATTAACACAATTAAAAGAAATAGCCCGCTATGACATCATTCCCCACGAAGATTTACTTAATATTTCAGAGTCAATTGATTTAAATCAAGATTCTAATAATAATTTTAATAATGGTATTACAGCATTTAACAATGGCCAATACGCTCAAGCAATTTCTGCTTTTAAAAAAGTTTCTTCACTAGATTTAAATTATGAAGATTCATTAAAATACTTAGGAGATTCAAAAGATAAGCTTAAACAAGATTTACTAGATCGTTGTGATGATTTAGCTAGCAATGATTATTATACTCAAGCATTATCTCTAATTTCAAATAACAGTGATATTCTTGGAGATGATTCTGATATTCAAGAAAAGATAGCAACAATTAAGGAACAACAGCAAGAATACTTGAATAAAGCTTCTGCTGCATCTGAAGCTTCATCTCGTGCTTTAACAACTGCTATTTCTCAAAATAACATCAATACTTTAAATATAGAAAGTACTACTTCTTATTTTATTGATGTAGATTTAAAAAATCAAAAAACATATATATATAAAGGGACTGCTGATAACTGGCAATTAATAAAAAGCTTTCCTTGTTCTACTGGAATAACTGGTGAAGATACTCCAACAGGCTCTTTTTCTATTAAAGAAAAGGGAGATTGGTTTTTCTCGGATAAATATAAGCAAGGCGGAAAGTACTGGACACAAATTACTGGTGATATATTATTTCATTCCTCTCCGTTTGCTAAAGATAAGACCACTATAGTAGATTATACATTAAATAAACCATCTTCTCATGGATGCATTAGACTTTCTATTGATGATGCAAAATGGATATATACAAATATCCCAAAAGGAAGTAAAGTTATAATCAAATAATTATTTTCGAGTCCATCAAGATTTTTGTATAAACTTCAAAAAATAATATGTTTATTTAATAAGGGTAGAGGTGGAATTAAAACATCCAACCTTAACTTATAAATTATTGAATATTATTACATTAACTTAATATCTAAAAATAAACTGAAAAATAGCATAAATACTAAGATTAAATTTTAAATTATAAGTATTTATGCTATTTAATATTTAGTTGCATTAATATAGTTTTATGTATATTGAAAATTTAATACGCACTAATATATTTTATAACTGAATTTCTTCTTCCAGATAAAATGAATATAGATATTTTTTCTTAACTTTTTTACCAGTCATTTTTACTATAGCATCGCTATAGTAATCAATTTGTTTTTTATATTTCTCTTTAAATTCATTTTCCTTTCCCTTTTCTATATAATCTGTTTTATAGTCTAAAAGAATTATTTCTTTTCTATATTCAAAAAAGCAATCTATAATTCCTTGTAATCTAACTGTTTCATCATTATATCTCTTATCTAAATCATTATTTATTTCTAAACTACTTATTTCAGTATAAAATGGAATCTCTCTATATACCTTTTCACCCTTTTTATGCAACTCAATCATCATACTCCCTAAATTACACTTAAAAAAGTTTAATATTTTATATGGATTAATTGCTTTTACTTCTGCTTCAAGTAAAAATTCTCCTTCGTATAACTCCTTTAATTGATCTTTAATTTCATTTATAGTTGATACCCTATTTAAATCTAATTTCCTCATTACAAAATGAACTGCTGTTCCTCTCTCAGATGAGGTTAATCCCTTTTCTTCCTGAAGAAATTTTGGAGTAACCATAACTTTTTCCCTATACATTTCTTCAATTTCTAAATTTCTTTCTAAATTTCTTCTCTTTAAATCTGAAACTGAAATATTACTTTTAATAATAGTTGATTCCTTTAATGGATATTCATAACTCAATATCTCGTCTATGCTTTTTAATGTGCTTTCATTTAATGAATTATTATTTATTACATTCGATTCAAGCTTACCCTTTTCAGTTTCATCATTTAAATCATCCATATTAATTAAATCGGCTTTGTTCCACAGTTTAACTTCCCACCTAGATGCATCAACCTTCGATATTTCATTTGATTCTGAAATCTTTTCTCTTAATACAGCGCCATCATTATGCTGACATAAAGCCATTCCAATCCAATCTAAATATGATTTTCCTTTCATAACTTCCGATGGCAATATAAGATTATGCTCTAATGATGCTGAATTCATCCACTTCTCTATAATCTTGTCAATATTATTTACTGCTCCTGTTATAATCAACTTTTCTTTTGCCCTGGTATATGCAACATAAAGTATTCTCATTTCTTCTGATAATGTTTCAAGTTTTATTTTCTTTTTTATTGCCTCTTTAGCTAAAGTTCCAATACTAAATCTTTTATTTATATCTACAAAATCAGGTCCGATCCCTAATTCATCATGATATAAAATATTCTTATTTAAATCCATTAAATTAAATTGCTTTCCAGTTCCACATAAAAACACTACTGGAAACTCTAATCCCTTACTCTTATGAATACTCATAATTCTTACTACATCCTCATTTTCTCCCAATATTTTTGCACTTCCCATATCTCCTGAGGATTTTGTAAGCTTATTTATAAAACTTATAAAATTAAACAATCCTTTAAAACTAGTTTGCTCAAATTGTCTTGCTCTTTGAAATAGTATCTTTAAATTTGCTTGCCTCAACATTCCATTAGGCATAGCTCCAACATACCCATAATAGGCTGTATCCATATATAGATACCATATAAATTCATCAATTGCCATGTAAATTGATTTTTTTCTCCATTTATCAATGCATTGAAGTAAATATACACATTTATCTACAATCTCTTCAGAGTATAGATACCCATTCTCTTTGCTAGATTCATCTACTATATATTTAATATTTTCATAAAAATACTTTTCTTTATTCACTAGCCTAATATCACTTAACTCTTCTGCTGAAAAATTCATAATTGGTGATCTTAACAATGCTATCATTGGAATATCTTGCATTGGATTATCAATTACCTTTAAAAGTGATATTATAGTTCTAATCTCAATTGATTCGAAATATCCTGATCCCGTATCTGCGTATACGGGAATTCCTTCTTTACCTAATTCCTCTAATAAGTTTTCAGACCAATTCTTAGTTGCTCTTAAAAGAATTACTATATCTTTATATCTTAATGGTCTATATTCCCCTGTTTCCTTATCCAAAACTTTAAAAACTTTTTCTGCTTTTGATGACATTAATTCATTTATTCTTTTAGCAATGATTCTTCCTTCTAAATTAACAGCCTCAATTTCTTCTTGTTCATCTTCAATATCCTCTTCAATATTTTTACCATTCTTATCTACTATATTAACTTCTATTGCTCCACCAAGAGTTATATTGTCATCATCAAACTCTTTATAATTCGCACCTAAATTTAAAGCTTCATCATCTGTATATTCCAACTCCCCAACAGTTTGAGACATAACTTCCTTAAAAATGTAATTAACTCCATCAATAATTTCTTTTCTACTTCTAAAATTTTTGTATAATTGAATTTTTCTATTAATGCCTATATTAGTTTGGTAATTGTTGTATTTCTCTATAAACAATTCTGGTTTAGCCTGCCTAAACCTATATATACTTTGCTTAACATCTCCAACCATAAACACATTAGGAATGTCTGAATCTCTTCTAGATACTAAACCAATTATAGTTTCTTGAACACTATTAGAATCCTGATATTCATCTACGAGTACTTCATCAAAATAATTTTTAAAGTTTTCTGCAACTTTAGATGGTATTAAATTCTTATTTTCATCATATTCAATTAATATCTTTAAACATAAGTGTTCTAAATCATTAAAATCTAAAATATTTCTTTCTTTTTTCTTTTTACTAAATCTTTCGCCAAATTCTAATACAATTTCTGATAACTTTTTTATATAAGGATATGATCCCTGAATGTTAATCAACATGTCATCAGGCGTTACTGAAAATATATTGTTTACTAAAGATGATATTCTCTTTTTTATATCATCCCTTATATTCTTTACAAGATTTTGTGCATTCTGATCTGAAACTTTATCCTTCTTTATAGGTTTAAGCTTACCAAAATTTATAGATAATATTCCAATATACATCTTTTCTAGTCCATTATTAATATTCTCGTAAATACTTTTTATCTGAGATAATTCACTTATAAAACTATCTAAATAAGGCTCAAGACCATCTGTGCTATTAATAATTTCAATTGCCTTTTCCATAGAGTTAATATATCCTTGAATTTCAACACTAACACTTTCATTTAACACCTTAACCCATTTACTATTATTCAATTCCTCTAATGTTTTTATATTAAATTCCTCTGCACTATCAATAAGCCATCGTTCTGGCCATGGTCCTGACATTGTAAAATCATATAAATCTAAAACTAAATCTTTTAAATTGTCATCATTTTTATAATTTCCAAAAACCTCAACTAAATTTATGAAATCAGCATCATCTTCATCATATTTATCTTCAAAAAGTTCCTCAATTACTTCTGCCTTTATTAACGTCCCCTCTGTTTGATCTCCTATCCTAAAAGAAGGATCCAAGTCAATCTTATGAAAATTACTTTTAATTACATCTAAACAGAATGAATGCATAGTTGTAATATTAGCTCTATTTAATAAAGTTAATTGTTTTTGAAGATTTTTAGAATTTGGATTCTTATCTAATTCCTTAGATATAGCTATTGCTATCCTCTCTCTCATTTCTGCTGCTGCTGCATTTGTAAAGGTAACAACTAATAATTTATCTATATCTACTGGAGCTTCTTCATTTGTGATAATTCTTATAATTCTTTCTACCAAAACAGCAGTTTTACCAGATCCTGCAGCTGCTGCAACTAACAAATTACAATTTCTTGTTTCAATTGCACTTAACTGTTCATCAGTCCATTTTGTTTCACCCATATTTTTCTCCTATCTGTAATTAAACTTCTCTAATCAGATTTTAGTAATTATTCTAATACATTATTTTCTTTTGAATCCTTATTACTATTTTTCTCACTAAAACTATTGGTACAGACTATCTCCTTTTTTATATCACTCCAAATTTCATTTTGAGATTTCTTTATTATCACGTTATACTTATTATCTTTTATATCAGTATCAAATTGACATATTGCAGAGAAATCACAATATTCACATTGGACTCTATTCGACTGCTTTACAGGTTGTATTTTGACTTCTCCACTTAACATTTCTTTACATAATTCAATCATTTTTTTGTTTACATAATCCCTAAGCAAATTAAACTCTTCTTCTGTTACTACATCACTATTAGCTTTAAAATCTCCATCTTTCTTAAATGCAGCTGGTATTATCAATGAATAACCATCAATATCCTTATCCATAGCCCTAACAACTCTGGCATCCTTTAATACCAAGCCCTTCATTTTCAATGCATCTAAAACTTCTACTTCAACCTCTTCTACTGTCATTTCTTTCTTGCCCTTAATTATTGGATCATCTATTTTGAAATAAAATATTCCTCCTGGTTTAACCTGCTTCTCTAATATATATTTAGAATTCTTAATTAAAGCATCTAAATAAACTAGTAACTGCATTTGTAAACCATGATACAATTCATTTAACTCAAACTGCTTAGCACCTGTCTTGTAATCTATAATTCTTACATAAGTTTCATCATCTAAATCTAATGTATCTATCCTATCAATTCTTCCTTGCAGGTATATTTTTTCATTAGAATTTAAATCTAATGTTATTGCTTCACCTTGACTATAGCTGCCAAAATCAAATTCAGTCTTGAATACTTCAAACTTACCTTGATTTATTTGCTCTGCTATAATTGTAATAGACTTAGAAATCACTCGCTTAAACCTTTGAGCTAAATATTTAAATCTCTTAGTACTATTCAATATTGAATTACTTTCTTCGTCTAATCTTTTATCAATTAACTTAGAAACCATTTCTCTGCACTTTTCATTATTTAAGTCAGACCATAAAATTCCTTCATGCTTAACTTTATTTGTAAATGAATCCAAAACATCATGAACAAATGAGCCTAGATCTGGAGGTGTAAATTCATATACTTTTCTATTTTTAGCTTTAAGTCCATATTGGACAAAATAAGAAAATGGGCATTTCGCATATTTTTCTAATCTAGATACACTAAATACCATTTTTCCAATATCATTTTGATAAAGTTCTCTAAGCTTCTTTTTAGCTACTACATCTCCTATATTAGAATAGTTAAGCCCATTAAATATATTTTGTATTTTATCCTTAAATTCTTCATTTTGTTTAAACCAGTTATATACTTCTGGCCAATACTCTTCTATGTCTTCCTTATCAAAATCTCTTCTCACCGCTAATATTAACTCATTAAATGTAGGAATTGGTGTTGTAATTTTATTTAGCATATTTGAATTACTTACTAAATCAAATATTGAACTCTCCTCTATTAAATTAGGAAGTATCTTCTTGATTCTTGATATCACTATTGAAGGTCTCAATGATTTACCTTCAAAATCAGCCATTGGATAAGATATCATTAAATATTCACTGCTTATAGTTAATGCAGTATATAGTAAAAATTGTTCCTCAAATATTTTATTTCTAGTTGTTGATGCTAAAGTTATTCCCATTTTACTTAATGTTTCTCTATCCATATCAGATAATATTCCTTCATCCTTGTTGGCTGCAGGCAGCACACCATCATTAACTCCAACTATGTAAAGTACTTTTACATCTCTCCCTTTTATTCTCGCCACATCACCAATATTTACTTGATCTAAAGCTACTGGTATAACTCCAATTTCTTGATTAGTGAATCCTGAATTTAATATCTTAAAAAATTCAAAAGAATCTAAAATCTCTCCTCCCATTACATCAACTGCTTGATCTAAAATATCTATTACTATGCCTTCAACTTGACTATATTCCTTAACCTTATCTTCTAATCCAAGCTTTTCAAAATTCTCAATCCATAATTCTATTCTTTTGAACGCTTTTAAATCAACTAAAAATTCATAAATAGCAGCACAAATATCCCTTACAGTATGATTTCCATTTATTTTATTATGAAAAGTTATAAGTGGTCTTCTTATCTCCTCCATAATTTCAGCTATTCCCACTTGCTCTTCTGTTAATTCTTTATTATTGTGAAACCATTTTTCAGAAATTATTTCTTTTACAGTCCACTTATATCCCTTCACTCCATTTTCCAATATAAAGTTTTCTAATATATCAATATCTAAACTTTCTATTCCTGTTAACCCACTTTTTAAATACTTAAATATACTTTCATAAGACCAATTCTTAAACAAGATTTCAAAAGCAGATGTTATAAGTATAATTAACGGATTATTTAATAATTGAAGCTTCTTATCTAAAAAATACGGTATATTGTACTCCTTAAATATTACTGATGTTATTTTCTCATAATCATCAATATTTCTACAGACAACTGATATATCCTTATATCTATACCCATTATCTCTTACAAGTTTAACTATGCTTTTCGCAACTCTCTCAATCTCATCATATATATTATTTGCTTTATAAAGTGAAACATTTTTATTTAACCCCTTATATGAATTAAACGGATAAGTAAAAAAGTATTTTTCTATATGTCTTAATTCATAACTATTTTTGAATCTATATGGAAAATTAGTATTTAAATCAATAGGCTTATCATAAGCTATATTATTTTCTTCCACTATTTTCATTATACTCATTTCAGTTTTCTTTATTGAATTAAAAACATCTGTTATATCTTCATCCTCTTTTTGCATAAATGAACTTTCCATACAAAGAGTTATATTTATTCTTCTGCACCTTTTTGCCAATAATCTTATAATCTCTAATTGTTGAGGTGTGAAACTAGTAAATTCGTCTATCCATACTTCACAATCTTTATAAATATTGCTATTTAATAACTTTTTTCCTAATAAAGTTAATTCATCATCACTATCAATATATCCTTGATTCATCTTCAAATTAAAAGCATCATAAATTACTGCTAATTCCTTAATTTTTTGCACTAATTCTATATCATTAATACTTTTATCTATTTCTACTAAATTTTCAATATTAACATTATACTTTTTAAATTCCGAAATAATATCTGCTATAATTTCATTAAAACCCTGTTCTCTTGATATTTTTTTAAAGTATTCTAAAGAATCAATATTTTCATTTAATACTTTATGAATCAACATGTTTTTTCCTGATTCTTTTATTATCTCTTTAACACGTCCGCCACATTCTTCAAATACTGTGTGAGCCATCCTCTTAAAACTCAAAACTTCGGTTCTTAAAAGAGCTATTTCACCAATACTTTTTAAAATCTTATTTTCAGTATTGAATGTATATTGCTCTGGAACTAATAAAATTAACTTATAATCCTCACTTTTTTCGATTTTTTTCTTTATTTCATTTATGCAAAATTCACTTTTCCCAGTCCCAGCCCTACCATATATAAATCTTATACTCATCTATTTTTCACCTCTAGATCTAATAATCAACTTTTATTATTAGATGTTGGATTTATCATTACGTATGCTCATAATTACAGTATCAACATCTGATCCATCTATACAACACCTATTATATCTAATTCCACATTCCCTAAACCCACATTTTTTATAACAATTTATTGCTCTAAAATTTGATTTGATTACTTCTAATTCTACCCGTATAGCATTCAACTCTTCAAATAAATATTTTAATAATACTTTTATAGAGTCTTGCCCATAAGACCTATTCCAATACCTACTTCCTATTGTAATTCCAATAGAATATACATTTTGACAATAATCACTTTCCTTATATGTTATAAAACCAACTAAAACATTTTTTTCGTTAATTATGCTTAAAGCTTTTCTTAAGTTTGTCTGTTTGAGATTATTTTTATCTTCATTAATATCACTCGATATTATATTGTATTTTTTAACTTCCTCTTCATTACATAACTTATGCAACATTAATATATCCCTTTTCTCAAGTAACCTTAAATATATTTTCTCTCCTTTAAGCACAATGCACCTTCTTATCTGATTAATCTCTCTTATATAATTATACTATGTATCATCATTATATTTTTGCTTTATAATATATTATTCAATACTGTAACTTTTTAGAAATAAGTATTAAAATATATAATAAATGATTATATAAAAATTTACAAAACAAAAAAACATCTAACATAATGTTAGATGTTTTTGGCGGAGAATCCGGGATTTGAACCCGGGCGCCAGTTACCCGACCTACGCCCTTAGCAGGGGCGCCTCTTCAGCCACTTGAGTAATTCTCCATGTGCCTTCTGCATTTTTTATTATTATATTAAATGGCGGAAAGATAGGGATTCGAACCCTAGGTACGCTTACACGCACGCCGGTTTTCAAGACCGGTGCCTTAAACCAACTCGACCATCTTTCCACGTCTCACGACATGATTTATTATAGCAATGATTTTAATATGTGTCAACATATTTTTTTATTTTTCATTAATGTATATTTTACCAAGGACAATTTATATTAAAATGAGCAACATTAACTTAATTTTATTGAAAAATCTAAATTATGAAATGAATAGTTTAAAATTTTATTTTTATAACTTTCCATATAATAAAATAAAGAAATATATATGTTAAAAATTGAATTCTAAATTAAAGTTATGTACAGTATCACTAAGTAATGAATAAATCATATTGTACCATATATATAACACTAAACTTTGCTTAGCACAATATATTTTTTGATACTTTCAAACATTATCGTAATATTTTGATTTATCATAATTTCGTCAATAATAACAAATTTACTTCACCATGTCTACTTTATAATAAACTTGTTATACTTTGTACTCTTTAAAACATTGATATCACTATAGTTTGCACTTCAGAATTTTTATACTTTTCTAAATATAAAAAAGCATCTAATAAAATATTAGATGCTTTGGCGGAGAATCCGGGATTTGAACCCGGGCGCCAGTTACCCGACCTACGCCCTTAGCAGGGGCGCCTCTTCAGCCACTTGAGTAATTCTCCATGTGCCTTCTATCTTTATTTTTAGATAAAAAAAATGGCGGAAAGATAGGGATTCGAACCCTAGGTACGCTTACACGCACGCCGGTTTTCAAGACCGGTGCCTTAAACCAACTCGACCATCTTTCCACGTCTTACGACAAGATTTATTATAGCAAGCAATTATTATTATGTCAACACTTTTAAATAAAATTATTTTAATAAATGATTTTATTTATTAATGTTTAAATACAGTAGAAATTTTGACATCATAATTAAAGATAAAATGTATAAAAACTAAAAATTTGCATAGCTTCGTTTCATTTATACATATATTAATATACAAATAACTTATTTCTCTTCTTATTATGTTTTATTAAAAAGAAGTATGAATTTATAATGTAAAAATAACTTATTCATACTTCCTTTTAATGCTTTATTACATATTATATCTTTTTAATAACAAACTATCTTATTTCATCACAATTCATATATCTTCTTAAAACTTCTGGGATTTCTACACTGCCATCTTCTCTTTGATAGTTTTCTAATATAGCTGCAACTGTTCTACCTATCGCAACTCCTGATCCATTTAATGTATGAACAAATTGTGGTTTATTTTTTGGAGTTTCTCTATATTTAATATTAGCTCTTCTTGCTTGGAAATCTTCAAAATTTGAACAACTTGAAATTTCTACATATCTATTATAACTTGGCATCCAAACTTCTATATCATATTTTAAAGCTGCAGTAAATCCTAAATCACCTTTACATATTCTAACTATTCTATAAGGCAAACCTAATCCTTGTAATACAGATTCAGCATCAGTAACAAGTTTATCTAATTCATTATAAGAATCTTCTGGCTTACAAAATTTAACCAATTCGACCTTATTAAATTGATGTTGTCTAACAAGACCTCTTGTATCTCTTCCAGCAGAACCCGCTTCTGCTCTAAAACAAGCTGAATATGCAGCATGCTTAATTGGTAAGTCTGCTCCAGCAAGTACTTCATTTCTGTACATGTTAGTTACAGGAACTTCTGCTGTAGGAATTAAGAAATATCCATTGTTTTCAACTTTAAATGCATCTTCTTCAAACTTAGGTAATTGACCTGTTCCTGTCATACTATCTCTATTAACCATGTATGGTGGTAATATTTCAGTATATCCATTCTCACATGTATGCTTATCTAAGAAATAAGAAATTATCATTCTTTCCAATCTAGCTCCTAATCCCTTATACACAGTAAATCTAGATCCAGCTACCTTTCCACCTCTTTCAAAGTCTAAAATGTTTAAGTCAGTTCCTAGATCCCAATGTGCTTTTGGTTCAAAACTAAATTTAGTTGGCTCTCCCCATCTTTTTATTTCAATATTATCCTCATCTGTTTCACCATCTGGAACTTCTGGATTTGGTATATTAGGTATTCTTAACATAATATATTTTATTCTTTCATCTATTTCTGTTACCCTAACATCAAATTGCTTAATTTCATCTCCTAATTCTCTCATTTCAGTCATTATTGAAGTAACATCTTCTCCTGCTTTCTTAAGCTTAGGAATTTCAGCTGAAGCTTGATTTCTTTTATTTTTTAGTGTTTCAACTTCTACTAATATTTTTCTTCTTTCTTCATCTAATTGTATTATTTCATCAATAACCTTAGCATCAAAATCTTCCCCTCTATTTGATAAAGCTTTCTTAATTTCTTCTGGATTGTTTCTTATTCTTTTTAAATCTAACATGTAATTTATCCTCCTAAAATAAAAATATATTTTTCAATAAAAAAAGAGTCCTTCTTCCCATACAAGGGACGAAGAACTCCGCGTTGCCACCCTAATTGATAGTATTAAAAATACTATCCACTTAACTATTTAACGATATATACCGTACTACTCATCGCAGTCCCTCAGAGGTGGATTCATAATCTACAATTATCAGTTTACACCTAACCACTGACTCTCTAAAAATCATAATATTATTACTATTCTCATCACAGGTTTTTATATTAACTTAAATTTAATATATTACAAAACACCTATATTTGTCAATATATATGTGTTACAAAAAATAATTTATACTCAAATAATGTAACACTAACTTAACTTTCCTTAGAAATTTTAATTTATATATACATCAAAGCATATAAAAAATATCAATCAATCCTTCTTGTACAAACAATATCTATACCTGTATTCATTATATTCTTACAAATGATATCTCCGATATCAATAGGAGTACTTATATATATTCTACTAAGAACTTTGGAAAACTCCCTCCATAACTCCTTTTCTATAGGCTTAGTACTTTTTACAGATGCAACTTTGTTATTTAAATCACCCTTTATTCTAACCAAACTTGTAAAAATATCTTTATTGCTCATTTTAATTTCCTCCTAGTTAGATTTCATTAAATTCTTTAATTCTGCTAACTAATACCTTTGAATCCATCGAATCATATACTATGCTTAAAGGACTTTCATTCATTTCTCTAGCTAAAATTTTTATAATTTTCATTTTACAATAAGAACCATTACAGCTACCTAGACCTATTCCTGTACGTCTTTTAACTCCTTCTACAGTTCTTGCACCAAGTGGCCTTCTAATACAATCTATGATTTCACCTTCTGTAACATTATTACAACTACATATTATGTTTCCATACCTTGAATCTAAAGCAATTATCTCATTTCTTTGTTCTTTAGACATATTCTTAAATGTATACATTTCCCTATTCTTATCAACATAGTCTCTCTTCTTAGTTATATTCATATTAGTTTTTAATGATTCTTCAATCTTTTCAGCAATAGCAGGTGCAATTGTTATCTTACTATAATGACTTCCAGTAACTTTTATATATCCATCTTGAATCTTATTATCATCAATTAACGTATTACCTTTACTGTATGTTTCAGTAAAAATATTCATAACTACTTCCTTTTTTACATCCTGTAAAATACTCTTAGATAATTGTAATCCATCCTCTAAACTTAAAAAATCATATCCCTTTATCCCAATTAAATTTTCTTTTGATGCTGTTGGTATATTTATTACAAAAGCATCTTCATCTATATCATTAATAATTACACTATTAATGTAATTATCTAAATTTTCATTAAATAAAATATAATTCATTTTTTTATTTATTACTTCATTTTTGCCTTCTACATATCTTCCTGCAAAAATTTCACTTGGTATTGTATTAACCACGAACTTACAAGTAAACTTGTTTTTATTAGTTGTTACCTTAAAGCCTTTGCTTACATTCTTAATATCAATAACCTCTTCTTCTAATCTAAAATTCACTCCATTATCAGCAGCAACTTCAGCATATGAAATGGCTAAATTGTAAGGTGAAATAACCGCAATATTTTCTGAATATAGTGCTTTTTCTGCTTTTATCTTTAAATTTGGCTCTATATCATAAATAGCATTATCTTCTATTAAGTGAACTCCTAAAATGCCACGTTCATTAGCCTTATTATACATAATATCTAATCGCTTATTGCCACTATCATTTGAAGAAATTCTTAATGCACCTACTCTTTTATATGGTAAATTAAATTTCTCACAATGCTTTTGAATTAACTTCATTCCAGAATTCTCTAGCTTAGCCATTACATAATCAGATGTTTCCGATCCATCATAAACGACAGCTGTATTAACAAGAGAAACATCATTGGCTACGTCATAATCTTTTTCAATTAAAGCTATATTTATATTATATTTAGATAACTCATAAGCTACTGCACAACCAACTATACCGCCACCTAAAATTAATACATCATAATCCATAACTTAATCCTCCTAATCTGAAACCACAAAGTTACGTTCTTTTAATTCTGATATTATTAATTCAATATCATCTTCAGTATCTGCTGCTATAGTATGAAGATGAACTCCATTAGTTAATACTGATAATAATTTTGCTTTTTGTTCCTTATACTTTATAATAAACTTATTTAATTCATTAAAATTTTTAATCATAAGCATTCCTTTTATCTCACCATATAACGGATGTTCTACTATAACATCTTCAATTATCCCCCCATATTTAATTACTATGCTCATTTCCTCAAACATTTGCTCTTTATCGTGAGTCACAGCTATAATAGCTTTAACTTTCCCTTCATTATTATTTACTATATATCCATCTGGCGTTGCTATTATATTTTCTCCCTTAGCTCTAAGAATAGCTATATCCTTTACAATTACTTGTCTGGTTACAGCATATTTTTCAGCTATAGTAGTACCTTTTAATGGCTTATTGCTCTCTAATAATAACTTAATTATACTATCTCTTCGTTCAATAGAATTCATATTGACCTCCTGAAAAAGAATTTTCTCTTAGTAAATTTCTTTCCCCTACAATTTACTTAAAGCACTATTTATAGTAACTCTAATTATCATCCATAAATTAACCAAATAATATTAATTACAATTATCACATATCATTAATATTTTTAAATAAATGCTTTTCTCTTTAATTTCTTCATTATGATGTTGTTCTATGCATTCAATTATCTCTTCATCCTTTTCACCAGAATCTCTTAACAGCTTTGCTCCAATTCTAGGATGATTATAATAATTACTTATTCTCTTAATTTTATTATACTTTAAAAAGCTTCCTAAAGTAATCTTATTCATAATAACAACAAAACTTTTCTCAAATATATTTATTCTAACTTGTGATTTTCCTATATCATGTAATAATGCACATTTACTCATTTTATTCTTATCAATATTGGAAATGTTTTTATCATATATATAATTTATGGCTGACTTACATACTCTTATTGAATGTTGTCTTTCCGATTTACTTATTTTCATAAATAAATTTAATTGTTCTGAATTAAGGTATTTATTCAATATTGCAAAGTCATCCTTCTTTATTAAAGATTGAACTGCCCAATAAAATTGTTTAATTCTATAAAATTGCATATTTATATATCCCCTTATTATATTTCATATACTAAAATGAACTTAATTATATACATAATAAAAAAAGTTATGAAATACTTCATAACTTTTTTTGGTGGAGATAAAGAGATTCGAACTCTTGACCCCCTGCGTGCAAGGCAGGTGCTCTCCCAACTGAGCTATACCCCCATGGTGGACCTTCAGGGACTCGAACCCTAGACCTACCGGTTATGAGCCGGTTGCTCTAACCAACTGAGCTAAAGATCCTTTTTATTACCTGGCAACGTCTTACTCTTCCACACAGTCTCCCATGCAGTACCATCAGCGCTATAGACCTTAACTGTCCTGTTCGGAATGGGAAGGAGTGTTACCTCTATGCCATCATTACCAGATTTTCATTAATATTATACACATTAATTATCAATATGTCAAACATTTTTTTGAAAGATTTTGCTCTTTCAAAATTGCACATAGTTCTTAATGTATTACAACTTGATTATATTGGTCAAGCCCTCGACCTATTAGTATCAGTCAGCTAAATACGTTGCCGCACTTACACCTCTGACCTATCAACCTTGTAGTCTTCAAGGGGTCTTACTAGCTTATGCTATGGGAAATCTCATCTTGAGGTGGGCTTCACACTTAGATGCTTTCAGCGTTTATCCCTTCCCGACTTAGCTACCCAGCTATGCTTCTGGCGAAACAACTGGTACACCATAGGTCAGTCCATCCCGGTCCTCTCGTACTAAGGACAGCTCCTCTCAAATTTCCTACGCCCGCGACGGATAGGGACCGAACTGTCTCACGACGTTCTGAACCCAGCTCGCGTGCCGCTTTAATGGGCGAACAGCCCAACCCTTGGGACCTACTTCAGCCCCAGGATGCGACGAGCCGACATCGAGGTGCCAAACCTCCCCGTCGATGTGAACTCTTGGGGGAGATCAGCCTGTTATCCCCGAGGTAGCTTTTATCCGTTGAGCGATGGCCCTCCCACGAGGTACCACCGGATCACTAAGCCCGACTTTCGTCCCTGCTCCACTTGTAGGTGTCGCAGTCAGGCTCCCTTCTGCCTTTGCACTCTTCGAACGATTTCCGACCGTTCTGAGGGAACCTTTGGGCGCCTCCGTTACATTTTAGGAGGCGACCGCCCCAGTCAAACTGCCCACCTAACAATGTCCTGTCACCAGTTTCATGGCATCCAGTTAGAATTTCAATACTATCAGGGTGGTATCCCAACAACGACTCCACTAAGGCTGACGCCCTAGTTTCCCAGTCTCCCACCTATCCTGTACAGACAATACCGAAATTCAATGCTAAGCTACAGTAAAGCTCTACGGGGTCTTTCCGTCCAATCGCGGGTAGCGAGCATCTTCACTCGCACTACAACTTCGCCGGATTTGCAGTTGAGACAGTGCACAAGTCATTACGCCATTCGTGCGGGTCAGAACTTACCTGACAAGGAATTTCGCTACCTTAGGACCGTTATAGTTACGGCCGCCGTTTACTGGGGCTTAAGTTCACACCTTCGCTTACGCTAAGTGTTCCCCTTAACCTTCCAGCACCGGGCAGGCGTCAGCCCCTATACATCAGCTTTCGCTTTAGCAGAGACCTGTGTTTTTGTTAAACAGTTGCTTGTGCCTATTCTCTGCGGCCTGCCGTAAAGCAGGCACCCCTTCTCCCGAAGTTACGGGGTCAATTTGCCTAGTTCCTTAACTGCAATTCTTCCGTCGGCCTTAGGATTCTCTCCTCATCTACCTGTGTCGGTTTGCGGTACGGGCACTACTTCTCTCTCTAGATGCTTTTCTTGGAAGCATGGAATCAGATACTTCGGTTCCGTGGAACCTTCCCCATCACGCCTCAGAATTGTTAGAACGGATTTGCCTATCCTAACTCCCTAAACGCTTAGACTAACATCCAATAGTTAGCACATCCTATCCTTCTCCGTCACACCATCGATAATAACGATTATAGTGGTATTGGAATATCAACCAATTGTCCATCGACTACGCCTTTCGGCCTCGCCTTAGGTCCCGACTAACCCTGAGAAGACAAACTTTACTCAGGAAACCTTAGATATTCGGCCTGTAGGATTCTCACCTACATCTCGCTACTAATGCCAACATTCTCACTCGTAATCAGTCCACCGCTCCTTTCGGTACGACTTCAGCCCGA
>NC_022571.1:0-7500 GCF_000473995.1 Clostridium saccharobutylicum DSM 13864 | reverse complement strand
TTTAATACTCTTGGTTCATTATTAACTAATGCTAACATAATAACTCCAAATGTATCTTGAAGCTTTGTATGTTTGTATAGTAAGTTTAAAACTATATTTGGATTCGCATCTCTCTTTAATTCTATTACTATTCTCATACCTTCTCTATCAGATTCATCCCTTAAATCAGATATTCCAGTAATTCTCTTATCCTTTACTAAGTCAGCAATATTTTCTATAAGCCTTGCTTTATTTACTTGATAAGGAATTTCAGTCACAATTATTCTGTGCCTTCCATTCTCTTCTTCTATCTCAGCATCTGCTCTAACTACAACTCTACCTCTTCCAGTTTCATATGCAGCTCTTATACCAGCTTTCCCCATAATTGTTGCTCCTGTTGGGAAATCTGGCCCTTTAATCTTTGTCATAAGATCTAATACTGTAGCTTCTGGATTATCAATAAGCATAACAGTACCATCTATTATTTCACCTAAATTATGTGGAGGAATATTAGTAGCCATACCAACAGCAATTCCTGATGACCCATTAACTAAAAGGTTGGGGAATCTAGATGGTAATACTATTGGTTCCTGTTCCTCTCCATCAAAGTTAGGCATAAAGTCAACTGTATTCTTATTGATGTCTCTCAACATTTCAACAGCTATCTTATTCATTTTTGCTTCTGTATATCTCATGGCAGCTGCGCTATCACCATCAACTGACCCAAAGTTTCCATGACCATCAACTAACATATATCTCATTGAAAAATCTTGTGCCATTCTTACTAATGCATCATAGACAGAAGTATCACCATGTGGATGGTACTTACCTAAAACTTCTCCAACTATTCTTGCACATTTTCTATATCCCTTTTCTGGAGATAATCCTAACCCCTGCAATGAATAAAGTATTCTTCTATGTACAGGCTTTAATCCATCCCTTACATCTGGTAATGCACGACCAACAATAACACTCATCGCATAGTCTATATAACATTTTTTCATTTCATGTTTAATATCTACGGGTATAACTTTTCCCTCATTAAAATCCATGTACTTCACCTCATATTTCAGTACTAAATGTCTAAATTAACAACATTTTTAGCATTTTGCTGTATAAATTCTTTTCTTGGCTCAACCTTTTCACCCATTAAAATTGTAAAAATTTCATCTGCTGCCATAGCATCCTCTATATTTACCTTTAATAAGATTCTCTTTTCTGGATCCATTGTTGTATCCCATAATTGAATTGCATTCATTTCACCAAGACCTTTGTATCTTTGAATGTCAGTAGAATTATCTTTTCCACCTATATCTAATAATACTTGCTCTAATTCTTTATCAGTATATGCGTAGTGCTCTTTTTTACCTTTGCTAACTTTATATAATGGTGGTTGGGCTATGTATACATGCCCTTCATCTATTAATGTTCGCATATATCTATAGAAAAATGTTAATAATAACGTTCTTATATGAGCCCCATCAACATCGGCATCTGTCATTATTATAATTCTATTATATCTAATTTTTTCTACATCGAAATCTGTTCCAATGCCAGCGCCAAACGCAGTAATCATTGATCTAATTGAATCTGCATTTAATATTCTATCCAATCTTTGCTTTTCTACGTTTAAGATTTTTCCTCTTAAAGGTAAAATGGCTTGGAATTTTCTATTTCTTCCTTGTTTAGCTGATCCACCAGCCGAATCTCCTTCGACTATATATATTTCACATTCTCTAGGATCTTTTGACGAGCAATCTGCTAATTTTCCTGGTAATGCTGATCTTTCTAGTACTGACTTTCTTGTTAATTCCCTTGCTTTTCTAGCAGCATCTCTAGCTCTAGCTGCCATTAATGCTTTATCTACTATTATTTTTCCTATATTTGGGTTTTCCTCTAGGAATATTCCTACATTTTCACCAACAACGGAATCCACAATACCTCTAACTTCGCTATTTCCTAGTTTAGTTTTAGTTTGACCTTCAAATTGTGGTTCCTCAATCTTAACAGATATTACAGCCGTTAGTCCTTCCCTTATATCTTCTCCACTAAAATTCTTATCATTTTCTTTTATATGACCAAATTTCTTTGAATAATCATTAAATACCCTTGTTAATGCTGTTTTAAACCCAACTAAATGAGTTCCACCTTCAACCGTATCTATATTATTTGCAAAAGAAAAAATATTTTCAGTATAACTATCGTTATATTGAAGTGCTACTTCAACTGAAATATTATCTTTTACCCCTTCAATATATATTGGTTCTTCATGAAGTACTTCTTTATTTCTATTTAAATAGCTAACAAATGACTTAATTCCACCTTCATAATGAAAAATTTCTTCTTTTTCATCTCTTTTATCAACTAATTTTATATATACACCTTTATTTAAAAATGCTAATTCCCTCAATCTTTGGGCCAAAATCTCAAAATCAAATACTGTTTCGTCGAATATTTCTGTATCTGGCTTAAAATATGTCTTTGTTCCAGTTTCATCACAATCACCTATTTTAGTGACTTCAGTAAGAACCTTACCCTTACTATATTTTTGTTGCCATATATGACCTTCTCTTTTAACTGTAACAGTACATTCTTCGGACAGAGCATTAACTACAGATGCACCAACTCCATGTAGTCCACCTGAAACTTTATATCCCCCGCCGCCAAATTTGCCTCCTGCATGTAGTATTGTCATTATAACTTCTACAGTAGATTTCCCCATTTTAGGATGTATTCCAACTGGCATACCTCTACCATCATCACATACGGTAATAGAGTTATCCTCGTTAATGTAAACTTCTATTTTATCGCAGTAACCTGCTAATGCTTCATCAATACTGTTATCAACAATTTCATATACTAGATGATGAAGACCTCGTGAACTTGTGCTTCCGATATACATACCAGGTCTCTTTCTTACTGCTTCTAATCCCTCAAGTACCTGTATCTGATTTTCATCGTATTTTCTGTTATTTTGTTCCAAATCAGATTCCTCCTAAACTTAATAAATATTAAAACTGATAAGTGTTCAAATTAAGAACTATAATTCATATCAGTTCTTTTTGTTAATGTAGTTGATGATATCGGTGATAGATAAATTTTACTCATATTATCAACTTCTGCTATAATAAAAGATTTTGGCTTTTCTTCTGTAATTCTTTCAACAAATCCATCTTCTTCTGCTAATCGTAAAAACTGTATTGTATCAGAGCTATACATTGTATTTTGTAAATCAAATATTCCAATAATGTCTTTGATGGGAACTACAACATTTTCACCTAAATGTAAAAACACTAAATCTTCCTCCTTTAACTTAAAATTTGTCCATTGGATACATTAAAAATTTTAGCCTCATCATCTAAATAATCCTTTAAATCATCAATTCCGGTGCATGTGATTATTGTTTGAATGCCACTTATTGTACTTAGTATGTATTTTTTTCTGTTGAGATCAAGTTCTGAAAGGACATCATCTAATAATAAAACAGGATATTCACCCGTAATCTCTTTAATAATTTTTAGAGATGAGAATTTCATAGTTAGAATTGCCGTTCTTTGCTGTCCTTGCGACCCAAATATCTTAGTATCTATATTATTTATAAAAATGCTAAAATCATCTCTATGTGGTCCTACTGAAGTTAATCCTTTTTCTTTATCCCTTAAAATATTATCTTGTAATTTCTTTAAATAATTAGTTTTAAAATCATCTAAATTATTAACAGTGCAATTATATTTAAACTTAATCTTTTCTTTACCATCTGTTATTTCGCTATGGATTTCTTCTCCATAAAAGTTTATCTTATCTATATATTCTAACCGTTTTGATATAATATAATCAGCATGATTAACTAATTGTAGATCATATATTTCTAAAATATCAGAATTAAAATTTCTGCTTTTTAATATGCTATTTCTTTCATTTAAAATCTTATTATATTGAACTAAGTTGAAATAATATTTCTTATTTATTTGAGATAGCTCCATATCTAAAACTTTTCGTCTTAAATTAGGAGCCTCTTTTATAACTTTTAAATCTTCTGGTGAAAACATAACAACATTAAATGTTCCAAATAATTCACCTATCTTATTTACTTTAACAGAGTTTACTTTAATAGCCTTTTTGCCATCTCTTAATATATTTATATCGATTTTTTTATCTAATCTACTTTTTCCAATGAGCAAACTAATGTATGCTTTGTCATTTTTCCAATTTATTAACTCTTTATCTTTTGAAGTTCTATGTGACTTCGCAAATGCGCCATAATAAATTGCTTCTAAAACATTTGTCTTTCCTTGAGCATTATCTCCAATAAAGACATTAACATTTTTGTTTAACTCTATTTGCAAATTTTCATAATTTCTATAATTAACTAACATTATATTTTTAACATACATAAAAAATACACCTATAACAATTATATCATAATAATAAAATAAGAGTTTATTATTTATGATTAACTATCTTATATTATTTCAAAATCCGAATCTTCGAAACTTACAACATCTCCAATTTTTAATTTTTTTCCTCTTTGAGTGCAAATTTCATTATTAACTTTTACCAATCCATCTTGTATATATAATTTTGCTTCTGAACCAGAGCTTACAATAGCTGCCCATTTTAAAAAGGCGTCTAATTTTATTATTTCAGTGTTAATTTTTATTTTATTCATTTTTTTGCATAAATATTAATAAAATATTTATCCTCCTTATCTCATTAGTCTAACTGGTAATACCAAATATTTTGCATTTTCATTATCTTTTTCTTCTATTACACATGGACTTATACTAGAAGTCATTTTCATAATTACTTCATCACTTTCCATATTCTTTAATACATCTAATAGATACCTAGAATTAAATGCAATTTGTATTTCGTCTCCTTGCAATTTCATAAGAATTTCTTCCCTAACTTTTCCCAATTGAGAATTAGATGTAATAATTAAATTATCTTGTTGCGTTTCTAATTTTATTAGATTAGTATTCCCATCCTTAGCCATTAAAGATGCTCTTTCTATAGCATTTTGCAATTGTTGTCTATTAACATTAACTAATAACTTATGTTCTTGAGGTAATAGTGAATTATAATTTATAAACTTACCTTCCAATAATCTTGATATTATTTTAGTTTTCTCTAAATTAAATAATATATGATTATTTGTGAAAGTAATATCCACAATATCATCCACATCTTCAAGTATTTTTGATACTTCGTTTAATGTTTTTCCTGGTATTACAACTTCAACATCCATATCACTATCTAGAAATTCACTCTTAACAGCTAATCTATATCCATCAAGAGCAACTAAATTTAAATTTTTATTTTTAACTTCAAATAATATCCCTTGAAGTATTGGTCTTGTTTCGTCCTGAGCAATGGCAAAAGATGTTCCTTTTATCATGTTTTTAAGTATATTCTGATTAACTGATATTTTTAAATTTTCATTAATCTCAGGTAGTTCAGGAAATTCATTAGTGTTCATGTAAACTACATCAAACATTGATTTTTCGCAAGTTATTTTAATTACTTGATTCTCCATAGTTTCTATTTTTATAGTTGAATTAGGTAACTTTCTAATGATTTCTCCAAAGATTTTTGCATCAATAACGATACTGCCTTCTTCTATAATAGTTGCATCAACACATGTTTGTATACTTACATCCATGTCTGAACCTATAAGTGTTAATGATGATTGATTTGTATTTATGTATATACCTTCTAATATAGGCATAGTTGATTTTCCAGTTATAGCCTTTTGAACTATAGATATACCTTCTAGTATTTTTTGTTTTTCACATGTAAAAATCATTATAAAATCCTCCTTATTTATTCACATGAATTTAGAGACAAATATAGAAATAGATATATATTTTTTATAGTAATAATAGTAGTAGGGGCTGTTAATTTGTTGATAACTACCTTTAGCCAAGTAATATCAACGGAATTAAGTGCAAAAATATTGTGGATAAGTAAGTAACGAATTAAACATATTATCCACAACTATCAACATATTAAAACTATAAATAGAATATCCACAAGTTGTTCATTAGTTATTATATACAATCTGTGGATTAATTTTGAGTTAATTTCTTAGTAATGTCATTAACAGTATGTTGTAATGAATCATCAGTTTTTAAGTTTTCAGATATTTTTTCATAAGCATGTATTACAGTAGTATGGTCTCTTCCGCCAAATTCTTCTCCGATTTTAGGCAGAGACATATCTGTTAATTTTCTACTTAAATACATGGCTATTTGTCTTGGATAAGCAACATTCCTTGTTCTTCTTTGAGACTTTAAGTCTTCTACGCGCAAATTAAAGTAACTAGAAACTATATCTTGTATAATATCGATAGTTACATGTTTTCCTTGTTTTTTAGATATGATATCTTTTAATGCTTCAGTAGCTAAATCTACAGTAACTTCTCTATTAGTTAAAGAAGAGTATGCAATTATTCTTATTAATGCTCCTTCAAGTTCTCTTATGTTAGATTTTATTTTTGTTGCTATGTATCCCATAACTTCGTTTGCAACATTTAAGTTTTCAACATCTGCTTTCTTTTTTAGAATAGCCATTCTAGTTTCAAAATCTGGAACTTGAATATCAGCAATAAGACCCCATTCAAACCTTGAACGCAATCTGTCTTCTAATGTTGGAATTTCTTTTGGTGGTCTATCTGACGATAGTATGATTTGCTTATTTGCGTCATGCAATGCGTTAAAGGTATGAAAAAATTCCTCTTGTGTACGCTCTTTGCCAGCTATAAATTGGATATCATCTATAAGCAAAATATCTACGTTTCTATATTTATTTCTAAACTCTTCATTTTTATCATCTTTAATAGCATTTATTAATTCGTTGGTAAATTTTTCAGATGAAACATAGACTACTTTTGCACTAGGATTACCGTCTAAAATATAATGGCCTATAGCGTGCATTAAGTGAGTTTTTCCAAGCCCAACTCCACCATATATAAATAATGGATTATAAGCTTTAGCAGGGGATTCAGCAACTGCTAGTGAAGCAGCATGAGCAAATCGATTGCTATTACCTATAACAAAAGAATTAAATGTATATTTAGGATTTAATGTTGAAGACATTTCATCATTAACTACAATTGATTTTGATTGTTTTGATGAAGCATCTTTAGTTTCGTCTACTTTATCATAAATGTCAGAAACTATAATAAATTCAATTGTATATAATTTTGAGCATACTGCTTTTATTGAATTGGCGACTAAATCTTTATATCGTTTATCTAAAATATCTTGAGTAAAGGAATTAGGAACGCTTATCTTTATAGTGTTAGAAGATATAGATATAGGCTCACAACTTTTAATCCAAGTATTAAAGCTAACTTCACTTAGCTCACTTTTTATTATGTCTAGGGTTTTTGCCCATAAAGTTTTAAGATCGGCATCCATTTTTATTCCTCCAATTTATATATAATAAAAAAATTTTTTATTAATATTATGTACAGTTTATCAACAACTATATCAACAGTTTTAAATTATAACCAACTAT